>NZ_JBMKHS010000052.1:0-17838 GCF_049238105.1 Enterobacter cloacae complex sp. IR5418 | reverse complement strand
AAAACACAACCCGCTACGGGGGAGACTTACCCGAAATCTGATTTATTCAACAAAGCCCATTGCCGCCCTGCTGCCAGCGGGCTCAGCACTGGCCGCCACCACCAGCGGCGGCACGGTTAACTTCAGCGGTAAAGTGGTGACCTCCGCCTGTGCCATCAGCGCCGGTAGCGCCAATATCGACGTCGACATGGGTGAAGTGCGTACCGCCACGCTGGCTGCCGCAGGCAGTGAAGCCAGTACCGCAAAAGCCTTCTCCATCACGCTGGAAGATTGCGAAATCGCCGATACCTCCGCGTCCACGGAAGATAACCCTATTGCCGCAACGACCGTGGCTATCACCTTCACCGGTACGCCGGACAGCACCGATGTGAATAGTCTGGCCGCGGGAGTAAACGGCGGCGCCGCCTCGGCGCAGCATGTCGCGATTCGTCTTTATGACGAACAGGGCAACGTCGTCAGGCTGGGTGAACCGGCAGCAGCGATCCCCCTGCGTGCAGGGGAAAACACCCTGAACTTCAGCGCGAAATATTACTCCCCACTGGGCAACGCCACGGCGGGTGATGCCAGCGCGGTCGCCACCTACACCGTGACCTATTCGTAATCTCAAGGCCCGGTCTGCTGGCCGGGTCTGACTCAGCTTTCAGGAGACGCACAATGCGCGTAAACACATGGATTTGTCTGGCTGGCACGTTATGTTCATCCGCCGTGTACGCAGGCGGCGTGGGGTTAGGCGCAACACGGCTGATCTACGCAGGCGCAACGACGCAGACGATGATGCAGGTAAGAAATACCCATCCTGATGCCACATTTCTGATCCAGTCATGGATGGAAGACGAGAAAGGGAGCCGTACCAACGACTTCGTCATCACACCGCCGTTGTACGTCATGAAGCCCGCCAGCGAAAGCGCGGTGAAAATCATGTTCAGCGGCAACGCCCTGCCAGCCGATCGCGAAACGCTGTACTGGATGACGGTCAAAGCGATCCCACAGCAGGTGAAAAACGGTTCCGGCAATTCACTGCAATTCGCCTCTGCCAACCGCATCAAGGTCTTTTATCGCCCGGAGGGGCTGAGGGATGGCGCAGGGGAGGCATGGAAAAACCTTGCCGGTGCCTGCCGCGCGGGGAAGGTCACGCTGACCAACCCAACGCCGTATTACCTCACCACCATTAACCTGAAAATTGATGGCAGGCCGGTGCCGCCCGTTATGGTGCCACCGAAAGCCAGCGTAACGCTGGCAGACACCTTCAGCCATGCGAGCAGCATGAGCTACCAGACGATTAACGATTATGGGGCCTGGACGCCCGTCACCCGCACGACGTTATCCCAATAATAAAAACAGTAAGGCGTGACCACATGAAAACCAAAATCCTGTGCGCCACGGTGATCGCCCTGGTGATTCGGCACGCCGTGGCTGCCGAAAGCGAGCTGCAATTTAACCCTGCGTTTCTCAACGGCGAGCGCGCCAACAGCGCCGATCTGGCCTGGGTCAACGCCGGGAGCGCGTTGCCGCCGGGCGAGTACAATCTTAACGTGTATATCAACACCCAGTTCGCGTTCACAGGTAACGTCACGTTCCGCGTCGCTGAAAACACGCCCGGTGAAGCCCTGCCGTGCCTGACGCCTGCGCAATTCGCCGCACTTGGCATCGACAGCCGTCAGGCTAAAGGGGGTGAGTTGCCGCCTGCGCAGCGCTGCATTTTTTTAACCCAGTCATTCACTGATACGCAGTTTGATTTTGACCAGAGGACGCTTACCCTCAACTTCACCGTACCGCAAAGTGCGATGCGCGCTGTGCCGCGCGGGTACGTCAGCCCGGAAAGCTGGGAGTCCGGCATTCCTGCCGCGTGGCTGAACTATGTGGTTAATGGCGCGAATAATGACTACCGGGGCGAGACGCGCACGCGGGAACAACAGCTGTTTGTGAGCCTCAACAGCGGCGCCAACCTGGGCGCGTGGCGGCTGCGTGATTTCACCACGTGGACCAAAGAGAGTAACGAACTCACCCACGTCCAGACCTGGCTACAGCGGGATATCCGCGCCCTGCGTGCCCAGGTTTACGCCGGTGAAACGTTCACCTCCTCGCAGGTGTTTGACGCCGTTGGCCTGCGTGGAATTGCCCTGAAGACCGATGACAATATGTTGCCCGCCAGCCTGAGCGGTTACGCGCCTGAAGTGCGCGGCATCGCGCGCAGCAATGCCACGGTGACGGTTCGCCAGAACGGTAACGTCATCTATCAAACCTCCGTTCCGCCGGGGGCGTTTGTGCTGAAAGATCTCTATCCGACCTCTTCCGGCGGCGATCTCGCCGTCACCATTCAGGAGAGCGACGGCAGCCAGATGCAATACACCCTGCCCTTTGCCAGCGTGCCGAATCTGGTGCGTAACGGTCAGGTGAAGTACGCCCTGGGGGCGGGGAAATACCGCCCTGCGAGCAATCAGATCGCGCCCTCCTTCGCGCAGGGCGAGCTGTTCCTGGGCTGGCGATACGGCCTCACGTTTTATGGCGGGGCGCAGTTTTCCGATCGCTACAGCGGCCTGGCCTTCGGTATCGGGCAGAATCTCGGGCGCTTTGGCGCCTACTCCCTCGACCTTACCCATGCCCGGAGCCAGCTGGCTGATAATCAGCACTACACCGGTGATTCGGTGCGCCTGCGGTACAGCAAGCTGCTGAACGATTTCGGTACACGGGTCAATTTCTTCTCGCTGCGTTACTCAACGCAAGGGTTTTATACCCTCAGCGATACCACCTACAAAGGCATGGCGGGCGGAGCGCCAGAACAGACCGTGGAAGACGATGGCACCGTCACCACCCACTACGACACGGTTTACAACCTGCATATGTCGCGTAAGGCAAAAAATCAGCTGCTGTTGTCGCAGCCGATGGGCGAATACGGCGCGCTGTCGCTGTCATGGGATCAACAAACCTACTGGAATACGTCAAAAACCACGCAAAGTTTGCAGTTCGCGTGGAACGCGACGTTTCGTAACCTGTCGCTTGGCATCAGCGCCCAGCGTAGCTCAAGCCTGTACGACAACAAGAAAGACAATGTCCTTGCGCTGTCTCTGTCGGTGCCGCTGGGTAACCCGGCGCTGTCGACCCGTCTCCGTTTTACCGCTACCCATGCGGATCCCGCTGGCACCACCGCCAGTACCGGTTTAAGTGGCTATCTGCCGGGACAGGAAAACCTTTTCTATAGCGTCAACCAGCGCTACAGCGCGCAGCAGCACTACGGCGGCGATGCCGCGCTGCAATACGAGGGCGCGTGGGGGGACTATAACCTGGGCTACAGCTACGCCGGTGGCTCCCGCAACCTCAGCTACGGGATGAGCGGCGGGGCGGTGCTGCATGAGGATGGTCTGACGCTGAGCCAGCCGCTCGGGAACACCAATATTCTGGTGAAAGCCCCGGGTGCCAGCCATGTCGCCGTGCTCAACCACAAGGGCATCAAAACCGACAGCCGGGGCTATGCGGTGATCCCGTACGCCACGCCATATCGCGTTAATCAGGTTGCGCTGGATGTCACCACCGTGGGCAATGACGTGGAACTTGAGAACGCCATCGCCAATAAAATCCCCACCGACGGGGCACTGGTTCGCGCCACCCTCACCACGCGTCAGGGGGCAAAAGCGATGTTTATCGTGCGTCACGCTAAAGACGTGCTGCCCTTCGGCACGCTGGTCTCGTCAGCGGATGACAAAGCCAGCGGTATCGTCGGCGATGGCGGCAGCGTGTATCTGACCGGCCTGTCAGCGAAGGGAACATTGCATGCCGTATGGGGACGCAACAGCACCCAGCGCTGCACGATCCGCTATGCGCTGAATTCGCAGAATTATCACGCCCGCACCGGGCTTTATTCCCAGGAGGTCACATGTCAGTAACCATCCGGTTTCTCCCCCTGATCCTGCTGATATTCATCACTGTCCCCGTACGCGGCTATGACATCCTGGTTTCCGTGACCGGCAATGTGATCGGCAATACCTGCATTGTCTCGGAAGATTCAAAGGAGCAAAACGTGCCGCTGGGCACCCTCGGCATAAAGCAATTTAGCGAGGCGGGGGCGGTCAGCAATATCAAAACGCCCTTCACGCTCACCTTTGAAGCGTGCGGCCCCACCTTTGCTGGCGTGAAAATCCGCTTCAGCGGTACGCCGGATGACGAAAACCCGCAGCTTCTGAAAGTCGCTGACGGCGGCGCAACCGGCGTCGCGGTGCAGATTCTGGATAAAGACAGCGTACTTATCCCGCTGGACACCCAAACCGCAGCCTACGGCACGGCGGGGGATGAGAGCGTAAAAATGACCTTCTATGCGCGACTGGCCGCCACGGGTGCGCCAGTCACTGCCGGAGACGTTTCGGCAGTGGCGACCTGGACGACGGAGTATCAATAATGCGTTTACTGTTTTTAGCCCTGTTTTTCATGACCTCTCAGGCCTTTGCCCTCTCCTGGACATCGGATATCACCCTTTCGCCAACGCCCATGTCGTGGTCCGGCCCGGCAGATTCCATCGTGCCTGGAAAGACGATCGGCTCTGAATGGAGCGCCACTGCGAGCGTCTCGGAAGTGTTCTGGTGTGGCCTGGTTTTTACCTGCTCCAAAGGGACGCTGGAGCCGAGCGGCAGCGTAACGGCCACCGGCATCACGGTGATTCTCGATGGCGCAACTTACAGGGTATTTGAAACGGGCGTGCCCGGCATCGGCTTCATTCTTGGGCTTAAAGATTATAACGGCACCACCTATGTCCCGATGCAGACGGGCATTACGCAGAGCTATCCGGCCGACGGGACAAACGGGTACGCCACCGGACTGGGCTGGTCGGCAAAGGTGACGTTTATCAAGACCGGCGTTCCGCTGAAATCCGGCGTATACCAGACCCCGACCATTAACGCGGCGATCCTGACGGCGTATAACAACGAAGTGAAAACCGCGCAGGTGATCATCAACCCGACCACCATCACGGTGACGGCAAGCGGCTGCACGGTGGGCACGAAAAGCGCCAACGTCGACCTGGGCAACATAGATATCCACACGCTGCCTGCCGTGGGCAGCACCTCGCCGTCCGGCGAGTTTAACGTCAGCCTGACCTGCGATGAGAACGTGGCGGTTAACGCTGTGATGACCGATCAGACCACGCCGTCAAATACCTCGTCGGTCGTGACGCTGACCGGAGACTCCACGGCCTCCGGCATTGGCGTGCAGTTTTTCTATAACGGCACCGGGCCGCTGATGATGGGGCCGGACAGCTCGGCCGCTGGCACGACGGGACAGTTTTTCATCCAGACCACCAGCTCGGCACAAACGCTGTCCCTGCCGTTCCAGGCGCAGTACATCCGAACCGGAGAGCTGGTCCCCGGCTCGGCCAACGCCCTGGCAAGCATCACCTTTTCGTATCAGTAGGTTAGTGCTTCACCCACACCAGCTGATCGACCCGGAAGCCCAGACCGCGCGCGGTGTTCAGGTAGTCCTGTTTTACCGCATCCGGAATGGTCGGCGTGCGCGATAAAATCCACAGGTAGTCGCGGTTCGGGCCGCTGACCAGCGCGTACTGGTACTTATCGTCCAGCTTGATCACGTTATAGCCGCCGTAGAACGGACCGAAGAACGATACCTTCAGCGCTGCCGTGGTCGGTTCGCCGGTAAAGTACGCCTTCCCTTCGCTCTCATTCCATTTGTTCTTCACCGGATCGTAACCGCGGTTCAGTACGCTGATACCGCCGTCGCTGCGCTTGCCGTACGTCGCAGTGACCTGCTCCAGACCGCGCTCGAAGCGGTTTTCCAGTCGGGCGACTTCATACCATTTGCCGAGATAGCGGCTGGCATCAAAGCCGGTAATGGGCTGCACACCTTTCGGCGGCGTGGGAGATTTACAGGCAACCAGCGTCAGCGCAATGGCGACACCGGTAACTACAGGCCATAGCCTCATGAGAACTCCTTTCATTTACGCGGTTGGACGTTAAGTGTAGCGCACCCGTGCGGCGCTTCATCCCGTCGGGGAATATTCGTAGTATATTGAGACTACTCCTTCTCATCGGATGCAGACATGGCTTACTCCATCGGCGAATTCGCCAGACTCAGCGGCATCACCGCCACCACGCTGCGGGCGTGGCAGCGACGCTATGGTTTACTCAAACCCGAGCGTACGGACGGCGGTCACCGCCTGTACAGCGATGAGGACGTTCAGCAGGCGCTGAAAATCCTCGACTGGGTAAAAAAAGGCGTACCCATCGGTCAGGTTAAATCACTGCTGGACCGCCCCGCGCCCCGCCGCGCCAATAACTGGCAAACCCTGCAACAGGCCATGCTGCAAAAGTTGCAGGAGGGGAAAATTGAATCCCTGCGTCAGATGATTTACGACGCCGGGCGCGAATACCCGCGTCCAGAGCTGGTCACTCACGTGCTGCGTCCGTTGCGCAGCCAGATATCGGCCAACGTCGCCGCCGCCATGACGCTGCGTGAGATCCTCGACGGCATCCTCATCGCCTACACCTCGTTTTGCCTGGAGGGCGATAAAAAAGCGCCGGGCGATAACATCCTCATCAGCGGCTGGTATCTGAACGACCCGTGTGAGATCTGGCTTGAAGCCCTGACGCGCACCGGCCAGGGGCACCGCATCGACATACTGCCGGTTCCCCCTGCCGCGCTGGTCCCGGAAATTTTCCCGGACCGCAAATGGCTGCTGGTCACCAGCGGTAAACTTACCGCCGCCCGGAAAAAGCAGGTTGCGCAGTGGCAGCAGCAGGTTTCCCTTGAGGTGATTATCCTCTGATTATTTTCTGCTGTGGCAATCTTCACGAAAAGTTGAATATTTTTTCGCGCAGCGAGTGCTAACGTTTTCCTGTCAACAATAACTCAACAGGAAAACACGATGAAAAAGACACTCCCTCTGATGATGCTGGCTGCAATGGCTTTCGCGCCTGCCGCGTTCAGCGCCCCGGCAGGCACCCTCAGCGTCCACGTTCTGGACCAGCAAACCGGTATGCCGCCAGCGGATGTGGCCGTCACGCTGGAGAAACAGGAGCAGGACAAGTGGACGCCGATTGCGAGCGGTAAAACCGACCACGACGGGCGCATCAAATCGCTCTATCCGCAGGATCAGGATATGGCGCCTGGCGTGTATAAAGTGACCTTCAAAACCGCAGATTATTTCCACGGCAAAAAACTGGAATCCTTCTTCCCGGAAGTGCCGGTGCTGTTTACCGTCACCCGCACCAATGAAAAACTGCACATCCCGCTTCTGCTCAGCCAGTACGGTTACTCGACCTACAAGGGCAGCTGATTAACATTGATTTTAAAGATGATTTAAAAATAACTCCGCCAATACTTGGACAAATACGCATTGTTGTGTAACTTTTAGATATGCGATCGGGAGGTGCACACCATGACAACAAAACCTGTGCTGGGTATTAGCGGATGTTTGACCGGCTCCACCGTGCGCTTTGACGGCGGGCATAAGCGTATGGGCTTTGTGATGGATGAGCTGGCTCAGTGGGTGACGTTTCGCCCGGTGTGCCCTGAAATGGCGATCGGCCTGCCTACGCCACGTCCGGCGCTGCGTCTGGTGATGACCACCCGCGGTGAGACAGAAATGCGTTTCAGCAAAGCGCCGCACGATGACGTCACCGAGAAAATGGCCGAATTTACCGCCAATTATCTGCCGAAAATCGGCGATCTGTCTGGTTTTATCGTCTGTGCAAAATCGCCAAGCTGCGGCATGGAGCGCGTGCGGCTGTATGACGAAAACGGCAACCGGGGCCGCAAGGAGGGTGTCGGGCTGTTCACCGCCGCCCTCCTTGAAACCTACCCATGGCTACCCGTCGAAGAAGACGGTCGCCTGCACGATCCGGTACTGCGGGAAAACTTTGTCGAGCGCGTATTCGCCCTCCACGAACTGAACGTCATGCGTAAAAATGGCCTGACGCGCCGTGCTCTGCTGGACTTTCACAGCCGCTATAAGCTTCAGCTTCTGGCGCACCACCAGGCAGGCTATCGTGAGATTGGCCCGTTCGTGGCATCGCTGCACGAGTGGGACGATCTGGAAGCGTTTTTCGTGGCGTATCGCGAAAAGCTAATGACTATCCTGAAAAAACCCGCTTCGCGGAAGAATCATACGAATGTGCTGATGCACATTCAGGGCTATTTCCGTAACCAGCTTAACAGCCGCCAGCGCGGAGAACTGCGTGATGTGATCCTGCATTACCGGGACGGGCTGCTGCCGATCCTCGCGCCGCTGACGCTGCTGAAGCATTATCTGGCTGAATACCCTGACCGGTATCTGATGACGCAAAACTACTTTGATCCCTATCCTGATGATTTGGGTCTGCGTCTGGCCGTGACCTGATAAGAAAGAAGCGAAGGCCCCATTGACCCACAGAGGCCCAAAGCTGTACCCCGTTTAGACGACACCCTCACTGTCGTCTTTTTTTTGCGCTTAGCGTAAAATACTGTAATTCTGTACAGGTTAAGCGTGCACAGCGGAGTCCCCCGATGATCAAAAATCTGCATATTCAGAACTACCGCTCGATTCGCGATATGTCGCTTGAGCTGGAACAGCTCAACATCGTGTTCGGCCCCAACGGAACGGGAAAATCCAATATTTATAAAGCGATTTACCTGATGCACAGCGCGGCGCAGGGGCAATTCTCCCAGGCGCTGGCGAACGAGGGGGGAATATTGAAAGTGTTCTGGGCGGGCAAAACCCGCAGCGACCAGCTGCGGCGCATGAACCTGGCGGTGGAAACGGAAACCTATGAATATGAGCTTCAGGTCGGATTCGTGGAAAAGCTGCCCTATCCCTCACAGTTTCAGCTCGATCCGGTGATCAAAGAAGAATCTATCTGGCTTAGCGGACAGCACCGTCGCCCGTCGTCACAGCTGATGAAGCGTAAGAATCAGGCGGTTTTCCTGAACAACGTGCATCACGAAAAAGTGACCCACAGCGGTACGCTGTATGAGAACGAATCGGTGTTCGGTCAACTCGGTGAACCGCACCTCTACCCCGAAGTGTCTCAGATGCGCGAGTCCCTGCGTAACTGGCGCTTTTATCATGAGTTTTCCGTTTCATCCGGCTCGGCGATCCGTGCGCCGCAGGTGGGCTTTCGCTCCCCGGTGCTGGCCAGCGACGGCGCGAACCTGGCCGCCGCGTTTCAGACCATTGTCGAAATTGGCGACGAGCTGCTGCTGATGCGCATTCTCGACCAGGCCTTCCCCGGCTGCGTGTTTTACAGCGACAACACCGGCGGGCGCTTCCGCATGATGATGCAGCGCGAGGGGCTGAGCAGGCCGCTGGAACCGGCAGAGTTCTCCGACGGTACGCTGCGTTTTCTGTGCCTGGCGGTGGCGCTGTTAAGCCCGCGCCCTCCCGCCTTCATCGCCCTCAACGAACCGGAAAACAGCCTGCATCCGCAGATGCTGCCCGCCCTGGCAAGCCTGATTGCCGAGGCCAGCCGCTACTCGCAGATCTGGCTCACCAGCCACTCGCCGGAGCTGGCGCATTTGATTGAGAAGCACCGATCGTTTTCGCTGTATCAGCTGTCGATGGCGGAGGGGGAGACGAGGATGGAGAGGCTGGGGTAAGTCTATGTTTCTTGCACTCGTTTTATCCAGTCACCACTCTCAAGGTTGCCATCAACGACGATGATTCCCGTCGGTATATACCTTCGGCAAATTCTGCGCTCGCGACAGATTATCCAATTTATTGTTGCCAGTTTCTGATGCCAGGATAATCTGTAAACGTTGGTTATCAGATGAGAAAATTAAAATGGATATTGCACTTTTCCCTGGTCAGAACACCCGTGCATGGGCTGAAACAATGATAAATCTTGAAGCCCGGAAGCTTATCAATACTGCGAATATTGTCGGAGGGCAACATCTTAGCGACGGACTCGCACGGATTAAATTTATGGATGAAATACGGCAGTTTGTAATGCAACAATTTAGTGCTACCCGGGCGGCCAGAAGTGAAGAGGAGTGCATGGAATGCCTGAAAAAAATCCGGGCTGAGAACGAAAGTCTTCTTGAGCAAAGCAGAATGCTTCGCTCCCGTACAGCTCAGCTTTTTGCTCAGATTGAACTGGTTAAAGAAAATAACAAAGTCGTCGGTTACGTTATCTCATCGATTAAGGTTGTGCTTTCAGGGTTACAGATTGTTGCAGGTGTTGGTGCAATGATGACAATGAATCCAGTGGGTGCGCTTGCAGGAGCGATTCTGGTTATGGATGGTGCAAATGCCATTTCAAAAGAAATTAACAGAACGCTTCAACATCAACCAAACTCCGAAGGTATGCTGGCAGATGGCGTCATGGATATCGCTCAGTTTATGGGATTTAAACGTGAATCAGCACTGGGAGTATTCAACAGCGTAAGCCTGGCAGCAAGCGTCTATACGGTATTTGGCGCCATCCGGAAACCCGAATCATGGCGTCTGTTTCGTTATCTCCCGCTGGATTTCTACCGCAAGGTCGACGGAATGAATCGCGCAGCGCTCACTCTGAAAATTGTCGGCTGGGGTGTCTCTGCAAAAGTCTCGTTTGATTTAATTTCTAATGCGTCTGGACAGAACTAATGTATTTCTTTCTGAAGCGCCAGGCTTTGTAGGTAATGATCGGGGGTTGAAAAAACCAGACAATAATCAATACGATGAAAAGAGAAATGCCTCCGGAAACAATATTATAATGTTCAGCGAAAAAAAGAAGCGCCAGGAAAATCAGGGCCACAGCCGCAGTAATACACAGAACCATGATAAATCGCTTACCTAACTCAAGCACCACCTCGAGCAGGGATGAACCATAACGGCTAATGTTTCGGTTCAGGTACGCTAATTCTTTTACGGTGAAACCTGATTCAAGTAACTGCGTTTCAATATTGCTCATGCCACTACCTTTTCTTCTGGAAAGTAACGTGGATTATCTTAACCGGAAGAGAAGTGCTTGTAACCCGTCTGATGCATACCCATTGCCGCCAGCTTTAAAGGAAAAGAAGCCGCCCACGTCTTTTTATTCCATCGCGCCAGCATTATTTTTCGCTGCAAACGGCTTAACGCGAAACGTCTTGCGCCACTCCGCCGGGCTGACGCCAAAGCGCGCCTTAAACTGCTGCCGATACGTCACCGCTGATAAAAAACCCACCTGCCCGGCGACGTTTTCGATTGGCAGGTTGCCGGACTCCAGCAGGATCTGGCTGCGCCGCAGGCGCTCGGCGGTAAGCCAGTCGGCAACGCTCATGCCCGTCGCCTTGAAAAAATGGCGGGTCAGCGTGCGCCGGCTCATCGACACCACTTCCGCAAGAGAGTCCAGGTTATGTGGTTCGGAAATATGCTGCTGAAGGTAGTCAATCAGACAGTTGATCCGCCCATCACGGGTATCTTTCGGTACAGGTTGCGCAATAAACTGCGCCTGCCCGCCCTCTCGGTGCGGCGGGACGATCATCCGGCGGGCAATCTGATTGGCGACGACGCTGCCAAAGCGCTGGCGGATGATGTACAAACAGCAGTCGAGCGCGGCGGCAGTACCCGCCGAGGTAATCATATTGCCGTCATCCACGTAGAGGGCGTTGATATCCAGTCGGACGTCCGGAAATAGCGACTGGAACTGGCGTTCAAACTCCCAGTGGGTGGCGGCCCGTTTGCCGCTGAGTATGCCCGCATAGCCCAGCACAAACGATCCCAGACACAGCCCAACAATTTCCGCCCCGTTGTCTCTGGCCTGAACCAGGCTGTCGAGCAGCGTCTGAGGCGGGCGCTCCAGAACGTGCTGCCAGTAGGGTACAACCACAATTTCAGCCGATGCGATCGCGGAAAAATCCTGCGTCGCATGCAGGGCAAAACCGTCTTTCGAGTTCAGGAATCCCGGTTTTTCAGCGCAGATCGTGACGTTAAAGCGCTTTTCCCCGGATACCGTGTCGCCAAACAGGATGCAGGGGACGGAGTAGTGGAACGGGCTAAACCCGTCCACCGCGACAATGGCAACGTTAATAAGCGGCATCGGTCTCTCCTTTCCCCTTTAACAGTCAGAATATAACGGTTTCGCCGTCCTGGGGAATGCTCACCGCGTCACCTGCCTCGTTGGCATCAACATACTCGCGCAGCGCGCGGCGGGTCAGCAGGCAATGGTTAAGAGCTTCCATATGGGTCGCCACGATTTTGGCCTGTGGCAGCAGGAAATGCACGTTAAGCAGATCTTCTTCCCCCATGATAATCGGCCCAAACCCAATAACATGAGCGTAACCGGCGTTGAGCACGACGATATCCGGCTGGTGCTTTTGCAGATCGGCCGCCACCGCATCGCGCCAGATGGTATCCCCTGCGATATAAAGCGTCTTTTCATCGGGATGACGGAACACCACGCCGCAGGCTTCCCCCAGAAACTCTGCCAGCTCCGGCACGGCGTAAGCGCGGTCAGTACCGTGCTGGCCGCCGTGGGTTTTCACTATCCGGATATCACCGTACGTTGTTTCCCCGGTCATGATCGTCAGGTTGGTAAATCCCTGGCTGCGCAGCAGCGCGGCATCGCTATCATTTTGCACGTAGATCAGCTTGTCTTTGGCGATCAGCTCAACGGCGTACTGATCCCAGTGATCGGCATGAGTATGGGTAACGATCACTGCGTCAGCATCCAGAAGCGTTTGAACGTCAACGGGAAGCTCGACCATCGGGTTGCGAATGTCAGCCCGCGCCGTGCCGGGAAAACCCGGATAAGTGCCTTTTGGCGCCAGCATTGGGTCGATTAAAAAGCGTTTTCCCGCGTAAGTGATCAGTTGGGTGGCATTGCGAATTTGCGTAATGTTCATGGGCTATCCTCCGGTTGGTATAAGAAGGAGAATAGCCCCAAGGTGCCGTTAAGAATGTGGGCTAAAGGGCGATGATCGATGAAATCGGGTCAATCGATAAACCGCTTGCGCACCCTTTCCAGCGGCGCGATCAGCAGATTGATAAGCGGCTTACGATCGATAACGATATCGGCGTTCACCGTCATTCCGCCCATCAGCATGCGCTTTTTCTTGTCCGGGTCGGTAAACCAGGAGGGGACGCGCACTTTAGCCAGGTAATAGTTCTGCCCTTCCTGGAGCGGGATCAGCGCCGAATGGGCATCAATGTTTACCTCATAGAAATCGGACAGTGTTGCCTCCACGGAACCGTATTTATCCACGGGCCAGGAGTCGAAGCGCAGCTTGACCTTATCGCCCTTCGCCACGCGTCCCACCCCCGTTGCCGGAACATACAGATACCCCTCCATCGTCGCCGCGGTATTTTTACGGATCACCACCACCACCTCGCTGTTTTGCGTAATGGCCCGGCCTAGCGGAAAGTTAATCGCCACCACGTAGCCATCCGAAGGGGCCAGCATGGCCATGGTGGAACTCCCCCGGCTGGACAGGTTGCGATCGATTTCGCTGATGCGGTTTTTCACGTACAGCTGCTCTTCGCTCAGAGAGTCAATTTGCGACTGGGTACTGTCGGTCAGGCTGGTTTTGCGTGCCTCAAGTTCAAGGATAGTGCTCTCCTCCAGCGTCAGGTTGAGCTGCGCATTGAGCACATCGTTGTGGCTTTTATCGAGATCCACTTTGGAGACATAGCCCTTCCCGGAGACGGATTTCCACGCCTCATAGGTATCGGTGCTGTTTTTAAGCAGCGCACGCAACTTCTTCACCTTATCGCGGGACACGGCGATCTGCTTGTCGGTGAGCGTCAGCTGCTGCGCCAGATTTTTGCGGTACGACGCAATCGAGTCCTCAATGGCCTGAATGCGCTGCTCGCTGCGCTTTTTCTCCGCTTCCATCTGCTGGCGGTCAAACTGCACCACCGAGCCCTGCTTGCCGCCATAGTCCTGCGACACGGTAAACAGCGGATCGTTTTCCTTCACGTACTGGCCAGGCCGTACGGCAAAATCCACAAGCGTACCGGACTCTCTGGCGCGGACTTCCACATCGCCCTGCGCCGGGATCAGCACCCCACGTGCCAGCGTGGTTTCCGAAAAATTAAAGACAATCGCAAAGACCAGCAGGCAGAGAAAAAAGGCGATGAACAAGGTCAGCACGGTTTTCAGCCGAGGCGCGTTGATGTGATAGCTTTTTGAGAAGTGATGCGGGATCAGCGCCCGCCGCTGTCGGCTTCGGTTTTTTAATTTCACGATATGTCATCCATGATAAATCACTGAAAGATCGTCCCATGCACTCCAGAGCGTGGGGGTTTTGCGCAGCGCATTCAGCGTGTCGGTAGCGGCCAGACGGTAATCCTCTGGCGCATACGCCTGGCTCTCCAGCCCAAACTCCGCCGCGTGCAGCGAACAGACCGGCAGCAACGTTCGGACGCTGTAGCCATAGCGCGATAAAAACCGCGTTGAGACATCCGTTAACCACGCCTTTTGATCGCCTGCCTGAGTGGGGAACAGCGGCGCCTCCGGCAGACGTTCGTCCACCAGCAGCACCGTCACCAGGCGGTGAGGGGCGAAAAAAGAGCTGACGCGTCGGCCTTCGTGCGCGGCCATCAGCTTATGCAACGCAGGGTAACGGGTAATAAACTGAAAGCGCACATCGTCTGGCGCGGTGGCGAGCAGCGCATCCATCATCAGGCCAAATCCCGCCCAGCGCATGCCCAGTAGCAGGGTGCGAGACGAGCTGTAAAATGCCTGCTCCTGCGTCCACTGCGCCACGTACCCGTGCAGATCGAAACGAATGTTGCGCGCCCACAGCGCGGGCGGGAAGATCTGCTCCACGAAGTTAAACCCGCTCAGCTCATGGGCGTTCTGATGCAGAAAATCAGCCGGGACATCGGCCTCCGGGCAGCGCATAAACTGGCTGTAGTTTTGCGTGATCCGGTTTGCCAGCAGCGTGCGTCCGGCCTGACGCGCGCAGAGACGGGCATAGAGACGCGGCAGTAGCATCATGGCGCATTCTCCCGCAGAGTGCCGTTTTCCATGGTATAGAGACGCCCATGGCAACCCACCACGTCCGGCGAGTGGGTGACAAACACCAGGCCAATCCCCAGGCTACGCAGGTTCGCCAGCACTTTCTGCGCGGTCGTCTTATCCAGGTTCGCCGTCACTTCGTCACACAGCAGCAGCTTAGGCTGGCTGTACAAGGCGCGCGCCAGAACCAGACGCTGCATCTCCCCGGCCGAGAAAAAGGTGTTCCCCGGCAGCATCTCCGTTTCGTAACCGTGCGGCAGCCGGGCGACGACGTGGTCCACTTCCGCCAGCCGACACGCGGCAATGACCTGCTCTTTATCCGGTGCGCTGTCAAAGCAGGCGATGTTGTCCAGAATCGAGCCGGTGAAGAGAATATCGTCCGCATGGACGATGCGGATGTGCTGGCGCAGCGAGGAGAGATCGCACTCCTCAATGGGGATCTTATTGATCCGCAGCGTGCCAGACGATGCCAGCAGCATGCCGGAGATCAGACGCAGCAGCGTGGTTTTTCCCGACCCGCTCTGGCCAACAATCACCGCCTCTTCGCCCTGCTTCAGGGTCATATTGATATGCTGTAGCGTGGCCTCCCGGCCAGGATAGGCAAATGAGACATCCTCAAATTGCAGACAGACCGGCGAGGTGACAATCCGCTTCCCAAACTGGCTGGTTTCAGAGGGGGCAAACAGCAGATCGCCCACGCGATCCAGCGGCCCCTTGAGGGCATTTTTGTCCAGCAGCTTCTGCGCCACCTGGACCATGGCATCGGAAAAATAGCGCTTGTAGCTGATATAGGCGTACAGCATCCCGATACTCATCTGCCCTTCCAGGATCAGCCACGCGCCAAAGCAGACCACCAGCAATTGCTCGGCATTGATCACCAGCAGCGACGCCACATCAAAGCGCGCCAGTAACCGCTCTTTACGCATCAGCCCGGCGATGTGTTCGCGCTGGGATTTGTCCATCACCGCATCCCGGGCCTGCTCCATGTTGTTCGCCTTGAGCGTGATGATCCCTTTCTGCGTCTCCACCAGCAGAGATTCATACTGGGCGGTGCGCTCGATGGAGTCATCCACGGCACGCTGATAGGGGCCAATCAGCGAAAAGCGGATCAGGAAAAACACGCCCATCAGCAGCATCGTCAGCAGCGCAATTTTGACGTTATACAGCAGCATAAACAGCAGGCTGGTGACGGCGATCAGGCTGGAAAAGAGAATTTGCACGTAGCCATTGCTGATGAACTCCGCGCAGGCGTGGAGCGATTTCTCGATGGCCAGTACGATGCCCGGCGGACGCGAGCGGAACCAGCTGGTCTGGGTGCGTAGCATGTAGTGGCGCACGGACTGGCTTAAATCGTCATAGGCAATGTTACGCATCAGGATCTCAAGCAGCTGCTTGAGGAATTTACCGATGACTTCAAAGATAAAGACGATAGCGAAGATGGCGGTGAGCAGGATCACCAGATCGCTGTCGCTGCGGGCAATGGCCTCATCCATAATCAGCTGCACGTAGGTGGGGCTAGCCAGCATGGTGATGAGGGTAAAAATACAGAGCACAAACAGCAGCAGCTGGCGCTGGAACAGGCTCGGGGATTTATTGGCTAACCGGCCAAGCGTGAGTTTTTCATCCGGGGATTTCTTTTCGAAGCACGGCGCGGGCTTAAGCTCAAGCACATAGCCGGAAAAGAGTTTTTCCGCCTCTTTCAGGCGGTAACGGCGCACGCCGCTGGCGGGATCGTGTATGGTCACGCTACGGCTGTCGATCTTCACGATAACCACGAAATGGTTGCCGCGCCAGAAGGCGATGAGCGGCAGCTCAGACGTTTCTATTTCAGTGATTTCGCCTTTAAGCACCCGGCCAGACATATTTTTATCGCTGGCGAGGGTCATTAATTCCGCCATTGAGGTTCCCGCATCGGCGGAAACGGAAATCTCCCGGCGCAGCTGGCTGACGGAGACATGGTGGTCGTAATGCCCCAACACCATCGCCAGGCAGGCCAGTCCACATTCGGTAAATTCATGCTGGCGTATAACAGGGGTCTTCCCCTGTTTTTTATACTGAAAGAGCGAAAACATAATGATCCGTGGCTGAAATAAAAAAATGGCCCGGCAATGCGGGCCATGCGTACAACGTGCTTCTCGCTTATGCGCTGAAGAAACCACCGATGAAGCCGCCCACCAGGCCGAATACGCCGCCGATGGTGCCGCCCAGCGCGCCTAACATCTGGCTGCCCGCGTTATAGCCTGCGCTTGCGCCCTGAATAGCGGCAGCAAACGGATCCCAGCCACCGATGATGGCCTGTGCTTTTTTGAAATCGATAACTTGCATGAGTCTTTTCCTGTTAACGTGAATTAGTTGTAGCTACCAACCAGCGCGCCCAGGAAGCCCATTGCGCCACCCAGAACTCCGCCAACCACACCGCCAACCATGCCCATGATGCTGGCACCGGTGTCGTAACCCAGCTGTGCACCTTTAACCAGACCAGCGAACGGGTTTAACGCGCCGCCAATAATGTCTTTCGCTTCTGTGAATGAAATCGCTTTCATTTTTTTCTCCTGTTGTGATGGATCTTTAGCGTATTGCTAAAGGCTAATTTCCTTTTATGAAGGAAAGCGGTTGCTACGGGCAGGTGGTCAGCGGAATGATTTTATTGCCATAAATAATCATTCGCCTTGCAGCCTGCCCGGCATTATCTATTTCCAGCCGTTGTCCCGGGGGAATATATTTTGAATTGTTGTATTGCGTACTGCACCCGACCGAGGAAACATATTTAAAATAGGTGTTCCCGGTATTACTCACCACCCCGTTGCTAAACGCATAATCAAAATGTCGTGTCCATGGGCGGACAATCAAAATCGCCTCAAGCGAGACCACCACATCCGACTGACTTTGTTGAATAAATCGAACTTTTGCTGAGTTGAAGGATCAGATCACGCATCTT
>NZ_JBMKHS010000051.1:0-19002 GCF_049238105.1 Enterobacter cloacae complex sp. IR5418 | reverse complement strand
GGGGCGAGGGGATGGTTCACTGCTCGCATTAATTTGTGGGGATCCCTCAGCCCCGTGGGAGAGGGCCAGGGTGAGGGCATCAGCGCCCTCGATGTTAATTCGCGGTCTTTTTCATCATACTGAAAATAAACAACACCGCCGCGCACAATACCACCGACGGC
Organism: Enterobacter cloacae complex sp. IR5418; assembly: GCF_049238105.1. Taxonomy (NCBI): domain Bacteria; kingdom Pseudomonadati; phylum Pseudomonadota; class Gammaproteobacteria; order Enterobacterales; family Enterobacteriaceae; genus Enterobacter; species Enterobacter cloacae complex sp. IR5418. The sequence continues at coordinate 18,841 of NZ_JBMKHS010000051.1, read as the reverse complement.
CCCGCTGGCGTGTCATAAAACGCCGAGAAGGTTAACCCGCCCGTCACCGCAATCATTCCGATAATCACCGCGATACCGGCCATTTGTTCCGGCGTACGGGCAAAACGACGCGCCGTGGCGGCAGGGATAATCAACAGCGACGTGATGATCAGCGCGCCGACAAACTTCATCGCTACGCCGATGGTTAACGCCGTCACCAGCATCAACAGCAGCTTCACGCGCTGAAGCTTCACGCCGTCGACAAAGGCCAGATCCGGGCTGACGGTCATTGCCAGTAAATTCCGCCACTGCCACAGCAGGATCCCGAGCACCACCGCCACGCCAATGGCAATGGAAATCAGATCTTCGGGCGTGACGGCCAGCAGATCGCCGAACAGATAGGCCATCAGGTCCACGCGGATATTTGACATCAGGCTAACAACGACCAGACCCAGCGACAGGGCGCTGTGCGCCATAATGCCGAGCAGGGTATCAATCGCGAGGTGAGGGCGTTTTTCCAGCCAGACCAGACCGGCGGCCAGCAGCAGCGTGACGACAATCACCGCATAAAACGGGTTCACGTCCAGCAACAAACCAAACGCGACACCCAGCAATGAAGCATGGGCCAGCGTATCGCCGAAATAGGACATTCTGCGCCACACGACAAACGAGCCGAGTGGACCCGCGGCGCAGGCGAGCATAATCCCGGCCAGCCAGCCGGGCAGTAACAGTTCAATCATGAGTGTCCGTTTCCCCGACGCAGGACAATTCGTCCCTGTAAATCATGGCGGTGATTGTGATTATGGCGATAAATACCCAGCTGTTCGGCGCCGCGATGGCCAAACATGGAGATAAATTCCGGGTGCATTGACACCACTTCCGGCGTGCCGGAACAGCAAATGTGATGGTTCAGGCACAGCACTTCGTCGGTTTTCGCCATCACCAGATGCAGGTCATGGGATACCATCAGCACCGCGCAGTTAAGCTCCCGACGGAGCTGGTCGATCAAATCGTACAGCGCAACCTGGCCGTTGACGTCGACACCCTGCGTCGGCTCGTCCAGCACCAGCAGCTGAGGGCTGCTGAGCAGGGCACGGGCAAGCAATACGCGCTGGGTTTCACCGCCCGACAGTTTTTGCAAAGGCGCATCAACAAGATGACCCGCCTGAACGCGTTTCAGCGCCGGGAGGATATCCGCTTTACGCGTACCGGGACGCAGGCGCAGGAAGCGGCTCACCGTCAGGGGCAGGGTGGCATCGAGGTGTAATTTTTGCGGCACATAGCCGATACGCAATTTGTCTTCGCGGACGATAACGCCTGCGTCAGGGGCGACCAGGCCTAATACGACGCGCACCAGCGTCGATTTGCCTGCACCGTTAGGGCCGAGCAGCGTGAGTATTTTGCCGGGCTTCAGATTCAGCGACACGTCAGAAAGGACACGGCGTTGACCGAATGAGACCGAAACATTTTCAAGAGAAACTAAAGTCGTCATGTCAATTTAAGCTTGCAGAAGTCATCGAATGTTATAATATCACATTCCACGCACTCATTACGATGATTAGTCGCATTATGTTACAGAAAAATACGCTTCTTTTCGCAGCTTTATCCGCTGCACTTTGGGGTACAACCGCACAAGATGTTAACGCCGCCGTTGTCGCTTCGCTTAAACCGCTTGGATTTATCGCCTCTGCCATCGCGGATGGGGTAACAGAGACCCAGGTTCTGCTGCCTGACGGGGCTTCCGAGCATGATTATTCCCTGCGACCGTCTGATGTAAAACGCTTACAGAACGCGGACTTAGTCGTCTGGATTGGTCCTGAGATGGAAGCGTTCATGCAAAAGTCAGCCAGACAGCTTCCCGAAGAGAAACAGGTGACCATTGCCGGGCTGTCCGGCGTGAAACCGTTGCTCATGAAAGGGGCTGAGGACGAGGGTGACGAACACGACCACGAACATGCTCACGATGAAAAAGGTGACGACCATCACCATCACGGCGAGTACAACATGCATCTCTGGCTCTCCCCAGAGATAGCGCGGCTTACAGCGGTTGCAATCCACGACAAATTAGTGGAACTTATGCCGCAAAGTCGAGTCCAACTCGACGCCAACCTGAAGGATTTTGAGGCTCAATTAGCCGCAACCGACAAACAGGTGGGTAACGAGCTCGCACCGCTTAAAGGAAAAGGGTACTTCGTTTTTCATGATGCCTACGGCTATTACGAAAAACATTACGGTCTGACCCCGCTGGGGCATTTTACCGTCAACCCTGAAATTCAGCCTGGTGCGCAGCGTTTACATGAAATCAGAACACAGTTGGTTGAGCAAAAAGCGACATGCGTTTTTGCTGAGCCACAGTTCAGGCCAGCGGTCGTAGAAGCCGTGGCCAGGGGAACATCCGTGCGCATGGGAACCCTTGACCCGCTAGGTACGAACATCCAGTTGAGCAAAGCGAGCTATTCGCAGTTCCTCAGCCAACTGGCGAATCAGTATGCGAGCTGCCTGAAAGGAGATTAACGAGGAAGTGAATACGTGCAACAGATAGCCCGCTCTGTCGCCCTGGCATTTAACAATCTGCCTCGACCCCACCGCGTTATGCTGGGGTCGCTTACAGTTCTCACATTAGCGGTCGCCGTCTGGCGGCCCTATGTTTACCACCCGAGTTCTGCCCCTATCATCAAAACTATCGAACTGGAAAAAAGCGAGATCCGCTCTCTGCTGCCTGAGGCCAGCGAGCCTATCGATCAGGCCGCTCAGGAAGATGAAGCTATTCCCCAGGATGAACTGGATGACAAGATCCAGAATGAAGCTGGCATTCATGAATATGTCGTTTCCACTGGCGATACGCTGAGCAGCGTCCTGAACCAGTACGGTATCGACATGGGCAACATCAGCCAGCTTGCCGCATCCGACAAAGAGTTGCGTAATCTGAAAATTGGTCAGCAACTTTCCTGGACCTTAACCCCTGACGGCGATCTGCAACGTCTGACCTGGGAGATATCCCGTCGCGAAACCCGCACCTACGATCGCACTGCAAACGGTTTCAAAATGACCAGTGAAATGCAGCAAGGCGACTGGGTTAACAGCGTCATGAAAGGGACCGTAGGCGGCAGCTTTGTTTCCAGCGCACGCGATGCTGGCCTGACCAGCGCTGAAATCAGTTCGGTGATCAAAGCCATGCAGTGGCAGATGGATTTCCGCAAACTGAAAAAAGGCGATCAATTCTCTGTCCTGATGTCCCGCGAAATGCTGGACGGCAAACGTGAGCAGAGCCAGCTGGTGGGCGTTCGTCTGCGTTCCGACGGCAAAGACTACTACGCCATTCGCGCGGAAGACGGTAAGTTCTATGACCGCAGCGGTACGGGTCTCGCAAAAGGCTTCCTGCGCTTCCCAACGGCTAAACAGTTCCGTGTCTCCTCCAACTTCAACCCGCGTCGTCTGAACCCGGTAACGGGTCGCGTAGCGCCGCACCGTGGCGTTGACTTCGCCATGCCGCAGGGTACGCCAGTGCTGGCCGTAGGGGATGGTGAAGTGGTCATGGCGAAACGCAGCGGTGCTGCGGGCTATTACGTTGCTATTCGTCACGGTCGTACCTACACCACCCGCTACATGCACCTGCGTAAACTGCTGGTCAAACCGGGCCAGAAAGTGAAACGCGGTGACCGCATCGCGTTGTCCGGTAATACTGGCCGTTCAACAGGCCCGCACCTGCACTATGAAGTGTGGATCAACCAGCAGGCGGTTAACCCGCTGACGGCGAAACTGCCGCGCACTGAAGGGCTGACCGGGAAAGATCGCAAAGATTACCTGGCGCAGGTGAAAGAGGTTATGCCGCAGCTGCGCTTCGACTAAGCTCACCTGATTTAAAAAGCCGGCGTCAGTGTGCGCCGGCTTTTTCTTTTGTACGCGGACGGCTGCCTCGCTACACTATCTGAATATATTTTTGCGTCACCAGACCCTGGAAACCGCATGGAAACCAAAAAAAACAATATTGAGTACATTCCCGAGTTTGAAAAATCCTTTCGCCACCCGCGTAACTGGGGCGCCTGGCTTGGCGTATACGCGTTTGCTGGCATGGCGTTGCTACCTGCCTCCCTCCGCGATCCGGTGCTCGGTACCGTGGGGCGTATTGCAGGCCGCGTAGGTAAAAGCGCACGACGCCGTGCGCAAATAAATCTGTTGTACTGTTTCCCGGATAAAAGCGACGCCGAACGCGAAGCGATTATAGATGACATGTACACCACCGCGCCGCAGGCCATGGCGATGATGGCGGAACTGGCGCTGAAGGGGCCTGAGAAGATCGTCGAACGCGTTGACTGGAAAGGGCTGGAGATCATCGACGAGATGCGTCGCAATGATGAAAAGGTGATTTTCCTGGTGCCGCACGGGTGGGGGGTCGATATTCCGGCAATGTTAATGGCCTCGCAGGGCCAGAAAATGGCGGCGATGTTCCATAATCAGGGAAACAAAATCTACGATTTTGTCTGGAATACCGTGCGCCGTCGCTTTGGTGGACGTTTGCACGCCCGAAACGATGGCATTAAGCCTTTCATTCAGTCGGTACGTCAGGGGTACTGGGGCTACTATCTGCCCGATCAGGATCACGGCCCTGAACACAGCGAGTTTGTCGATTTCTTCGCGACCTATAAAGCGACATTACCCGCGATTGGTCGCCTGATGAAAGTCTGCCGCGCCCGCGTGATCCCACTGTTCCCGGTTTATGACGGTAAAACGCATCGCCTGAGCATTGAGGTCCGTCCGCCGATGGACGATCTGCTGACCGCAGACGATTACACCATTGCGCGCCGTATGAATGAAGAGGTGGAAGTGCTGGTGGGGCCGCATAAGGAGCAGTATACGTGGATCCTGAAGCTGCTCAAAACACGTAAACCGGGCGAAACGGAGCCGTACAAGCGTAAAGAGCTTTTCCCGAAGAAATAGAAAACCTTTATCCCTCTCCCCAGAGGGGAGAGGGGATCGGATCTTACTCTACGGTCAATACGCGGGTGGTGTTGGTTGAGCCGATGGTGCTCATCACGTCACCCTGCGTCACGATAACGATATCACCGGACACCAGATAACCTTTGTCGCGCAGCAGGTTCACGGCATCGTGCGCAGCGGCCACGCCGTCATTGGTGCTGTCGAAGTAGACTGGCGTCACGCCGCGATACAGCGCCGTCAGGTTCAGCGTACGCTCGTGACGGGACATGGCGAAGATCGGCAGACCGGAGCTGATGCGGGACGTCATAAGCGCGGTACGGCCAGATTCGGTCATGGTGATGATTGCCGTGACCCCTTTCAGGTGGTTGGCTGCGTACATCGCAGACATCGCAATCGCTTCTTCCACATTGTCGAACTGAATATCCAGGCGGTGCTTGGAGACGTTAATGCTTGGGATTTTCTCCGCCCCCAGGCAGACGCGCGCCATGGCGGCCACGGTTTCCGCCGGATACTGACCCGCAGCGGTTTCTGCTGACAGCATCACCGCGTCAGTACCATCCAGCACGGCATTTGCCACGTCCATGACTTCCGCACGGGTTGGCATCGGATTCGTGATCATGGATTCCATCATCTGGGTAGCGGTGATCACCGCCCGGTTCAGCTGACGCGCGCGACGGATCAACGCTTTCTGGATGCCGACCAGTTCAGGGTCGCCAATTTCCACGCCCAGGTCCCCACGGGCAACCATCACCACGTCAGACGCCAGGATCACGTCGTCCATCGCGTCCTGATCGCAGACCGCTTCAGCGCGTTCAACTTTCGCAACGATTTTCGCATCGCAGCCTGCATCGCGCGCCAGGCGGCGAGCATAGTTCAGATCTTCGCCGCAGCGCGGGAAGGAGACGGCCAGATAATCCACGCCGATCTGCGCTGCGGTCACGATATCCGCTTTGTCTTTTTCGGTCAGCGCTTCAGCAGACAGGCCACCGCCGAGTTTGTTGATGCCTTTATTGTTAGAGAGCGGGCCGCCGACGGTCACTTCGGTGAACACCTTCATACCCTGAACTTCCAGCACTTTCAGCTGTACGCGTCCATCGTCCAGCAGCAGGATGTCGCCAGGCACAACGTCAGCAGGCAGACCTTTATAGTCGATACCCACTTTTTCTTTATCGCCTTCACCTTTGCTCAGGTTGGCATCCAGCAGGAATTTGTCGCCGATATTGAGGAAGACTTTGCCTTCTTTAAAGGTCGATACGCGGATTTTTGGACCTTGCAGGTCACCGAGGATAGCAACGTGGCGGCCCAGTTTAGCTGCGATTTCACGCACTTTATCGGCACGTAATTTATGGTCTTCTGGCGTACCGTGAGAGAAGTTCATACGCACCACGTTGGCACCCGCGGCGATAATCTTTTCGAGGTTATTATCGCGGTCGGTGGCCGGGCCTAAGGTGGTGACGATTTTGGTTCTGCGAAGCCTTCTGGACATGTAATACTCCGTTGACTGAAACAACTTTGGTGTTGCGTGAACATAGAATCGGCCTTCATCTATCGCAAGGCAGTAGCGAGAGGACCGAATGCCGTAAAACGTACATCGTAGTTATTAGGGAACATCGCTCTTTATAAGCAATTCTTTATCAAAACGCGATTCTTTCAGGGCTTCCTTGACCCGCTTCAAGTTATCCCGGAATTTTGCGCCCCGGCGTAAGGTAAAACCGGTCGCCAGCACGTCGATGACCGTCAGCTGCGCCAGGCGCGAGACCATCGGCATGTACATGTCGGTGTCCTCTGGTACGTCCAGGGTAATGGCCAGCGTCGCTTCCCGGGCCAGCGGCGTGCCTGCCGTCGTCAGGGCGATGACCATCGCATCGTTATCACGCGCGAGCTGCGCCAGCTCCACCTGGCTCTTGGTACGGCCCGTATGGGAGATGAGTACCACGACATCATCTTCGCTACAATTCATACAGCTCATGCGTTGCAGCACAATGTCATCGGAGTAAATCACCGGCACGTTGAAGCGAAAAAACTTATTCATGGCGTCATGCGCCACGGCAGCGGATGAGCCAAGGCCAAAGAAGGCAATCCGTTTGGCCTGCGTGAGCAGATCGACCGCGCGATTCACTGAACTCATGTCCAGAGACTGGCGAACATGGTCCAGCGTAGCCATTGCCGATTCAAATATTTTCGCGGTGTAAGCATCAACGCTGTCGTCTTCATCGACATTGCGATTAACATACGGGGTGCCGTTTGCCAGACTTTGTGCCAGATGCAGTTTAAAATCAGGAAAGCCGCGCGTGTCCAGACTACGACAGAATCGATTGACCGTCGGTTCGCTGACGCCCGATTCCTGTGCCAGAGCGGCGATGCTTGAATGAATCGCCTGCGCGGGCGCGGCGAGAATAACTTCAGCCACTTTGCGCTCGGATTTGCTAAGGTGTTCCAGTTGAAACTGGATTTTTTCCAGCATGTTCATTGTTAACAAGACGCTCATGAGGGCATAAACGATTTCATAAAGAGATGAAACCTTGATTCGATTTAGCCGATATTACTCCCGGGACTCCCGAAAGGGTAATCGTCGACAAGAAATGTTGTTGTTTTTTTTCATTACTTGATCGACGTCGGGTTTTGCTCCGACGCAGTTGCGCAAAGAATCGACGTTTGTTGCGTCATCAGACGGGCGTAATGGCCCGGGCGACGAAAAATCACCGTATCGCACGTGACGTTAAGCGCTAATGGTTTCAGGAAACACGTAAAAGCAGTACAGTGCATTGTAATAAAATTACAACGATACCTGGCAGAGTACCAGGCGATCTAACTGAGGAGAATGACATGGCGGTAACGCAAACAGCCCAGGCATGTGACCTGGTCATTTTCGGCGCGAAAGGCGATCTTGCACGCCGAAAATTGCTGCCTTCCCTGTATCAGCTGGAGAAAGCGGGCCAGATCCATCCCGATACCCGAATTCTTGGGGTAGGGCGCGCCGACTGGGATAAGGAGGCTTATACCAACGTCGTGCGCGAGGCGCTCGAAACGTTCATGAAAGAGAAAATCGATGAGAGCCTTTGGGATAAGCTGAGCGGGCGTCTCGATTTCTGCAACCTCGACGTCAACGATGTAGGCGCCTTTACCCGTCTGGGTGAAATGCTCGACCAGGAAAATCGCGTCACCATCAACTATTTCGCGATGCCGCCAAGCACCTTCGGCGCCATCTGCAAAGGTCTGGGCGAAGCGAAGCTGAATGCCAAACCGGCGCGCGTGGTGATGGAGAAACCGCTGGGTACGTCGCTGGCAACCTCGCGTGAAATCAACGACCAGGTGGGCAAGTTCTTTGAGGAGTGCCAGGTTTACCGTATTGACCACTATCTGGGCAAAGAGACGGTCCTGAACCTGCTGGCGCTGCGTTTTGCCAACTCCCTGTTTGTGAACAACTGGGACAACCGTACTATCGACCACGTGGAAATTACCGTGGCGGAAGAGGTGGGCATCGAAGGCCGTTGGGGTTACTTCGACCAGGCTGGCCAGATGCGTGACATGATCCAGAACCACCTGCTGCAAATTCTGTGCATGATTGCCATGTCGCCACCGTCGGATCTGACCGCCGACAGCATTCGTGATGCCAAAGTGAAGGTGTTGAAATCACTGCGCCGTATCGACCGCTCCAACGTGCGTGAGAAAACCGTGCGCGGCCAGTACACCGCTGGTTTTGCCCAGGGGAAAAAAGTCCCTGGCTATCTGGAAGAAGAGGGCGCGAACAAGTCCAGTAACACCGAGACGTTTGTGGCGATCCGCGTGGATATCGACGACTGGCGCTGGGCCGGTGTGCCGTTCTACCTGCGTACCGGTAAACGTCTGCCAGCAAAATGCTCCGAAGTGGTGGTCTACTTCAAAAACCCGGAACTGAACCTGTTTAAAGAATCCTGGCAGGAACTGCCGCAGAACAAGCTGACCATCCGTCTGCAACCGGACGAGGGTGTGGATATTCAGATCCTGAACAAAGTGCCAGGTCTTGATCACAAGCACAACCTGCAAACCACCAAGCTGGACCTGAGCTATTCAGAAACCTTCAACCAGACGCATCTGGCCGATGCTTACGAGCGTCTGCTGCTGGAAACCATGCGCGGTATCCAGGCGCTGTTCGTCCGCCGCGATGAAGTGGAAGAGGCATGGAAGTGGGTCGACTCCATCACCGAAGCGTGGGCTGCTGACCAGGATGCGCCAAAACCGTATCAGGCGGGAACCTGGGGACCGGTCGCCTCCGTTGCGATGATCACCCGCGATGGCCGCTCCTGGAACGAGTTTGAGTAGATCTCTTCTCTAGCCCAAAGGTGTTATTTTACCGGTAACATGATCTAACACAGCAAGTGGCATAATTTTTAATCTTTTAAGCTCCGCGTGGATTCACCCGCGGAGCTTTTTTTATTACACTCCCCTTAGATATTTTGCCCCTGTGCTCCGGATACCAGGCGTTTCAGCGTTGTTACCAATCGTCAGAAACTGTGTAATCTCCCGAGCCTAGACAGATAAATTAGAGGAGCTTTTATGAATCCGACATTGTTACGCGTAACACAGCGCATCGCTGAACGCTCGAAAGAGACCCGTGCTGCCTACCTTGCCCGCATCGAACAGGCGAAGAGTGAAACTGTCCACCGCTCACAGCTGGCCTGCGGGAATCTGGCCCACGGCTTTGCGGCCTGCCAGCCTGGTGATAAAGACGCGCTGAAAAGCATGTTGCGTAACAATATCGCCATCATTACCTCCTATAACGACATGCTCTCTGCCCACCAGCCTTATGAGGTCTACCCGTCTATCATCCGCAATGCGCTGCACAGCGTGAACGCGGTAGGTCAGGTCGCAGGCGGCGTGCCTGCCATGTGTGACGGCGTAACCCAGGGCCAGGACGGTATGGAACTGTCGCTGTTGAGCCGCGAAGTGATCGCCATGTCGGCGGCGGTTGGCCTGTCGCACAATATGTTTGATGGCGCGCTCTATCTGGGCGTGTGCGACAAAATCGTCCCGGGGCTGGTGATGGCTGCGCTGTCGTTTGGTCATCTGCCGGCGATTTTTGTGCCGTCAGGCCCAATGGCAAGCGGTCTGCCAAACAAGGAAAAAGTGCGTATCCGCCAGCTTTACGCTGAAGGGAAAGCGGATCGTCAGGCGCTGCTGGAAGCGGAGGCCGCGTCCTACCATGCGCCGGGCACCTGTACATTCTACGGTACGGCCAACACCAACCAGATGGTGGTGGAGTTTATGGGGATGCAGCTGCCTGGCTCATCGTTCATCCAGCCTGATGCGCCACTGCGTAAAGCGCTGACCGAAGCCGCGGCCCGGCAGGTGACGCGCCTGACCGGTAACGGCAACGAGTGGATGCCAATGGGCAAAATGGTGGATGAAAAAGTCATCGTCAACGGCATTGTCGCTCTGCTGGCGACCGGCGGTTCAACCAACCACACCATGCACCTGGTCGCGATGGCGCGCGCGGCGGGCATTCTGATCAACTGGGATGACTTCTCTGATATCTCCTCCGTGGTGCCGCTGATGGCGCGTCTGTACCCGAACGGTCCGGCGGACATCAACCACTTCCAGGCCGCGGGCGGCGTGCCGGTGCTGATGCGCGAACTGCTGAAAGGCGGCCTGCTGCATGAGGATGTCAACACGGTGGCGGGCTTTGGCCTGCATCGCTATACCCTTGAGCCATGGCTGAACAACGGTGAGCTGGACTGGCGCGAAGGGGCGAGCGATTCGCTCGATCCGCAGGTCATCGCCACCTTCGAACAGCCGTTCTCTCCTCACGGCGGCACTAAAGTGCTGAGCGGTAACCTTGGGCGTGCAGTCATGAAAACCTCTGCCGTGCCGGAAGAGAATCAGGTTATCGAAGCCCCGGCGGTGGTGTTTGAAAGCCAGCACGACGTTTTACCTGCCTTTGACGCGGGCCTGCTTGATAAAGACTGCGTAGTCGTGGTGCGTCATCAGGGACCAAAAGCGAACGGAATGCCAGAATTACATAAACTTATGCCGCCGCTTGGTGTATTATTGGACCGCCGTTTCAAAATTGCGCTGGTGACCGATGGACGCCTCTCGGGTGCATCCGGTAAAGTGCCTTCAGCGATTCATGTCACACCGGAAGCCTACGACGGCGGCCTGCTGGCGAAAGTCCGTGATGGTGACATGATCCGCGTTAACGGTCAGACAGGCGAGTTAACCCTGCTGGTGGATGAAGCTGAGCTGGCGGCGCGTCAGCCCCATATTCCTGACCTGAGCGCATCGCGCGTGGGTACCGGACGCGAAATGTTTGGTGCGTTGCGTGAAAAACTCTCCGGTGCGGAGCAGGGCGCAACCTGTATTACGTTTTAAGACGACTTGATTTTAACGATCTGGCGAGAGAAAACTCTGATGAAAAACTGGAAAACAAGTGCAGAAGCAATCCTGACCACTGGCCCTGTCGTGCCGGTGATTGTGGTAAACAAACTGGAGCACGCTGTCCCAATGGCGAAGGCGCTGGTGGCGGGTGGCGTTCGTGTTCTGGAAGTGACCCTGCGTACTGCCTGTGCGATGGACGCGATCCGCGCTATCGCCAAAGAAGTGCCGGACGCGATCATCGGTGCAGGTACGGTTCTGAATGCGCAGCAGCTGGCAGAAGTGACCGAAGCGGGCGCGCAGTTTGCCATCAGCCCGGGCCTGACTGAGCCCCTGCTGAAAGCCGCAACCGAAGGTTCGATTCCGCTGATCCCAGGTATCAGCACCGTTTCTGAACTGATGCTGGGCATGGACTACGGCCTGAAAGAGTTCAAATTCTTCCCGGCTGAAGCGAACGGCGGCACCAAAGCGTTGCAGGCGATTGCGGGTCCATTCTCCCAGGTGCGTTTCTGCCCAACGGGCGGCATCTCTCCGGCCAACTACCGTGACTACCTGGCGCTGAAAAGCGTACTGTGCATCGGCGGCTCCTGGCTGGTTCCTGCGGATGCGCTGGAAGCGGGCGACTGGGATCGCATCACTAAACTGGCTCGCGAAGCGGTAGAAGGCGCGAAACAGTAAGCGATTCACAGTGAGAAAAACGGGCCATTTGGTCTGATGCTGGTCACTCTATGTGACCAGCAACTCTGCGTTATTTTTCATCCCCCCGATACGGTGTTCCTGCCAAAGCTACAATACAATTTATTTGTCTCCGCAAAAAATCTTTTCCCGGTACGCAAGGCTCTTATCACTCATCATAATTAAATTATCTACGCCCTATATATTGAATTAATCAGTTATAAATTTATTTGTGGTGAAGTTATTTGATGTACTTTTATTTGTTTCATGAATGATATTGTTTTAGCGAATTAATTTAAGGTGAAGTTGGGTGTTTTAATGGCTGGGCGATGGGTGTATTGTTTTTAATAAACATTTTGTTTGTTAAAGGAATATCTAACGATGAGAGGGAAATCCGAGGCGGCTCAGCGGCAGGATACATTAAATCGGTATTTATTGTATTTTCCACGTAGCAAAAATGTTATTTCTGATGTTCATTCTTTTACAGGAAAAGAGATATTAAACGAGCCTTATCGCTATACCATTCGTTTTACCAGTCCGGATCAAAACATTGCCGTTGATACCGTCCTCAATCAGAGGGCTGAGTTTATTCTGCGTGCACCCAATCTGGAAGCCTCATGGCATGGGCACACCGCCTGGCTGCCGGTGCGCCAGATTAATGGCACGATCACCCAATTTTCCCGCCTGATGTCTTCTGGTGACGAAGCACTGTATGAATGCGTGCTCGAGCATGAACTGGCGCTGCTGGATCAAAACTATCGTTCAGCGGTGTACATGAATATGGCTGTCCCGGAACTCGTTACAAAGCTGATGAAGGACAGTGGTCACTTTGAAGGCTACAACATCGATTTTGACCAACTGAGCCACAGCTACCCGCGCCGGGAAATGATTGTTCAGTGGAAAGAAACCGATTTGCGGTTCATCCGTCGGCTACTGGCAGAGATAGGGATCTGGTTCCGTTTTGAGAATCACAACAAAGTGAAAACGGAAACCGTCGTTATTTTTGGGGATTCTGCTCGTCGTTATAACGTCAGTGACAAACAAATGCCTTATGTCCGACATTCAGGTATGACCAGTTATAACGAATACATTACCGATCTTGAGGAACAGCACGGCCTGATCCCAAAAAAGGTCTTGGTTCGCACCTACAACTACCGTGACCCGCAATCTCCGCAGACGGAAAGAGCAATTCAGACGAGCAATATTCCCGTCGGTATAACGTCAGGCCATCACTACCACTATGCCGATCACTATCTTACTGGCGGGGATTTTCACGGCGAAGAGGCGGAAACCGCCGCATTTTACGCCCGGCTCCGTTATGAACGCCTGTTGACCGGACAGCGTGTTCTTGGTGCGACAACCAGCGATCCCGAGCTTCAGCCAGGCATTATGTTTTATCCCGCAGGGCCTGTACCTGACGGGTTTAAGTCCGGGTTTGTGATAACTGCGATGACTATCCGCGGCAGCCGTGCTGAACACTATCGCGCCGTACTTTCGGGGATCCCCTGTCTCCACGGCTATAGCTTCCGTCCTGAATACTTATCCCGGCCTGTGATAGCCGGAACGGTGCCCGCCAGAGTGATGGCTATCGGGGGAGATAAAACCTATGCCGGACTTGATGCGGTTGGGCGCTACCGGGTTAAGTTCGATTTTGACCTGGATGAAAAACGGGGCGGATTCGAAAGCGCCCTGGTACGCCTCGGTAGATTGTATGCCGGTGACACTTTTGGTATTCACTTTCCGCTGTTGGAGGGCACTGAAGTTGCCGTCGGTTTTGAAGGCGGCGACCCGGACAGACCCTTTATCGCGCATGTCATGCACGACGGCAGCCACCCGGATTTAGTCACAAACCGTAACGATACCCGAAACGTGATCCGCACAGCCGCGTTGAACAAGATCCGTCTCGAAGACCGTCGCGGGCAGGAGCACATCAAAATCTCTACGGAGTACGGCAAAGGTCAAGTGAGTGTGGGCCACCTGGTTGATGCTGAAGGCAAAAAGCGCGGGGAAGGCGTGGAGGCTCGCACCGACGACTGGATGGCGCTGCGTGCTGCCAAAGGCGTGATGATCACAACGGAGGCCCAGCCCCGCGCGGGGGGTAAGCAACTGGATATGACAGCGGCTATTGCACAACTTGAAAAGGCTTTGTCGCTGGCGATGACCCTGCAACAAAGTGCGCTTACGGCAGGCGCGAGTAATGTCGAAACCGATCGGCAAAATGCGCTCAACCAGACGCTGAGTCATCTCGCGGAGCCCGGTATTGTGGCATATGGCAAAAGTGGAATTGCGCACGTTACGCCGGACAGCCTGCAATTGTCAGCCGGGAAAGACCTGATTGCCACAGCGGGCGGGAATGCCAGCGTGAATATGGTGAAAAAATTCTCGCTGGCCGTAGGGGAAAAACTGTCGCTGTTTGCCCGCAAACTCGGCATCCAGATGATTGCGGGTGCCGGGGATATTACGACGCAGGCGCAGCAGGGCGAAATGCACATGTTATCGCAGCAGGATTTCACGCTGACGAGCACCGACGGGAAAATGAACGGCAGTGCCAGAAAGGGAATGCAGTTTGTCTGCGGGGGCGGCGGGATCCGTATCAGTCCGACCGGACTGGTCACCATTTTCTCGCCGACGGGCATTGAACTCAAAGCGCCGAGCCTGAAATACGACGGTGCGGAAAGTGTCTCGGTACCGACGCCATCCTTTGAGAAAGGCGCCTTTAAACTTCGCTATAAACTGCACGCTGGTGATGATCCGGAGCAAATTCTGGCAAACAAAAAATTCAGGCTGACCAGTACATCCGGTCAGGTGGTGGAAGGCGTAACGGACAGCGCCGGTCATTCGCCGCTGCTCGATGCTGACGACCTCGACAGCTATAAAATGGAGATAATGGAATGACGGAGGCGAAGACAAAACCCTACGCCCCTCGGGTGGTATCCGAAGGTGATATTCCGGTACACAAAACCCTTGGCGAAGTCGCCCAGACGCGTAACGTGGCGGTGCCGCGCCCGATGCCTGGCATTGTGATCCTCGTCCATGGCGTGAACGATGTGGGTGAAGCCTACCGGAATCAGGAGAAGGGAATACTGGTCGGGTTAGGTAAGCGACTTAACAGGCAGGATTTTTACGCCCACGAATGGAAAGACTACAGAATTATCACTCCCGGACGTTCCCCCATCATCCCGTTTTACTGGGGGTATAAACCGGTTACGCATGATGACTACCGGGCGGACCAGAAGCGCTACCGGGAAGAGGTCGGGAAGCTGAGTGACAAAGCACATCTGCCCTATGATGCGTACCAGGAAGATAACGAGACGAATAAAAAGGCGCTGGGTAATGACGGGAAAGGGCCGTTCCAGTACCAAAACGATAACTTTAAGAACGCACTTGATACGAATTTTTCCAAGGGTGGCGGGACGTTTGCCAACGCGACGACGACGATCCCGGATATGCTGGGCCCCGGCGCCGGTGGCTTCGGCGTTGCCGCTGCGGGATTTGCCTCGCTGCACTTCAATGATGGCGATTTTACCCATCCCATTTATGAAAACCCGCACCGAATTTATCAGTTTTTTGCCGCTCAACGGCTGGCGGATTTGATTATTCAAATTCGAAGTGAGCCGATTACGACGAAAGATGTGATTAACGTTGTGGCCCATAGTCAGGGCACGATTATTACTATGCTGGCAAATATGCTGGTGAAACAGGCCGGGTATGCCCCGGTAAATTGTGTCATTCTTAATCACTCACCGTATTCTCTTGAGTCGCGCGTGGCTGAAAATATTCAGCCGGGTTATCAACAGACCGACGACGCCAGACAGCAGACATTTAAAAATTTCTGTCGCCTGATGCATACGCAATGGAAAGGTGGCGGGAAAATGGCAGAGCGCGAATTACTGGCTCTGGAGGCCTCCTGTACCCTGCGCAAACCTTCCGATAATCCGCTGCGAACGGATGACAGATATTGCCGAAGCAACGACGGCAAAGTGTATAACTACTTTTGCCCGAACGATGGCGTCGTGTCGCTGGAGAATGTACAGGGGTTTGGCTGGCGGGGCATTCCTCAGAATATCGCCAGTGATATACCTAATCTGTTTCAGCGCGTGTTTTACCAGCATGGTGAAGTAGGAAACATCCCTGACGCTAAACCCTTTGAGCTACCACCGCGAAATGAGGGGGATGCAAAATATGCCTTTCTCACGAACGCCAGTTACAGCGCTCGCGATGTGGTAATAAACGGTGAGGAGTTACCGGAACCTTTTATTTTCAAACTCCAGGGGGAGGATAATCATCCGGATAACGATCCTAAAACCTGTGATAAACCGTATACCTATTATGTCGACCCGGAGAGCCCGGACGCCTACATTTCCTATTCCGCCAAAGCCAGCGCCATTAAGCGCACAGTAACGACAACCTTTGCTGTGAACCGCTATCAAAATATTGGCTGGCAGCCTGGTCACGTTTTATCTGCTTCAGAGCTTAAAGAAGAGAGTTTTGAACGCAAGCATGAAGTTATTTATGGTGAGGTGTCAGGTTCGCGTGATTTTCAGTTAGTTACCCTTACCTGGAAGAAAACACCGGAAGAACTGCAAGCGGAATGGCAGAAAATCGACCCGGTAGGCTACAGCCAGCACTCCTCTATTGTGATGAGCGAATTTGTACCGTCGCACGCAATGGCATTTGATTTGGCTATTGGGCAGTGCAAATCATTCGATTATCAGGCGGGGAAATTTTGGGAAGGGTTGTTACATCGTGCGGACTGGCGCGATCCGCAGAACGGCAATGCCGATGCCAGAGAATATTATCGTTCGGGAAGGTTGCCAATTGCTGAGACGAAAGACTTCATGAACAGACCTGACGAAGTGCTCCCACTGAGCACTTACGGTGTGAAAAATCAGTTTAACAAACATACCTCATTCAAGCCTTCTCACGATCAGGTTGCAGGAAATCAAGAAATGAAAAACCTCCAATGGGATATGCCAAAACCAATGAGTGACAGTCAACTGGCGTAAGGACAAAACATGAAGGGATTATGCAAAGATCTTGCGGCTATAGCTATCTTGCTGACAACTGGATGCCAGGCAAAAGAGCCACCGACGCAGATAGTTTACCGGTTTGATGATCACCGTTTTCTCGAATTGAAAGGCTGGGGCTGTGAAGGCCAGCTCTGGTATACAGATACGAAAAGGGGGATTCATTCACAGCCTTATTTTCAATTTTATCGAGTATTTACCCGTAAGTTTATTCATCCATCAGAACGATATATCTCTATTCCTAACTGGGAGGTGGATGGGTTTCATGTATCGAAAGACTATGGCGAGACATGGAAAGCCGTCGGTTTTTCCCCAGCGGGAAATGAACCAAATGGAGATAACAGAGCACCCGCAGAAGATGCAGTGTCTTTCACCGTCGTCAACGATCAGGGCTTTTTACTAACAAAACACCGGCTGTATATGTCATCAAAACCATTTGAAGACCCGCGGATTCTGCCCGGTGGGCCGGGGATCGCCTATACCGTGGACGACGGAATGGGAAATAAAGTCAGCGATACGCTGGACCCCCGTTTCCCTGGCTGGGCCTGGGGGATGGTCTACATGACTAAGCAGGGACTGAAGCACAGCACACAGCAATTTAAGGCTAACTGGCAAGATTTACCCGACAGCGTACCCGACGTGAAGGGCTACACCGGCTGGGGTCATATGCGCTGTGATATGGATGCGGGGCGATAACTGATGAAAGGATTATATACCGTTCTCGCAGCTACGTCCGTTGTGCTGGCGACCGGATGCCAGGCGAAAGAACCGCCAACGCAGGTGGTGTACCGGTTTGATGATCATCGTTATCTCGAACTGAAAGGCTGGGATTGCGAAGGGGAACTATGGTACACAGATACTCGGCGGGGTATTCATACCAGACCCGTCAGTCAATTTTATCGAATTTTCACCAAAAAATTTGTTCATCCTTCTGAACAGTATATTGCCATACCCACCTGGGACGACCCAGGAACAATCATTTCAAAAGATTATGGTAAAACATGGTCTCCACAGTTTTTTTCGGTAGGCCCTAATGAGCCCGATGGTACTAACCAACCATCCTATGAGGATATTATTTCTTTCACCGTCGTCAACGATCAGGGCTTTTTACTAACCAAACACCGGCTGTATATGTCGTCAAAACCGTTTGAAGACCCGCGGATTCTGCCCGGTGGGCCGGGTATTGCCTATACCGTGGATGACGGAATGGGGAATAAAGTCAGCGGGAAGCTGGAACCGCATTCCCCAGGCTGGGCCTGGGGAATGGTCTACATGACTAAGCAAGGACTTGAGGGCAGCACGCAGCAACTTAAGAAAAACTGGCAAGATTTACCTGACAGCGTACCCGACGCGAAGGGCTACACCGGCTGGGATCATATGCGTTGTGATATGGATGCGGGAAAATAGGGAGATAAAGCGATGAAAGGCGTCATTCGATTAAACGATCCTTTGATAAGCGGAGGAAAAGTCACTAAGGCCTCTGGTGCAGACTTTATGGGTCAGCCCGTGGCCTTAAAAGATGATCTGGTGCAGTGCCCGCTCCATAAAGGGACATTCCCAATCAACGAATGTCACCCAACCTGGACAATGCATGGCCGTGGGGTTGTGGTAGAGGGCTGTCGCGCGGCGTGTGGATGCGAAATCAAAAGTACCTTATCTGTGGCAGGAGCTTCGTAATGAGCGCGTGGTGGTTATACAAAAAACAGCCAGACACAGATACCACAGTACCTGTCGCCATGATTGTTTTCCTCTATGTGATAGTCGTCGCAACGGGCCTCGCGATCCGGGCTCTCACCTGGCCTGATCAAGAACGGCTTTGTTGAATAAATCGAACTTTTGCTGAGTTGAAGGATCAGATCACGCATCCTCCC
>NZ_JBMKHS010000050.1:0-20232 GCF_049238105.1 Enterobacter cloacae complex sp. IR5418 | reverse complement strand
GGAGGATGCGTGATCTGATCCTTCAACTCAGCAAAAGTTCGATTTATTCAACAAAGCCCTGCCGGGTTATAAGATCGAAGGAAAACACGACGAGAACTGAAAGTACGATATTCCTGTACGCAGGCCTCCGCTCCATTTGCACTGGTCTGGTGAACATCCAGTTCGCCGGCTTCAGTAATGGGGTAATTCCTCGCAGTAGTAGCATTGGCAGTTAAAGCCTGATTAAACCGCCCGTACTGCGTACCTCTGACTGTATTCAAATCGACATTACCAAGCGTCCCTCGATATGGAACAGCACCGACTTCAATTGCGGTGGGCTTCTGAAACTCTGTGTAAATTTTTCCCCAGTCACCAAAAACGCCTTGTGGCGTAGAGCCTGCCAGCCCGATTAACGGCGCCTGGCCGCCTTGTTTTGCAATAAGGTGCACCTGAGAGCCTGAGTCATAGGCAAAACTAATCAGGGCAGCATTTCCATATGTCGGCTCCGACTGCACGCCGTAGAAGCCATTCCGCAGAGGTTTTCTGGCATCAGCAGCAGAAAGCAGAATGTCCGAACCATATCCACCTAATCCCATCCAGCCTACAACCGGCACGCGGCCAGCAGTTGCATCTGTTTTTGATGTGACGACGTCTTTAGATGCGGACGTTCCCAGCGCGTCCTTGATCTCCTTAGCGGCTTCTCTGACAGCTTTCGGTGTCGCAGCCAGCGTCTCTGACGAGCTGTCGGTTTCGCTACTGAGCTGCACAAGTCCTTTACGTGAGGTTGTCGCATCATAAACGCCTATGGCTTCGCGAGCCCCTTTTTGTGCAGCCTCCCCTCTCGCCGCTATTTCAGAAAGGTTTTTATCAATGCGCAGGAACAGACCATCTCCGGTCGCTACTTTGAGCTCTACGTTTGCCGCATCAGATACCGCAAGACGGAATTGCAGATTAACGCTGACACCGTTTTCAGGCTTTTCAATGGCAGCACAGTTCGCAACAGAATACAGTTCGCCTGCATCTGTCAGCAGGCCAACTTCCCTGACTACAAATCCACCAACGGCAACCGGAAGTACCAGCTGAGCAAAAAACTGGTTCGCCTGATCCGGAGAAACCTGTAGTGCAGAAATTGCGCTGCGATATACCTCACGCACCAGCTTCGTCTGCGCAGGATCCGGTTTAACGGCCTGCCCGTTCCCGTCCCCCACAACAAAATCTTTGATGATGACGGGCTTCCCGGTTGCAGAGGATTGCGTCTCCAGCTCCTTGCCCCGGTTTGTCAGAATGCTGTAATACTTCTCAGCCATGGTTATTCTCCGGCCTCAATAACAACGTCAATCCAGGCGGTAACAGCACCGCCGGCATAATAAGTTCCCTTCGCACCCAGATCGGCGATCACATCGATAGTGGTCAACAGGCTGCGGAGGTTTTTGGCTTTATCGACCTGGCGCCGTATGCGCTGGTAAAGTGCTTCGTCAACAGCCTGTAAGCTGTAAACCTCCACGCGGAAGGTGTAGGGATCCTTGCGCGGTGTATCCTCCCACCACTCAATCACGGTGGTCGGGAGGCTGACGGCGCTCAGCGACCGCCTGACCGCCCCGGCGGTGCCCCGGTGCTGATGGACATAAGCGGCATCCCTGATCACCTGCCTTTTTTCTTGCTCGGTCCAAGCCTCCTCCCATGAATCCACCGCGAATTCCCAGGCCAGCCATGGCAGCAAATGTGCGGGACAGGTATCAGGATTTTTCACCTTACGTACCATGTCAGTATCCAGCGCCGTGATCAGCTCAGTGCTTGCCTGTTCCTGCGCCCGTTCCGGGTGAATAGCTGAAGGTGGAAGCAGAGATCGAAATTTATCCACTCACTCCTCCTTTACGGGTGACGTTTATCGCGCTGCACCACGGGGCCTGTCCTGCTGCCGCTTCCAGATCAGCCGTCGGGCTGAGCAACTTAACTCTGGATACGCCGGGCTGCTGAAGTGCTGAGTAAATCGCGGAAAGCGGAACGATGGCATTAATACGATGGGAAAGCTGTGTGTAGCTCGTCAGCGTACTTATCGCGTTTTCCAGTACCGTCTGTGCATCCGGACCGTCTGGTATTTCGAGTTCAGCCTTAACGGTATAGCTGGCGATACTGGCACTCTTCACACTGACAAAATCGGTGAGCGGCCTGACTTCATCCGCGCTCAGTGTGTTCATGACAGTTTCAATAAGAATGAGTCCTGCCTGACCGTTCCCTGTGCGCGAGAGCACGTACACATCTACCTCGCCGGGCCGGTTATGGGTTTCAGGCCCGTAGGCGTCCGCATCCAGCACATCGTTATCCGCAGATTTGGCATGAAAGCGATAAGCGTTACGCGCGCCGGCCGTATTCAGCTGCGCCCACGAAAGCTGTATACGTTCCCGGAAAGCGTCGTCGTCTTCATAAACAGGGTCGACAGGGGGAACCGCATCCGGATCGCCGGGATTAATCACCAGACGGGAAACGTTAAAGGCCGCGCCCAGCTGGTCGAGATCGGCCCCTCTGGCACTGGCAAGGAAAACTGCGCGTACTGCGTCGTTAACCCGCTGGAACGCCAGGGTGAGCTGGTAGGCGTTGATTTCACCCTGTTTATACGCCGGGTCAGATTCCACCAGCGCATCAAATTCCGGATCCAGTTCGCGCAGGCGCGCCAGCCAGCGGGTAAAAATGTCAGCGGCATCCGGTACCACGATAGCATCCGGCACCGCCAGGGCGGACAGGTTAATTACGTCATAGCTGCTTGCCATAAATCGGTATGCCTCCGGTGCTGACAGGAAGATTGTTCTGTTTGTTAATCCCTTCGATATCCACCACACACCCCGTTTCGTCAGCAGGGAAAGAAACGACAACGCGCGTGACCTTAAGCCGGGGTTCCCAGCGTGCCAGCGCCGAGGCGGTCGCGGCGATAATGCGAAGCCTGGTCAGGTCATCACGAGGGTTATCAACCAGCGAAAACAGGTCACTGCCATAATCACGGATCAGTACACGGCTGCCGACGGGCGTGGAGAGAATATCGCTGACGGACTGGCGCAGATGATCGCTACCGGACAGGCGTTTCCCGGTCCGGCTGTTTACACCGTTCATAGTATTTTCCGTATCTGTTTGTCGGATGGCTGAGAGTTATCCGAAGTAATCCGTGCCGGTCTTATCCTTGCTGCCGGATTTTTTTGAGGATTTCGCAGGCTTGCGAATATCAACCACCAGGTTGTATGTGAAACTGAAACCCGCAGGTGTCAGGGAAAACACCAGCGACTCAACCACCCAGGCGCGATCTTCCCGTTCGCCAAAGCCGGACGTGGATACGCCAGACTCTGCCGTAAGAGGAACGTGTCTGGGTCGGCAGGGCCCCGTTACTGTCATTTTTTGTTCATTGCGGCGGGCCTGCGTTTTTTTCGCTTTGGCCTGCTGATCGGCAGTAGCTTTTACAGGCTGGGTATACGGGTTAGCCATTGAGGGACCATCATGATCAACCGTGGTGGTTTTGGTCTTCCCGTCAGCCTCATCGTAATAACGTACGCCGATTTTGCCTGAAGACTTACCACTGCTGGCGGTGGCCTTCCCTGTCGAACTGCCCCGCTCTCCTTCGCTGTAAGACCAGTTTGACACCTCTTCTGGTGTGATAATCAGAGCTGCGGTCTGTTCGCCGGACGCATTTGCCGTGGCTCCCTGACGCAGAAAGAGCCAGTATCCGCCCGACGGTTTACTGACAGCATTCCATGTTCGGGCCAGGCGCGTCAGCAGATTGGCGTCCGATTCTGCCACCTGGTCAACGTGGTCGATATGAATGTCGGCCAGCTCTGCGGCCACTTTTGGTACCAGTCCGTTTTCTTTCGCTACCGTTTTAACCAAATCCGCCAGTCGCAGGTTATCCCAGCTGCGTGTTTTCTGGCTGATCACATCACCCGGTTGTTTTTGCGCGTTCATTGGCGCAGCGGTGGCATAAATTTCGATACGACGTGGCGGGCCGCTGCTGGCCACGCCGGAAACCACGAACCAGCCCTTATCCACCAGATGATCATTAAAACCCAGCGCCACGCGAAGACGAGCGCCTTTTGTCGGAAGGGGGAGCGTTTCCGAGAGCAGGGTGATTTTCAGCTCATCTGCTTTTGCCGTGGCACCTCCGTAATCAGTCAGCGTCAGCTCTGCCAGGCATTGTTGCAGCGCACGGGTAATATCTTTTCCTTCAGCGCTGACGCTGAAAGCGGGAGCATATTCCGGTTTAACAATCTGATCTGCCATTTTTAATCCCACAGGCTGTAAGCAGAAGCCTGAACCGGCGGAGCCAGATCCGGTAAAGTGATAAACAGACCTGAAGGATAAACGGCCCCACGGTCAGCCAGTCCAGGATTCGCTTCAAGAACCTGCGTCACAATATAAGAAAGGTTCTCTGTGCCGTAATGCGTCGAGCAGATCGCATCCAGCACATCACCGTCACGGGTTTGATATGTCATCGGCATAATGTTTCAGCGTCATCGTCCAGTTTTTGTTTCGGTGGCCGCCGCCCGGCAGGAATCGGCTGGTCGTATCTGAGAAGTCGATCACCACCCACCAGCCCAGGACATCTCCTTCACCGCTGACCAGCTGCTGAGGCTGATTCTGGTCTGCCAGGTCGAAGAGATCGTTAACAGCATCCACCCCCTTGCGAAAGAAAGCATGCGATTCCCCTTCAAGCCGGACGGTTCGCCCGGGCTTGCCGGTATACTGCAATAAATCCTGCTTCCCGATCCGCTCCTGTTCGCTCCATCGCCAGCTGGCCTCGCGGGTCAGCTGGTTGTATGCCGTGGTGTCGATCGAAAAGGCAAAATCGCCCAGCATCATCATCACCCGGGCGGCCTGAGCCCCCCGAACAGCGCTGGACTGAAACTGCCCGTAGTCTTCAAAGACAGGAATAATTTCACTCACCAGATTTGTCCTCCGTCCAGCATGCTGCTGTCACCGTTAAATACCGGACTGGTTTTAGTCACCGCGACAACTTCATCCCCGATCGCCTTTTCATCCTGACCAGGTGTGCCATGTATCTCATAATGAAATTCGAAACGACGGTTGTCGGTCAGTTGTCGGGGAGGTGGCGCTTTGTCCGCAAAATCCAGCTTCTGAAGTAAAGTTTCCCAGTAACTACTTTCCACTTCACCTGACAGTTCTGCCGGTCTGTCTGAAACAGGATCAGGAGGCTGTCGGGAGTTAATCTCAGGCGGTAAGTGCAGGACGTCTGCGCTTTTATCCCTGTAACGTTCGTTACCCCTGAATAAATCCTGCGCTTTGTCAGTCCCCGGTAACGAATCGACATCAACATTCACATCCGGGATACGCTGTGCCGGGTATTTTGAATTCCCATCAGATCTTTCCTCTGCTGCTGTCCAGTTAAGGGAAGGATAAACGTCGACATTGACCACCGGCTTATCCGCGGAGATGTTGTCTGCGGATCCCTTCGGTTTTTCCGCTGCGGGCCAGACGCTACTTTTTTCAAACGAGGGAAAGGAAGGCAGTCTGTAATTATTCCAGGCGCCGGCAGTGCTGTCGGATGTTTCATGTCCCGGTTGCACAGACGTCTCCTGGTTCTGGTTCAGTGCTGAATCCCAGGAGAACGGCGCGCCGTTGCTTTCCGGCGCCACGTATTTATCGAGCGTACTGTTAAAGGTGTCATCGTCGTCGCGGAAAAATCCCCGGGTGTCCCGGTACGATTTTTTCACATCATCAGGCAGGTCCGGCTTTTCCTTCAGTTGCTGCTCAAACCATTCGCCCTGACCGTTGCGCTGCGCCGTCATGCGCGCAATATCAACCGAGCCGGTCATCGCCAGCGATTTGAGTACGTCCCGCTGATCGCTTCTCTCATCCGGTAAAAGCCAGGACAATTTTTTCGCCAGCGCGTAGGCCACTTTTCCGACGAACACAATGCCCTGGCCGAACGTCAGCACGCCGGGGTAAAGATCATTACGCAGGAAACTGACAATGCGTTTGATCCCGCCCCCCTTAAACCACTCCGCCATATCATCCGTCAGCCGGCGGATATCCGGTGCCAGCTCGTTTCCCAGCTGCCCTGAGATTTCCGCTACAGCAGAGGAGAAGACCGTGCGCAGGCTGGTGATGGCGCGGTTGCCCTCCATCGCCCCTTCAGCCCCCTCTTTCGTGACGAGGTTATAGCGCCGCTGCTCGTCCATCAGGTCACGGTAGCTTTTGCCGGACTGCTTCAGCAGCATCAGCAGTTTGCTGGCCTCGCCGCCAAACAGCGAATCCAGTGCAAACGACGCTTTCGACTCGTCCTGCATGCTGAGCGCACGCTCGACGATTTTTTCGAACTGCGCCATATCGCTGAGGCCGGCAAAATCCCTCGCCTTAAATCCCAGCGTTTCAAACGCATCCTGAAGGGAACCCTGCTTGCCGTTCTGCTTGTACTCTCCTGCCTTGTGAAGATACTCCTCGAACAGGTCGCCGATGTTCTCCCCGTTCATGTCGTACTGCTTCGCGAGCGTGTCCCAGGCATCAAACGTCGGGATATCGACGCCATAGCTTTTCGCCACGCCGGCCCGTCGGGCCGTTTCTGCATTGGTGGCCGCCGGTGCAATCAGGGTACCCAGGGCGGAAGCCACCACGCCACCGCCGCCAATCGCCAGCCCGGGAGCCACCATCCCGCCCAGCTGTCCGGCCATACCGAGCCCACGGCGAAACAGCCCTTTCCCTGCCCCCTTGAAGGCGGCCAGCCGTTGCGTCTTCTGCATCTGCTGATTCAGCTTCTGCTGTTCGGCCTCCGTCTTGCGGATTTCACGGGAGACGTCGCTGTAACGCCGTTTAAGATCGCCAAGATTTTGCCCGGCCAGCTTCGCGCGCTTAATCTCAGCCGCCAGCCTGGCCTGGTCTTTCGTCAGTTTTTCTGACTGCTTTCCGACGTCCTTCAGGCTTTTTTGCAGGCTGTTCGCTGAACGGCTCCAGGAGCTGTCGATACTGCCGCCAAAGGTAATGACGGCCTTAAGGTTCTGGCTTAATCCGGCCACGATTTACCGCCTCCACTTCGTCGGTGAGAAAATCCGAAAACACACTGAACGGCATATCCAGGTATTCCGTCATGGGAAAATGCAGGCGCTGTCCCAGAAAACGTATCGCCCGCATCAGCCCTCTTTCGGTCGCTTCTCGGGCGGGAGCATAAAAACATTAAACGCGTCCAGCAGCTGGGCATAATCTGCCGCAGTCAGTTGCCAGATATCCTGTTCGCTGAGGTTGCACAGCAGCGCAATCATGCGCGCCTCTTTTTCTTCTTCACTGCCGCGGTCTTTGGAAAAGGCAATGCGGTCACGGACCAGCGGCTCGCGCAGCGTCACCTGTTCGAGCAGGCCACCGTTCTCAAAGGAAACAGGGGAATACAGTTTGATAACGCGTGTTTCACCAGGAAAAGACATGTTGATCTCCATAAAAAAACGGCCCGCAGGCCGTTGTAAGATTGTTTGAAGTTAAAGCCGTACTTTTGCCGCCAGACCCGACAGAACATCCACGCCATTCACCCGGCGCGAGAAGCGCTCAGTATCTATCTCAAAGAGCTCGCGACCGTCTTTGGTCTGACGGTAATAGCTCACGGCGATTTCCACCGTGACGGCATTTTCGGACAGGCTGTCCTTGCCACGCGCGTCGGGAGTGACTGTCTGCACAAAGCCTTCGATCTCCTCGATGGTACCCAGCGCGGTACCGTTAGCCAGATAGCCCTGATAGGCCGTAAAGCGCGGACGGCTGCCGCTGACAAAACCGAAGGCGGTCAGCATATCCACGTCCACACCGTAAAACTTCAGCTGACAGGTGAGTGCTTCCATACCGTCATCAACGGGGGACGGCGCATCCTGTGCGCCGGTACGCAAATCCGTTTTGACAATGGACAATGCCGGCGGAGTAAATTCATGCGCCCCCTGTATGCGGATCCCCTGCCGGAAGAAGGTCCAGACGCGTAATGTGTTTTTTTCGCTCATGCTGCCAGCATCTCCTCAAGCGCATAGTTGTTATTCACCCGGACGCGCAGGCTGATAAGCTCAGTCGGCGATTTCGGACCAAAGTCATAGTTGATGTACAGCACGCCCGCCGCCATGCTCTCAGCGGTGTTAAGTTCTTCATCCAGCCAGGCGCGACCACCGAAAATGGCTCCGAGGCCGACCAGCTGGCGCATATAGGCGTTGATGGTGCCGATAATGTCGTCGGCATTCTCCCGGTCCAGCGGACGGTCAACGTATTCCAGCATCGTTTCCTGAATACTGTCCTCGATGACGTCTGCGGTTCGGCGAACCGATTCGAAGCGCCACTGTGGATCGGTACCGCACAGACGGTTGCCCCAGTGCTTAAACCCTGCCCGGCGGATGATGGTAGAGACGTTCTGCATGTTGAGCAGGTTTGCGTCGCAGTTTTCATCGCCGAGTATAAACTCGTCGATCTGTTCCACTCCGAGGATGTTATTGATGTCCTGGTTGGATTTACTCCACCACCAGCCCTTCTCAAAGTCGATTCGGGCACGCAACCCCGCCGCAAACGCAGAGTAAGGACGATAGACCAGCTGGCCGTCGGCATTGCTGACCTGTACGCGCGGGCGCAGCAGTTCGGTGCGGGTACCATAGGACTGTCTGCGCTGGACCACTTCCTGTAGTGACGCACCGGATTCGCAGTCAACATACGCCACCGCCCGCAGCTTGCCGGCAACGGTTTCCAGAGCCTTACCCACGGCATCATCCTCACTGAACCCCGGCGCGATGACGATACGGGGCTGGTAAGTTGTCACGGAGCGAGCAGATGACAGCGCGCCGATCCCGGTCAGCACCGCCGCACTCTGTTTAGCTGTATCGTTAACTTCAGCCACGCGCACCAGCACCGTCAGGGCATTTCGCTGATCATTGATTTCCATCAGGGCCTGCTTCAGCGTGCCTTTTTCACCGAGCCGGGAAAGCATCGAGGTACCGACAATCGCCACAGGGGTATTCAGCGGGAAAGGTTCATCTTCGCCGCCTGCCAGCTGCAACCGGAACGGTGTGACCACGCCACTCCCGCTTCCCGTTGCGGTGACAGCCACATCATCCACCGCGCCCACGGCAGTGGCCACTGCTGAAGGGGTTGCCGTCAGCTTGCCCGTTTCATCGCAGCCAAGCGTGATAGTCAGCGTTAATGCCTCCGCATTCCAGGCAGCAGAAGTCTCAATCGCTGCGGGATTTTCTTCATTCGGGATGCCGGCTACAGCCTCAACCACCACCACGTTTCCTGACCTGCCAGCAACTGTCGCGGAAAAATCCACAACATTATCCAGAATCGGGGTTCCTGTGCTGGCACTCGCCGGCGTTCCGGCAGAGGCATCAGGCGCAGTACCCACCAGGCCGATAATGGCCGTCTGGATCGTCGTGACCGCGACCGTACCGGATGTCAGTTCGATCGTTTCCACACCATGTAAATTCGCCATTTATTTTCTCCAGGCATAAAAAAACCTGCCGCGGCAGGTCACATTTTTTGATTGGGGGGATTCGTGGTTCCGCCGCCATCACCATTTTCTTTATGGTCATGGCCGTTGTAGGTTTCGCGGATCCCGCTCATTTTCCCGGTACCGTCCGAAATTTCCTGTGTTGCACCGATGTTTCCCTTCACATTCGTGTCGGAATTGATTTGCGTAACGCCCTGAACTGTGAGGGTGTCGGTGATTTCCACCGGACCATCAAGCGTTCCCTTTCCGATAATTTTGTAGGTCCCGCCCTCCGCCAGCGTGATGGTCAGGGCATGCGCGGCGCGGTCATACCGGATCTCGGTACCGTCACCGTAGCGGGTGATATGTTCGCTGTCGCTGCCCTCCGGTACCGGCAGACCGCCGGTATTCCAGCCGGGAAACACCCGGCCATTATTCAGCTCACCCGCCTCCGACAGCACCGTGACCGCATCCCCGACCGCATACGGATTGGAGTCAGCCCGGTTTGCCCCGGAAAAGCCCTGGCAGAGCGGCAGCCAGGTAGTGGTGATGTCGCCCAGATCCACCCGGCACTTCGGTATACCATCATGCTTAACGGAATGAATAACCCCGCGCCGCACAATATTCGCCAGGCGGCGCTGTAAATCGCCCTCGATATCACTCATCGGGTTTCGCCTCGTAAATCAGCTGATAATCGTCCACATGTGCCTGGCCGATATCCGGTGCCTTGCCCAGCCAGGCCGCTTTCAGCGGGGCATTCAGCTGTGCAAACGGATCCGCACCAAAGGCGGCTGACTGTGTGAAGGAGATCCGCCAGACCAGGTAATCATCCATGCGCGGATCAAACTCATCGCGTGACGCATCGATAAAGACGGCTGGCTCAAGACTGGTCAGGCCGAACTGCTGGCCGTCAATCCACTGCGTGATATCCGCCGCCGCCGTGCGCAGGAAAATTTCGGGTCGGCTGACGCCAGCGCCTGCCGCGTCCACCACAACGAACAAATCGCAGGACAGATTCACTTTAAGCTGCCCCTCGTTGCCGCCGCCCTGCTCCCAGCCGTTTATGGAGAAATAGACCGCCGGGGTGGTCAGCCCTGTAAAACGGGGGACATTTTTTTCAGGGTAGGCATCGGCGTCACGCACCCACGCAATTTTTCTCAGCGCGCCGGTGACAGCATCGTGATACTGCCCCAGCAGTAATGGCTCGGCCATAGTCAACCTCAGACAGAAATACGGGCTTTCACACGCCCGCGCAGATCGGTTTCAAAGTGATGCATAAAAATCTCCATCGCCTCCGCAAAGGCGTTATCTTCGATGTAGTTCAGCATCGGCTCATAAATATCGACTTCCGCTTCGCAGGTACGACGGGTATCCGGATCGCGAATAACCACCGTCCGGCGGTTTTCACGGCGGGAGCGCGCCACTTCCCCGTTTTCAAATGTGCGCGGGGATAGCAGGCTGCCCTTTGGGGTGAATCCGGCGTTTACTGCCTGGCGCCGTGCCTTTATATACCGCCCGGTGGATTTATCCCGTCGGGTATGGTGAGGCCTGACCCGCCCGTTAATCCTGCCTTTCAGGTCTTTTACCTTGATGGCATTGAGACCAAACCAGAGACGAAAATTATCCAGCTGTGACTGAGAAGCGCGATCAAGACGAAAGGAAAGCAGACGCCGGCGCACCAGATCCAGGCTGCGCGGCGCCAGCCCGTCTTTCAGGTCAGCCATCGCTTTTTTACGCAAGGTGGCGGCGGTACGTTTCAGCGCACGGGAATACGCTGCCCGAAACTGTTTATGGGTGGCACCGATGTGCTCCGCTATCCGCCAGATGGCATCCACATCGATATCGACGGGCAAATCCCGCCGCAGTCTGGACTCACGCGCCATATCAGCTCCACTTATTGATGTCCGGCTGCACCTTACCCGGTGCGCCATACGCCAGCGTGACGCGGGTGCGGCCTTCTTCATCAGCGCCAATGTGCGTCACACGATAAGCCGTGCCGTTGATCTCCACGCCGTGGTGCTTCTCAAGCCCCACGATATCAGCGGTCATCGCGCTGAAGGCCGGAGAGCGATCCTGAATTTGCCCCCCGCCGGGCACGTCAACCGGGACATCAGGCGTCTCGAAAATCACAGTAACAGGACGCAACTCAGCGCCGACAGACAGGACAGCAGGCACCTCTTCGGCAAATGCCCGGGATATCCGGGCATCCGCGTTTAACAGGCGTTGCCGAAAGCGGTTCATCAGTAACCAAGCCGGACCGGAACAGAATCCGCATCCGCCGCCGCCTCAGCCCAGGCCGTGCCCGCCAGAGGATTCGGAGCCGCTGCCTCACCCGCTTCCGCAGTCAGTTTACCGTCTGCCAGATAGAGCTTCTGGCCGACAGTAACCGCTTCCGCTGCCTTTGGCAGGACGAACACCCCCGTGGTATGCAGCACCCCCCACAACCCTGCCGGAATGTCGTCGTGAGCAACGCCCACCAGCGCACCTGAAAGCACGGCGTCACCCGAATGAATATCGGTCGCACCGGTATTCTGAAAATCAAGGGTTTTGCCATCCTGCTGATAATTTTTCGCCATTTTTCTCTCCAGACAAAAAAGGAGCAGCACGCGCCGCCCCGTAATAAAAAACCGTCAGATGACGGTCGTTATTTTTTGGTGACTTTAACCATGCCGCGCCAGTCAAGCGGTGCCACCCCGGCATCGATGCGTACCTTGAACGCGGCACCGTCAACGGTGAAGCCCTGCTGCTGCTCAAGGTATGGCGTATCAATACCGTCCAGATACGCCACCTCAATGGTGTCGCGCCCCTGTGCGGCGGTCAGGTAGTAATCCGTCGGGCTGCTGTCATCGAGGCGAGCTTCAGAGGACACCGTCACAAAGTTCTGGATCGGGTTAACGATACCGCTGTTCGCGTCCGCGCCCGGTACGCTTGCAGATTTGATCAGCTGGTTAGCGCGGGACTCGATGGCCACTGGCGTCAGCATGTAGGCCGGGCGAATATTCAGACGGCGGTCGCCTGATTTTTGCAGCAGCATCGCCTTACGCGCCGTATCCAGGCCTTCGATACTCAGATCGGCGGAGACCAGGTTGCCATGATCGGCGTGGAACAGCGGCTTGCCGTCGGACATTTTTGGGTTGCTGGTCAGAACTGCCCACACCAGATCGCCCACGGTGGCACGCGCGGCAAGGCCCATTGCCTGCGGGATACGGGTCAGCATGTCCAGGTCATCATTGATGATGGTCTGGCGGTCAATGCTGAAAAGTTCGCCGTAGGTCGCAAGCGCAATCGGCTCGCCGCGATCTTTGATGGTGACATATTTATATTCCGCCCCGGCACGGACCTTGCGAAGCGATGCAAGTGATTCCAGACCGACGCGGTGCGCGGTTTTGAAATCAGTCAGGGTGCCTTTACGGGTCCACTGTTCGAATGATTCAGTGGCCTCGTCCCAGCCCATCAGTGCCGCCTTGTGCGCCACATCCATCAGGATATTGCCGAAATCGCTGCTGCTGTGGGTAAACGCAAGGCCGACCATCGCCTGTGCTGTCCCTGCACCTGAAATACCGATCCCGCGATCCACAAGGGAAGCTCGCGCCAGTTCACGCAGGGTATAACCGTTGTAGGCGTTATCTTTTTCAGCCTGCGCATAGCCCGCGCGGCTCATTACCGCAGCACGGATGGAGTCACCGACCAGATTGCCGTTTCCGGCATAAAGATGAATAGCACCCGGACCGGCACTCGGCGTAGTTCCTGCCGCCAGCGCCTGGAGGAGTCTGTCTCGGGCTTTTTCCGCCGTGCAGGAGAAGTCGGCCAGACATTCCGCCTTCAGTGTTGCGAAGGTCGGGAACGCCTCAAAAACAGCGGAAACCGTGTTCACGCGTTCAGCGTTTGCCGTCTGCATCTGCTGTTGCAGCTGCTGGGCCAGCGCAGTGATATCGATATTAGTCATCTGCTGCGCGGGCTGTTGTGGCGCTGGCGGGTTCAGGTTCGTCTGTACCGGCGCGGGCTGCTGTGGCTGATTCACCGGAGCTTCGGCGCGCGGCGCAAAAAGAGATTTAATCTGTTCTGGCATGTTCTGGTAATCCTTCAGTTTATTTTCATTCACACAGGCCGCAGCCTGTAGTTCAGGTTCAAGCGTGTCAGCGAAACCTTTCTCCACTGCCTCGGCCCCGTTAAGCCAGGTCTCCGCTTTCAGCATTGCTTCCAGTTCCTCCTGCCCCAGTCCGGTTTTATTCATATAGGCGCTGAGCATCAGGGCTTCGTTACGATCAAGCCACGCGGCATAATCGCGCATGTCATCAGAATCCCCGGCGATCCCGCCCCACGGTTTGTGGACCATGATCCAGGCGTTTTCCGGCATGTGCACCGTGGCGCCGGGCAGGCAGACAATCATCGAGGCCATGCTGGCAGCCACCCCGTCCACCCAGATATCCACTTTCGCTTTCAGCCGCGACAGGGTGTTGTAGATGGCAAATCCCTGCATGACAT
Source organism: Enterobacter cloacae complex sp. IR5418 (assembly GCF_049238105.1). Taxonomy (NCBI): domain Bacteria; kingdom Pseudomonadati; phylum Pseudomonadota; class Gammaproteobacteria; order Enterobacterales; family Enterobacteriaceae; genus Enterobacter; species Enterobacter cloacae complex sp. IR5418. The sequence continues at coordinate 6,335 of NZ_JBMKHS010000050.1, read as the reverse complement.
CGCCGCCGGGGCTGTGGATATGTAAATCCACCGCGCTGGCGTCAAACACCCCGGCTTCTTTACAGTCCGCGACGAACTGCTGGGCTGTGATGCCCCAGCCGCCGATCACGTCATAGAGGAAAATTTCGACGCGCCCGGCAGACAGCGCGCGGATTTCGTACCAGCACTGACCGTTTGCCGCATCGACACCCGCCAGGCTGGCGCGGGGGTTAATCATCATCGTCCGGCTCGCGCCGATCGTCTTTTGGTTTTGCCGTTGCATCTGGCATCGCTCCTTTGTCGTTGGCGGCGTCGGAATCAAACACCAGCCCGTGTTGACGGTTAAACTCGGTTTCACGCAGTCGCTGGCGTTTAACCTCCTGCGGGTTTTTACCCCGCGCCCGTGCCCATTCCGCTTCGGTACCAGCACCGCCACGAACAATGGCTTTCCAGGCATTAGCCTCTTTACCCGGATCAATCCAAGGCATCACCGGGCCAAGATAAAGCGCGTTATAGAGAGAATTCGGATCCACATCCGGCGGCACTTCAACGCCGCTCAGCAACGCCATCGCCAGCCATGCGCGGTAAACGGGCCGGCTGTGCTGGCCGACAAACCACTGTTGCAGGACGTTGTACCCTTCGAAGCTCTCCACCAGCTCCTGACGCTGGGAGCTGTAGGTGCCGTTATAGTCCCGGGCAATGCTGGAATAGCTGCCGCGCGTGCCTGCGGCCACGGCCCGCATCTGTCCGTTTCGGAATTCATAGAGGTGAACATTCGGGCGATTTGATTCCACCATGCCCAGGTCTTCACCCGGGCGCAGGTCGTCGTAAATCATGCCCGGGGCGATATCGTAATGACGCTGGCCGCCGGGAGGTGAAAACTCCCCGTCTTCACCAAGAGACTGCGCATCTCCGCGCTTGATATAGAACCCCAGCGCAGCGGCAATACGGGCGGCAACGCGTTCACTCTCTTCATAATCCTTGATGTCAGAAAGACGGGTAATGACTCCGTGGATCAGGCTGATACCGCGCAGCTGGTGCAGACGCTTGCGCTGCGCAAGGTGAAGCATGTTTTCAGCTGAGACGGTTTTAAGTTCAGCGCTGAACCGCGTCATATTTGCCGGGTGGTACTTGTAAACGCGGTAGCCGACGGGACGTCCCCAGTTGTTAACGATGATGCCCTGGCGAACCTGCTGGCCGGCGATGCTGTTAAGGTTGAACGGAACAAAATCCGCCTCCAGCATTTCCAGCGAGAACGGTACGGAGGTGGAATGTTGCAGACCCGGCACATTCCCCCTGACCAGTTGAGTGAACACTTCCCCGTCACGCAGTGCTGAACGCAGCAGCAGGCGTTCGGCTTCCGGGCGGGTGAACATGCCAGTCACCTCAGGACGCACGGACCATTCAGCCCAGAGCGCCGAAAGTTTCCCGGCGAAATCGGAATGAAGATTCCCCTCCAGATCGAGGGGCTGAGGCTCAACATGGATCCCGTGGGCACCAATCACCCGGTCTTCCATTTTGTCGAACAGGCCGATCACCAGATCATGGTTTTCATCAAGCCACCGGGCCTGTTCCCGCAGGGACTGACCTGCTGCAAACACAGAGGTGTCCGCCGACTGGCTTTGCTTTTTCGCCTTGTGCAACCGTGACGGATTTGCCGCTTCATACGCATTAAGCCGGAGTCGATCCCGCTCGCGTGCCGCGGCCCACCCGGGGGAAATTGCCCTCAGTGTTCTTTCAAGAATGCCCATAGAACGCCTTACAGAAAGTTAGCTAGTTTGTACGAACCACCACGGCTGTAGACCGCGCGCCAGCGACGCTCCCAGTATTCAAGCTCATCGCGGAGCGCTTTCGGATCGTGGTTAGTGATGGCGCGACCGTTAACGCCGGTGAAAGAAATACTCTTGCCGTCCAGCGAGTCCTGGTAGGCCTGGCGCACCATCACCAGCGTTCTCCAGATGTCGTCTTTCTTCACAGCCAGCCTCCTCCCCTACCGGAAGAACCCAGCCAGCCGCCGGAAAGCGTGTTTTCTTTCTCAGGTTCAGCCTTGACTTGTGGCTGAACGGTTTTGTTTTTTTTCACGGTTATCTCCCTGGGGCGCTCCCCTTCATGAATATTTGGGTTGAGATCCTGCGGCTCAGCCCATGCAGGAGGTTTTTCCCAGTCGCGAATTTTTTCGTAGCCGCGCAGAACCGCGACGGCGTGGGCATAGCAGAACAGGTCAAAGGCTTCGTTGGCGCCCTTGCCTGGCTTACGCCATTTGCCATCCACGCCGCGCTCTTCGTAGGTCAGTTCCTCGTAGAACCACTCCCCCAGCCAGTCGGGAAAATGGATATAGCCTGCTCCGGGAGTCTCACGATCAAGGTTATTGCTGAGCTGATCCTTGAGCAGGTCGGTTTGCAGCAGATACACCGGCACCTCGCCACGCGCATCAGCGCGACGGTCACTGCGTTCGGTATTATTCGGGTGAGTTTTGGTAATAATTTTCTGGCGTTTTGTGCTGTCGCCCTTGATCAGATAGACACGTTTACCCAGACCATCCCGGCGACACTGGCGCCAGAATTTATAGGCATTATCTGTCACCCCTTCCTCACCGCCGCTGTCGACGGCCATAGCCAGCACCGGCATACGCCGCGTCGGATCGGACTGAAGTACGTAAGTTTTTTCCAGCACATCGGAGACCAGCAGCTGCCAGTCCTCCGGATACGCGCCGGGGTGGACTGGCTCCGCCTCGCCATGTTCATTGCAGCGCAGGGACTGGCGGATGTTGTAGCGATCCACCAGCCAGCGTTCACCGTTTTCGCCATAACCAATTATCTGCACGACGAAACGGCGCTTTTTCCCGCCCTGAACGTCGACGGCTGCCAGCAGGAAACGCACCTTCGGCGGAACCAGGCGTTTACCGTAATCCTCCGCACGCTGCATCAGCACATCGGCGCGTCGCTGTTCGCTGGCCGAGCGCGGCAGGTATGGCAGCCCCCAGTCGGTGTTGATAACCGCCTTGAGGGTTTCTTCGCTGCCGGTAGCCTCATACTCCTGCTCAGCCGTAAGCAGTTTGTACACCAGCTGCGCCCAGGTCTGGTACGCGGCTGCGGGCCCCTCCATCCAGAACGACGCTATGCGCGAGCGTCGCGGCTCACCGGAAATCTTGCCGTCCCGGTCAATACTCTGACCTTCACGCAACCAGACACCCACCCCGTTAAGCTCGCGCTTTTTATCTGCGGTGATAATGGTGCTGCAATGCGGACAAAGCAGATGAGCCGACTCACTGGCTTTTACCGGATCAGGTTCATCACGGTATCCGGTCATCGCCTCCATCGCAGGCTGAAAATATTCACCACAATGCGGGCACGGCCAGTACCAGCGACGGCGATCTCCACGGTTGTACAACGAAAGCGCGCCTGTAGTTGGTGGTGCTTCATGGGGAGATTTTCGGCGCCATTTGCTGTCGCGAATGTCCCGGCCTGGCGAACACTCCACCAGAGTCATCCCGGCGGACATAAAGGTGGTGGTACGCTTGGAAGCCAGGGTAAAACCGTCACCCTCGCCATCGATGTCCTCAGGGAAGCGGTCATAATCGGTGAGCGCTACACATTTGAAATCTGACGAGGACATGATGTTGATGGAAGGCCAGCCAATCTTGAGATAGTTGCCCGCCAGAAAAGTACGATCATGCACGTTGTTGTCGTTTCGCAACGGGCTCAGGCGTTTCGCCACTTCAGGACTGACACGAAACGTTCTCGCCAGACGTTTTTTAGAGTGCTCACGCGCTTTCTCTTCGGTCATCTGAACGACGAGCATATCGGACGGGTCACAGACAATGTTGTATACAACCCAGCCATCCACCAGGCCGATCGTTTTCCCCGTACGTGCCGGTCCAACAAACACCACTGCATCGTATTCACGCATCGCGAGGCAGTTCATCGGCTCTATCACATAGGGAGCGACAGCAGGATCCCACGGTACCGAGTTACCGGCCCCCATAGGTACGCGCATAAATTTTTGAACCGCCTCAGCCACAGGCATACGGCGCGGGGCTTTGAGAATGGCGGAAGCGTTACGCCTGACTTCCGCTGCCGTGGCCTGTCGCATGATTTACTCCTCTTCTGGCATTTCCTCCTGTTCTGGTGAGTCGGCCTGCTCAACTTTGAGGGCTATCTGGTCACGCAGATCGTCAATAACCTGCTGCACCCTGACAACTGCGGAAGGGGTCATGGCGCAGTCTCGTTCAAGGATGTCGGGTAACGTCTCCAGCACCTGAACCATTGCTTTTGCCATGGAGGAAAATTCTCTGGTGACTTCTGACGCCGGGATCAGCTCCCCTGTTTCCTGCTGAAACTTGAGCCTTTCACGCTCCGACTGAAACCAGGCTTTACGATCGGGGGGAAGCATTTTGTCGACGTCCACCAGCTCCGACGGTGTGGTACTCGTCAGCAACTCCCTGAGGATATCGGTGATGGCATAAAGCTTAAGTTTTGGATTGCTGCCCGGTGCCGGCTGAACATTTGCAAGCTTGCTCGCGACCGTCTGGCGGTGCAGATCGGTAATGGCTGCCAGCTGCGTGATATTCAGCCGGAAATTTTTGAGTTCGTTATCCATGATGGTGAACAAAAAATAGTCATTTCGACATCCTGCTAATGATCAGGACTGAAATATCAAGAGGTTAAACAGATGATGATGAAACCCATAAAATGCAAAAAACTAGCCGTTTCCCGCGTGTCCTCGCCCCCTCGGTGTCCATAATCGATAGGAGGACCCGCGCAAATGGCAGAAATTATCAACAAAAAACCCCGCATTAGCGGGGTCTGGAATTGCTATACTATATATTTGGAATTAGAGCGGGGTATATTTTTCCTTAAGCTCTTTACCCCAATGTCTAAGAGTACGCGACCTTCTGGCAATAGTGTCTTTACTTAATGAGTTGCACTGTTCAAGTAAAAATTCCTCAGCTGTATCAGGATCTATTTGGGATAAATTCTCAACTTCGGACCAGTTAATCCAAGCCCAACCAATATGACTCACCTCAAAGCATCTCGCAGCAATTTTATATTGGTTCTCTTGTCCAGATTGAATTAATTTTTGCCCCATCGCAGTTACATGGCCATTAGCATTCAGCAATCCTAAAACTTTTGCAGCATGAAGGTAATAATAGACGTGTCTTTCTTGCAAACCTGTATTCTCTACGGTACAAGGCTCACCACTCCATTTGACTTCAACAACTTTAAAAACCTTTTCTAAAGTATCTGCCTGCGGAATTTGATGTCCACTAACTGCAAGAGCAGACATCCTACTTATTACCCTAAGATAGAACTCGGCTCCTGCTTTAGTCAGCAGAAATACAACCTCACCAGTCTGATTGCTTTTTAATTCCATATTTGTTCCAGTCGATACAATTGACTGTAGCAAATCAGAAAAGGCTTGGATGTCTATCCCTTTGTTTTGTATGAAATCAACTATATCAGCACGACGCTCAATAAGAGCGCTCAAATCACGTAAAATCTCTTCATAGGCGTTCAGCTTTTCAGCTTGGAATGAAAGAATGAACGAACCAGGACGAGCATCAACTGGACGTAGCTTATCTTTGAGACCGCTAAACTCCAGCAAACTATCATATAACGCACTAAAGCTATCACACACATTAGAAACGTGACTTAGCACCAAATTTCCAGCGCTTTTCTTTGAGCTTTTTTCTAAATGAATCTCATGTGTTGAATATTTAATTGCTTCACCGATTCGACCATTTTCTAAGACAGGAACCACAGAGCTAATAAACAGCCCCTGAGCTGGCAAAGCATTATCATAGATGGCATCTACACTTTTAACATTCCATGTAGGCGCAACTTCCCGATCATAAGGGGCGCGTACTTCATAGTAAAATGATTGTTCCTGATCAATTAAAACTGAACGCAAATCAATTCTTTTTCTTTCAATCAACTCCAATCGCGTTGGAGATACAGGGATAACATACCAGCTATCGGCGTCCTCGTCTTCACCAATCCAATAAACAACAAATAATGAATTAACTTCATTTTCTGCTGAAAAGAAACGCGGTTCTTCGAAAAACTCATACACCCTTTTATAGCGCAGAGTCCCCATCATTGTATTAGGCAGAAAAACGTTACTCATGCGCCTTCTCCTAAACAAGCAAAATGCTCATGGATACAACTATTTACCTTAAGCCATATTGTATAGTGAGCAGGATCCGCAAAAGTCTTTTTCATGACCCCCATGAATGGCATGACGTTACCTTTAGCGACGGTACGATCACCTAACGCCGCTGGAAACTTAGCCTTTGCATCGACTTTGTTGAATAAATCGAACTTTTGCTGAGTTGAAGGATCAGATCACGCATCTTC
>NZ_JBMKHS010000049.1:0-20891 GCF_049238105.1 Enterobacter cloacae complex sp. IR5418 | reverse complement strand
GAAGATGCGTGATCTGATCCTTCAACTCAGCAAAAGTTCGATTTATTCAACAAAGCCGCGGTGATGCTTACGGTATGGTGGTTATCAAGTTTTATCCTGATTAGCACCCTTAATGGCTATTTCGATAATCAGGACCGCGATTTTCTGACAGGTAAACTTCAGCTCACCGAAGAGTTTCTTAAAACAGAGACGTTCCGGAACAAAACGGATATTAAGTCATTATCAGAAAAAATAAACGATGCGATGGTAGGGCACAATGGTTTATTCATTTCTATAAAAAACATGGAAAATGAAAAAATTGTTGAACTCTATGCCAAAAATTCTGTTGTTCCAGCGGTCCTGCTTAATAAGTCGGGTGATATTCTCGACTATATGATCCAGACGGAAGAAAATAACACCGTGTACCGCAGTATCTCGCGGCGGGTTGCCGTGACGCCGGAACAGGGTAAAAGCAAACATGTCATCATTACGGTTGCCACGGATACTGGGTATCACACCCTGTTTATGGATAAGCTCAGTACCTGGCTGTTCTGGTTCAATATCGGTCTGGTCTTTATTTCTGTTTTTCTGGGCTGGCTGACCACACGTATTGGTCTGAAACCGCTACGGGAAATGACCAGTCTGGCTTCCTCCATGACCGTACACAGCCTGGATCAGCGTCTTAATCCCGATTTGGCTCCGCCGGAAATTTCTGAGACCATGCAGGAGTTCAATAACATGTTCGATCGCCTGGAGGGGTCATTCCGGAAACTGTCAGATTTCTCGTCTGACATCGCGCATGAGCTGCGCACAGCGGTCAGTAATCTGATGATGCAGACGCAGTTTGCACTGGCTAAGGAAAGGGATGTTTCGCATTACCGCGAAATCTTATTCGCTTACCTGGAAGAACTGAAAAGGTTGTCACGAATGACCAGTGATATGCTTTTTCTGGCACGTTCAGAGCATGGTCTGCTGCAGCTGGATAAACATGATGTGGATCTGGCCGCCGAACTGAATGAATTACGTGAGCTGTTCGAGCCTCTGGCAGACGAAACAGGAAAGACAATCACCGTTGAAGGAGAGGGCGTTGTTGCCGGAGACAGCGATATGCTGCGACGTGCTTTCAGTAACCTGCTTTCCAATGCAATCAAGTATTCTCCCGATAACACCTGTACAGCGATACACCTTGAGCGTGACAGTGACTGTGTGAACGTGATGATTACGAATACGATGTCCGGCCAGGTTCCCGCTAATCTGGAACGTTTGTTTGATCGGTTCTATCGAGCTGATTCATCAAGGGTCCACAACACGGAAGGCGCGGGGCTGGGATTATCAATTACAAGGTCGATCATTCATGCTCATGGCGGCGAGCTGTCAGCAGAACAGCAGGGGCGGGAAATTGTGTTCAGTGTGCGCCTGTTAATGGATTAATCCCGTTCTTCAGGAGAAACCTGGAAGGTGACAAAATTGTCATCATTCAGTCACGCGATAAACAGAGGCGGTTTTTTATAATCATACATAAATCAGGAGCAGAGTGATAACGCAATCGCCTGGTTCCTGGAGTGATGAATAACCCGCCCTGAGATCAAATGCTTTCTCTGTTATAAGCCGTTGATTGTTTGGGTATGAAAACACCGGAGACCCAACCATGAAAAAGATCCTTGTATCATTTGTTGCCATTATGGCTGTCGCTTCATCCGCCATGGCTGCAGAGACAATGAACATGCATGACCAGGTAAATAATGCCCAGGCACCCGCCCATCAGATGCAGTCAACCTCTGAAAAAAGCGCTGTTCAGGGAGACAGTATGACAATGATGGATATGAGCGGACACGATCAGGCTGCAATGTCCCATGAAATGATGCAAAACGGCAACGCTTCTGCCCACCAGGACATGGCGGAGATGCATAAAAAAATGATGAAAGGCAAACCAGGGGCCACCAACGAATCAGCAACGTCATTTTCAGAAATGAACGAGCATGAAAAAGCCGCTGTTGTGCACGAGAAGGCGAATAATGGTCAGTCTTCCGTTATTCATCAGCAGCAGGCTGAAAAGCATCGCAGCCAGATCACCCAGAATTAACCCGCAGCTCCACTTGTTAGACCCTCATTTGACGCCGAAGTCACTGGCTTACGCTCCCGTCCGGGAGCGTTTTTTTTATTCTTTCATTTATCATTGAGTCTTATGGGAATGGATTTAATCAGTTACTTAATCCCTGCCTCAGCAACAAGTCCCGGAAAGAGCAGCTTTATATTCCGGGTTTTTCTGCTCATAACCTCAACGGTGGCGCTTAGGATGTACTTTGTAAGTACCCAGAGTGTGTGTCATCAGTACCGGTGTTAATGCACCAGCCCATTCCAGCCATGTATACCCATGTAAATCCCAACAGCAGCAATCAGGGCGCTTGAAATATAGGGGGCTCTTCTGGCGATGGTATTGAAGCCACTCCAGCGTTTGGCGACCTGACGAACGCTGATCGCCGCACCCACTCCAACCGTTACGAGGGTCAATGCCAGGCCGATACTGAAACAAACAACCAGTGTGGCACCCAGCGTAAGCGCTTTAAGCTGAAGGCAGATCAACAATACAGTTATAGCTGCCGGGCAAGGGATAAGCCCTCCTGTCAGTCCAAATATCAGGATTTGCCCGTTGGTTACTTCTTTCCCGTCGAAGCGGCGTTTTATGTCATTGGCATGAGCCAGTTCGTGAGCGTCCTGATACTCTTTCGAATTCACATCCAGCCCATCAAGCTCAGAGTGGTCATGGTCATGGTCGTGTTCAGCGAACGCCACATCATAGTCATGGACATGACCACGATGTCCCAGAGACAGACGTACGTTGAAACTGTGAGGCTCAGGGATGGGAGATGTTGACTCCAGATAATCACCATGATCAACAAATTCAAAAGTCTGAGAGATCGTACTGTTTTCCCGAAGTGTGGTTAATGAGATATCTTCAGAAGCCCATCTTTGGCCACTAAGAGTGCGTAGCCGCCAGTGGGGAAGTTGTCCTTCTTCAAAAATGGACAGTTCAACTTTTCCATGGCCAGTATCGATCAACCTTGTTTCGTCATGGTGATGATGTTCATTCTCCTGCATTCCCTCCAGCCAGTTTTTCTCACCGCTCCAGGTTCGCCAGAACATCCAAAAAGCCGTACCAAGGATGATCACTGAAGAGACCATCTGTAGCCAGGGTTCGGCTGATTCTGCGGTAAATTTATTACTGATATACATCCCTCCAAAAGCAATCAGCCATACGACTGCAGTGTGCGACAATGTTGCCGCGACACCCAGCATCACGGCCTGACGTACGGTGCCTTTTATAGCAATGATGAATGCTGCCATCATTGTTTTGGAGTGCCCGGGCTCCAGTCCATGAAGCGCGCCAAGCAGAATGGCGCTGGGGATGAAAAACCATGCGTTGCCTTGCTGAAGAAGTGTCGTAAATTCGTTCATGAGAATCATTCTTGGTTATTAAGTGTAGGCCGGATTCTACTCCCCCCCAGTAAAATATACTACCCCCCAGTAGAATAACGCTGGTATAGTTACATAAAATATCCAGGAGAGTGAGAGCCCACATGTCACATACCATCCGCGATAAACAAAAACTGAAAGCACGTACAAGCAAGATCCAGGGGCAGGTTGCTGCGCTGAAAAAAATGCTTGATGAACCTCACGAATGTGCCGCTGTACTGCAACAAATAGCCGCCATACGTGGTGCCGTGAATGGTTTATTGCGTGAAGTGATTAAAGGACATTTGACTGAACATATTGTTCATGAAAGTGAAGAACAGAAACGAGAAGAAGACCTGGACGTTGTGCTGAAGGTTCTGGATTCTTACATCAAGTGACAGTTTGGCTAAAAGCCCTGAGCATTAATTTATCTAAATAACACGTTATCAAGTGACGGTTTTGGGCTGTTTGTAGCGGCATAGTGAGTTTGTTTAATCAATGAGCTTTAAGATGCCCCCCTTCATGCAAGGCAACGCGTACATTTCTGGTACATCTACTTCCCTTACTTTGCTCAGGGCAACCCACATTGTTAAAGCCTCTACTCGCTGACCATCAAAATCACCCAACGTCAGATAATGGAAAAAAATTTTGGATGACATTTTGAAACGTGTCCTCTGCTGTGAACGTCGAGAGATGCTACGCGAGAAAGGAGATGACCTACTTAGTATCCTGTTAAGTAGGTCTATCTGAAGAAGTAGACAACTTTAAAGTCTTTTTCATGTTAAAGGAGACAACTTTAATGTCTGTGTACACCTACCTTTGCTCAAATCAAAATGTTCTGACATACCAAAATGGAGTGTAAAATGACTCAAAACCAGGGTTCTGAGCCAGTACCGGCGAGCCGGACAGGGCAGCTCATCAGCGCCCGGGATATGGCCATGCAGAAATTCGAAGAAGGGATGCGGTTAATCTCGGAAGCGTCGGAACTGTGCGGTCTCTCTCTCTTCACCAGCAGAATTATGCAGCCCAACGCATTTGGTCTTCCGTCGTCACTGGATCGCACCATCGAGGAGGGGCGTAAGGAAATTGACCGTAAAACGTGGAAAAGGCTCTTTGAAGAAATAGGTATGGACCGGTACTGGAACCATAAGCAAAAAGAAGCCTTTAACGAATCCCTACGTACGGATCCGCCCGTCGCTTCCCTGGAGATTGTTAAGGGAACATTACAGCATGCACTGGCTAACAGACGAGACACGCTTGCAGAAGGTTTCGTTGATGTTCTCAACAAGCTTGACCGAAGTTTTAAAAGCAATGCACGGCAATATACAATGCCGAAAAAGCTTGTTCTTCGGGGGATTTTTCCTGGTGTGAACGTACTGAGGTACAACGGTTTCTCGCAGGACAATCACTTTTGTTTACGCGACTTTGAGAATATTGTATGCATCTGTTCTGATACTCCAACACCTGCAACCGGCGGTGGGCTGAGTATGGTCGACAGGCTGACGGCCATGAGAAATACAGATTTCACAGGCGAGGTCTGCGATGAGAATGGCTGGCGGTGTCGCCTGTTTGAGAATGGAAACGTTCATATTTGTATCGACAGTATCTCGCTTCTGAATGCTCTGAACGATCTTATCAGCATATATTTTGCAAACCAGCTTCCGGCCGCAGGAAAAAAATGATGATCGAAAACGATAAAGAAAAAAGCCTGAACGATGCTACCTCGCCAGAGGTGCAGAATGACATCCGCAGCGAATCCACAGAAAAATCAAAGGAAATGGGTCGTTCAAGGTACTCATCTATTGCGATGATCGATTACTTCAATGCAATCGAACGTCTGTGCGAAGAGAAAAAAATTAACCCGGAAAATATCGATCTGAGCTTCAAAGTTCACTGGCTCAGAAACGCTGTTGGCGGCTCGTTTGCAAGGTCACAGGAGATGTTCGCTGAGTACCAGAAGTATGTTAAAGAGGTTCCTGAAGAGGCCCGTTACCTGGATATACCCGATGAGGTGAAGGTTGCACTCGGCGATATTATCTCGTACATCACCTGGCACTACCGTAGAAGCTATACCGCAATACAGAGTGATAGTGTTAAAAAAGCTGAAGCACGTAGCATGCAGCTGGAGGAGGAGGTAACGCAGCTTTTACAGCGGCTTGAGCAAAGCGCTACCGATATGGATGAGCTGAAACTTGAGAATCAGGCGCTACAGGGTCGATTAGAGATCCGGGACAGTACCGTCAAGGAGTTAGAAACAAGGCTGAATGTTGCCGAAGCAGAACTCGAAACCTGCCATCACCAGTTAGATAGCACACGGCATGAATTAAGCCTCGCACAGCAGTCAAATGACTCACTCTCCCAGCAACTGGCTGAACGTAAAACAGAGATCGCTGGTCACCTTGAATATCAAAAAAAGCTGAACGAAGAGATCAACACTCAGCGTTCTGATAATGCCGGTCTTTCCAGACAATGCGACCAGTTAAGTCAGACTGTGTCAGATACAAAGGCAGAGAGGGACAGGTTTGAACAGGAATTGATTGCTGCACAGAACCTCTGTGCTGAGCTGAAAAGTGCACTGTCCGGGAAGGAGGGTGACCTGGTGGCGGTGAATGCCGAGCTTACTGAACTCCATAAACTAAACGAGTCGCTGAGCGCCGACCTGAAAAAAGTAACTTTGGTCAGCCAGGGCTATGAAGCGGAAGTGGCTGAACAAAGCAGTGAATTAAAAACGCTCCAGTCCAAAGTAATGAAGCTGGAAGCTACCCTGGAGGCAGAGAAAACAATCTCAGAATCCCTGAAAGGCACCATTGATACATTGACTGGTGCAATGGCAGGGGGAGGTACTGGAAAGTCAAAACAGCCGCGTAGTAGAAAAACATCATGATAAATGAAGCCAGGTTGATAGACTTCTCTGCATCCCCTGGCACAGTAGACCTTCTGCGGACATTCAGCCCGTCCGCAGGAGTTTTCGTCCTTCAGTCAACAAATGCACTACCTTTTTTGAGTCTCCACTTTCCAGTGCAGAAAACACGTTACCGATTTTACCAACAGCTTGTATCTGAGTGATAACCCCAGTCTTGTAATCATCAAGGATCCCTGACAGGAAAGCGTTCAGTTTTGTCTGTTCGCTTAGTGAAAGCATGTATGACATTTTTTCTCCATTTTAAGCAGGTGTGCCAGTTGAAAGAGGTTTACGTGATTCTGGAAAATGAGGCAGCACCATAGTTTCAGATGCTGTGGTCGCATCCCAGTGCCACCATCCATAAGGCCCATATTCACGGTTGTAATAATCTTTTTTGAGTTGCTTTCGGGCCAGATAAGCAGGAGTGGCCATACCAAATACTTCCATCGGGAACGGCTTATCGCTTTTTGTGTCGAGCAGGTAGAAGTCAGGGAACACCTCACTAATACTCGCATCATAACGCATGGGCTTAACGTACTGCCGGTGCTCTGCATCCAGCTTTTCTGCAACAACCGCCTCATAGGAGGAGTCCAGAGGTATCCAGTTCTCGCTAACGTGCATCAGCACAATTTGATGAGCTCTTACAGAAGGGCCTCTGCCGGTTACCGCAGCTGGTGACGTCAACGCAAAGACAACTATTTTCGCCCCGGATTTCCATGCTGCGTACTCCGATGAAAATCGTTTCTTTACGCTATCCCAATGGCCTTCTGAATTGAAAAAAATCAGCGGTAGCCCCCCAAAATTCCGCAGGGGTAAAAATTTAAGTGGCTTCTCATGCTTTTCAGCATCGTAGCGAGGTAAAACTGACAGGAGCATGAGACGTTTATCACTCATCGCCTGTGATGAAAGACGCTGAATTTGCGACTGAGCGACAGGTTGTTTCGGGTCAGGTACACCAATGAATAAATGGTCACCTATGCAGGCTCTGCCGGTACGAATTTGTTTAGCGGTTTCAAGCAGACGATACCGTACCAGTGAATCGTTACGTTTCCCTGCCATTTTCGGGTACCAGACATTCAGACCAGACTCTGTCCACAAAAGACTAAGCAAGCCCAGGAGGGTCATTGAGGCCTGACCTCCTTCTGGTCGCTGAACATGGGGCAGGGGAGGCACTTCTGATTTTTCAGGAGGATCTTTCTCTGTCATACCGATACCGAGCCTTACAGCCATATCACCTTCGGTTGTAATCCGGACCACACCACTCGCATATCCTTTCAGGCCGGTATGCCGGGCATCAAGGGAGAAGAATACACAGGAAGGATCATGCTCAATGCCCGTGTTAGCGGCTTTGACGAGAATAAAGGCATCACCGTTCGGTAAAGCACGAACATAAAGTCGCTTTTCTCCTTTTCCACGACATCCGCAGGTGATGACTGATTTTTGACCTGAGGTGTGGTGTGCCTTTTTAAGAGCCGACTGCCACCCTTTAGCAAACTCATCCTGCGTTTGAAAGTCAGGTGAGTACCTTTTGACGTTTGGATCGTCGTCGTAAGCAATCATCACTGCGAATTTTTGGCTCATAGTAGTCTCCTAAACAGGAAGTTTAATATCCCAACCAAAGCAACACTTCCTGAGCGTCATACTGTTCCTTTACGCCCATGTCGCTAAAGAATTCTTCGAAATCTGTTTCGGGAACGCAATGCCTGGACAGTTCTTGTAATGCTCGTTCTTTAGATACCGTCTCACCTTCAGCTGATTCGAAATACGTCATGGTTGACCTCTGACATTATTACAACAATCTTAAGCATTTAAATTGATGAAGGAGCTCAGGTCAGCTGACTTCGTCGTAAAACTGCCGCAAGCGCTGGGAGGCTGCAAATTCAATTCGAGACTTCAGCAGTTTGGCGACGGCCGCAAAGACATCAACGACCACGGAGTTCCCAAACTGTCTGTAAGCCTGTGTATTGGACACAGGGATACGGAAAACACTTTCCCCGGGTTTATCGAAGCCCATTAGCCTGCTGCATTCACGTGGCGTTAGCATGCGTGGCCGACGGTCCATGTTGTATGTGTTATGGAAATCAGTTTCTCCCAGCTCATGAGACCAGCCCCGATCAATAAGAATTTCAGATCCGTCTTTCATATAGCGGCTTGAGAGGGTTCTGGTGACACTATTAACATTGGAAGGATCTACTAGTCCAAAACCAAAACCATTGCCTTTTGCCGCATGTTTCTTTGCATAGTTGTATAAGTACTCCCAGAGTTTAGGGGAGAGGATGTATTTACTATCTACGCTCGGATCCAGTAAATCTGAGAGAGAAGGGCGCTTGTCCGGATAAAAGTCTTTAATATCTCTCAGAGTAAAACCGTCTTTCAGACGTAGGTCGCGGCGAAAACCAATAAGGACGATACGTTCACGGTGCTGGGGTCGGAAATGACGGCCATCGATGACTTTAGGATCATCCGCGCCCGTGCTTTCGCTGTTTGCGACGTCGTAGCCAAGCTCATCGAGCGTTTTCATGATGATGTTAAAGGTATTACCCTTATCGTGACTCTTCAGATTTTTTACGTTTTCCAGAACAAAAATTGCAGGTTGTTTTGCCCGGATGATCCTGGCCACATCAAAGAAGAGCGTACCCTGAGTGTCGCACTCGAAACCGTGTTTGCGACCCATAGAGTTCTTTTTACTGACACCGGCGATGCTGAATGGCTGGCATGGAAATCCCGCAAGAAGAACATCATGATCCGGGATAGAGGCATCGATAAATTTGTATGCCTCGTCATCAGTAACCTCGGGCCGGTTGCTAAGAGTGATGTCACGGATGTCTGAATTGAAGCGGTGCTCGTTCTCATCGCAATACCAGTTCGCCCGGTAAGTACGGCTGGAATAAGTATTCCATTCGCTCGTGAAAAGACATTTACCACCGATGGCATCAAATCCGCTTCGCAGTCCACCTATCCCTGCAAACAGATCGATAAAGCTAAAGTGCCTGTCCTCATAATCAGCAGGTCGTGAAGGTATTAAAGTCTGTAGATAGCGTCCATCTGCGATACTCAGATCACAATGCTCAGGTATGCATGTAACCTGACGTTTAAGGGATGCACGGGACCAATTACTGCCATTTTCATCATTTAATACCTGAGCCAGATATTTCAGGTCATAAATAGTCGAAGCTGTTAACAAAGTTTTGTGGATCAGAGATGGTGTTTTATCCACATCATTCAGGTCTGTCTCAAGATCATGAGTGTAACGTTTCATCCAAACTCTCTCAGGAATAATATCTTTGAGATAGATTAACACGCTTAATTTGGATTATTTTTTGGTTCAGGTTCTAAATTTATTGTGATTATTCTGCCTTTAAGTTGCAAAAAGATTGGTTTTAAGCCCGCCCATGAAATAATGACTTGTTAAAATACTGCCTGTAAATAGGCTTGTGGATACATGTCTGTACTCAACAAATTCAGGTGAAATGATGTTTTTTTTTACAAAGTTACTTTTGCCCATCATGATTGTTGTATTCCCAGTGGCGTCCTGGGGGAACTCAACAACTTTTGAGGCAAAGGTGGTTAAGATTGTTGACGGTGACACCATAACTGCGTTGGATGCTCAAAACACAACCATCAAAATACGGATGTATGGTATAGACGCTCCTGAATCTAAACAGGCTTTTGGCCAAAAAGCAAAACAGGCCTTAACCACAGCTATAGCAACTAAAATCGTTACCGTGATAGACCATGGTACGGATATCTATGGCCGTATGTTAGGTACCATCTGGTTAGATGGATATGATATCAATGCCTCTATGGTGGACAGTGGATATGCGTGGGTTTATCGGTTCGAAGATAACGCCATTGTCCCTGGCTATATCAAATATGAATCCGCAGCACAAAAGGAGGCAAAAGGGTTATGGGCAGACACCAACCCTGTCCCACCATGGCAGTGGAGACAGGCAAACGAAAAGCCCAGAAAGGTGAAAGGGAAGAAATAACCATGATGAAAGAGCCTCATCCGTTACTTCAGTTGGTACTAAACGATTCCGGTCGTCTAACCATGCCTGTTTATTATAGAGATCAACAGTATTGCCCGACTTGCCTTACAAAGGTGTTGAAGAGTGAGGATGGAAGTTTGGCGCACCTCGGGGAAATAAATCAAAATACATGTAGACCTTCTATTTCAGTAGTTGTGACAAAAGCAATTATTGAAATGTTATGTGACGGGGAAAAAATATTTGTAAATCCAATACGATACCGAGGCCGGGTGCTGGCACCCTCAGTAATTTTTTCTCCCGACACTCACACTTTCAAACCGTTTATAAATACAGACTATCAGCCTGTGGGAGCAAACTGGAAAAGTGAAAAGGGATATAAACTCGGTCTGTTTTATCTCAAAGATCGAGCCAACTCTATCAATAAAGAGGAATTTGATTTCATTGCCGTTATAGACCCTAAGGCAATGCAGAAAGAATTTATTTCGGCCTGGTCTGAGGTTGATGAAAAAAATCCATTGGAAACGCTGAAGCAGATCTTACGATCTAAAAACAACTCTTCTTTATGGGTAAAATGGCCTGGCAAAATTGAGCATGCGCAAAAAGGAAATTGCAACGAAAATTACTGGTTCGATTATCAATCTGATAATCAGGAAGTGAACTGTACGGTCTCTGTTGTAGGTATCGAAGGTAACAGTTCCGGTGAGACAATTTATAGATTGCAAACTTTGCTAAAGCGTAAGCTCAATGAATATCAACTGGTTCGGTCTTTAGGGACTATTATGCTTCTTGATAATACCGGGAATATGATTCCATCAAACCATCCTTATTTTGAAGTCATCTCAAAAGCATGTATAAATGGAGTGCGTGACTTTGTTCGTCAAAACCCGTGGGTAGTCTGACGGTCAACTATAAAGCATAATATAATTAGTAATAACAAGGAACAGACATGAATGAAAACTCAGTAATCTTAATAAGTTTATTTTGGTTTTTTTTTGGATCGAGTGTTGTAGCTGGTTTTATGGATGCATCATTATATTGCTGGATTTTTGCAGCCATAAGCGCATTGTTTCTTCTTTCGGTGATACAAACACCAAAGGAGTTAACGGTATCTATTCTTCTTGCGGTACTTATGGCAAGCTCCGCAGGTGTTTTCATTCTGGCTTATAAAGTCAAAACGAATGTCGTTTCACCAATCTATCTCTTAAAAAAGCCTACTGCATACATGGCTGAAATAGATAACCGAAGGATTCATGGTTACTAAATATTTTGCAATTGCATCATTTGACGGTCCGGGTTTATTTACCCACAGCATCGACTAATTCAAGAGGTTACATATGATAGTTTCAGAAGCAATTTTTTATTCTTCTATTATTTCCTGGGTTCTTTATTGGTGGTTTATTGGAAATATTACTAAAAAGGTAGGGATGCTTGTTGTTCCACTCACGCTTACCTTCGGATGTTACATTTATGCAATTCATTTGGATGATTCCGAACAGCAAACCAATTTACGTTGGGAGCAGATCGGTTTTATTACCTTTATAATTGTGATAATGTGGGCAGGAAAGTTTGTGATGAAAAGACTATCTGAATGATGATCTAATCCACACTTTTCGATATCTTAGAAAAGTAACTTTGTGAGCAAACAGTCATATGACATGCAAAACGCTGATCTCAAAGACAGATGATGGATACACATTTAGCATTTCACCTTACGAAGACGGGTACCGCTTATCAGTCTCGCCTGAAAATCGTCACAATGGTACCCAAAGCTTTGACGGCTGGTTCCCACGTTTTTTTTCCGAACCACAGTATGCCAAATCATCTTTAACTAAGTTTCTCGGTGAGTCCTTAGTATGGGAAGAAGATTCAAGTAATGCTCTATGAGATTACTTATTATAAATTTTTCTATTAATCTCCATGGAGTGATATATGAATTTGGCCTATTTTTTATTTTTGTCTATAACTGTTATGCTTACGAGCTTTATTATTAAATCACTTGTCGTATTGGTAAAGTTCAAATTACTTCGTGATGAACGTCTCGAATATACCAGCAATAAAAATATTGATGAGATGTACGATTTAATGAATGCGAAGGAAGAAATCCTCATAAGGCATCATAAGCAGATGTTGGCATTGCATCTTTCACTATTAATATTCGTTCTATTTATTGCTTACATTTACTAAAAATAATTTTATTCAACATTTCAACAAAGGGTTTTCAATGGAAAGCTTCGAAACTGAACAAATGATTCAATATGCTTTCTACATAAATATCGTAATAACGACTGGTTTGGCATGGTTTTGCTTGCGGTCAGGATTGCATTACAATTTTTTCAGAAAAGCAGAGAGTGCCAGAACAAAAGGGCTGAGTAGTACCTCTACTGAACACGGTCCAGCAATTGTGAGAATAAAGAAGCTACAAGCATTAGTAGATTTTATTAGTAACTGTGCTTTTCTAATCCTTTCAATTGGCACAGCTTATATTTTGTATTTTTGGATCCACAGTTAACTCATACAAGGTAACTTCGGCAAATAACAACTTCTAATGCAGGACTTTAATAACTATAACGGATGCTACATGAAAAACGACAGTTTAATTACGCGGTATAAAATACTTAAAGGCGAACGCGATGAGTCTATCTTCACCATAATAATCGCGCTAGTAGTAAAGCTGGGGCTGGTAGCCCTGGCATTCTATCTGTTGCTTGGTTCCACGATTGATTGGTCAAGCTGGAAAACCTATGCCGCCATGTTGATCTTTGGAGCATTTCTCTAAAAGGATGACCACGGCAATACCAGGTCAGACAACAAGGTCGTTAGCATGATCGTTGGAAGCAACGGAAGCACCTTGAAAAAGGTCGGCAGCACTATAAAATCCATCAGCAATGCACACAAATAAACTACTGGTATCTTAAAATGAAAGTGAAAGAGTTGATCGCCATGCTGAACGAAAGAGACCCTGAGGCAATTGTTCTGATTTCCGGCTATGAAACGATCGGCGGCACGGAAGTCGCAGAAGCTGATTTGCTCATTGATATGCAGTCAATATGCTTAGAACAGGCTGATAATCTCACAGGAAACCGTAAAGTTGTTTCTTCCGGTGGTGAAGATTCAGTTTGGTTAGGCTGGAAAGATGATTACCGTACAAAGGTGTTTTTAGAAGATGCCCAAATTCCTGATCAAGATGAATGACGGTCAGCGTTGGCTTCAAAGGCAATCTATCAGTACGTGAAACGTAAATGTTAAAAAATAACCACATATGAATCAATAACTTATGTCAAAGCTAAGTAGAGATGTCCGGGGTGGGGCAAAGTTCAAATGTCCTTTGATAATATTGAATTCCTGGATAAAAATCGCATCTTAACCTCTTCGTTTGAGTACCTTGTTGGGTTGACCCCGTATTCGCTTTATTTGTAGTATTGGGCTGCTTTGAAGTGTTTCATGTTCAAACGCGACGTGTTCTGTAAGTTCTTCCTGACAACAGAGCCGACAATATATACACATCCGCTATGGAGAATCTGACAACCGCTATGCGTATTACGCCACCCTGAGTTTTTCCTTCCTCTGTCGTACTGAGCAAGCCTCAGCACGCACTCAATAACATCCCGTCTGCGGATGTGCTTTACCGTACGTAAAAATGTAGCCCTCCAGGGCTGACTGTATCTAAAAACTGAGAAATTACTATGTTGCTGTCCTCGACGCGTAAGGACTGGCTGGGTAACGTCCGTGGTGACGTTCTGGCCGGTATTGTTGTCGCGCTCGCACTCATTCCAGAAGCGATCGCCTTTTCCATTATCGCCGGTGTTGATCCCCAGGTGGGCCTCTACTCGGCGTTCTGTATTCCTCTCGTTATGGCCTTCTTTGGCGGACGTCCGGCGATGATTTCGTCCTCCACCGGTGCAATGGCTCTCCTGATGGTGACGCTGGTGAAAGATCATGGCTTACAGTATTTACTGGCTGCCTCCATACTGACCGGGGTATTCCAGCTGATAGCCGGATATCTGAAGCTTGGCGGGCTGATGCGTTTTGTTTCACGCTCAGTGGTCACGGGGTTTGTTAATGCACTGGCAATACTGATTTTTATGGCCCAGTTGCCTGAGCTGACCAATGTGACATGGCATGTTTATGCCATGACTGCGGCAGGGCTGGGGATCATCTATCTCTTCCCTTATATCAACAAAACCATTCCTTCACCGCTTGTGTGCATCGTGGTGCTGACTGGGATTGCCATGTGGCTGCATCTGGATGTGCGAACCGTCGGGGATATGGGGAAACTTCCCGACAGTCTGCCGGTCTTCCTGCTCCCGGACGTGCCTTTAAATCTTCAGACGCTGCTCATCATCCTGCCATATTCTGCGGGGCTTGCGGTGGTTGGCCTGCTTGAGTCGATGATGACCGCCACTATCGTGGATGACATGACCGACACGCCAAGCGACAAAAACAGGGAGTGCAAAGCTCAGGGCATCGCGAACATCTGCACATCCTTTATCGGAGGAATGGCAGGCTGCGCGATGATTGGGCAATCTGTTATCAACGTAAAATCCGGTGGACGCGGACGACTTTCAACCCTCACGGCGGGCGTGGTGCTGCTTTGCCTGATTGTGTTCCTGCGCAACTGGGTCTCCCAAATTCCGATGGCAGCGCTGGTCGCGGTGATGATTATGGTTTCCATCGGGACATTCTCCTGGCGCTCCATTGCCAACCTGCGGACACACCCCCTTTCAACCAGCGTGGTCATGCTTGCCACCGTCGCGGTTGTGGTGGCAACACATAATCTGGCCTTCGGTGTGCTGACCGGTGTACTGATTGCTTCGCTCAATTTTGCCACTAAAGTATCCCGGTTCATGCGTGTAACCTCAGTTCTGGAGGGGACGAGCCGGACGTATACCGTCACCGGCCAGGTATTCTTTGCATCAGCAGACCGCTTTACGAGCCACTTTGATTTCCGTGAAGCGATTGAGAATGTGGTGATAGACGTTTCACATGCCCATTTCTGGGACATCACGTCCGTCAGCGCCCTGGATAAGGTGGTCATTAAGTTCCGTAGAGAGGGCGCCGGGGTTGAAATACGTGGGATGAATGAAGCCACCCGCACCATCGTTGACCGGTTTGGTGTTCACGATAAACCTGAAGAAGTCGAAAAACTGATGGGCGGTCATTAACAGACTGGAGGGAAAACTATGAATAATACTGTTACAGCCTGTGTGGACGGTTCACTTTCAACGCGGTCAGTGTGTGAATATGCGGCGTGGGCAGCCCGCACTTTGCAATCACAGCTAGCACTGTTGCACGTTATCGAAAAAGACAGCACCCCGGTAGTGTCAGACCTGACCGGCACTCTCGGCATAGACAGTCAGCAATTGCTGACCGATGAGCTGGTAGAAATTGAAGGGCAACGTAATCGCCTGCTGATGGCCCAGGGGAAAGCAATACTGGAAAGTTGTGCTGAACTGCTTCAAAAACAGGGAAGCCCGGATGTGCTTTTGATGCAAAAACACGGTACACCGGATGAAGTTCTGGCAGAGCTGAGCGACCTTCGTCTCATGGTGCTGGGGCGTCGGGGTAGCCAGCATCCGGTAGGCTCTCATCTGGAAAGCGTTATTCGTCTGCAAAAGAAACCCCTACTGGTTGTTCCGGAGAACTACTCAGTGCCTTCCAGAGTCATGCTGGCTTATGATGGCAGTGAAGAAAGCAGGAGTAACCTGGAACGTCTGACGATGAGTCCCTTACTCAGGGGGCTGGAGTGCCACCTTGTCATGGTAAACGGTAAGAAGGAAGAGCTGCTGACCGCACAGCAAATTTTACGTGACGCGGATATAGAAAACAGCACAACACATCTTACCGGGCAATCAGTCGGGGACGCGCTTATTCGTTACGCCGAGGAAAATGCTGTCGATCTGATAGTGATGGGGGCCTACGGTCATTCCAGGTTGCGGCAGTTCTTTATCGGTAGTCATACCTCCGAAATGCTGCAAAAGACGCAACAACCGCTTCTTATCCTCCGTTAGCACTGATTATCTTAAATAAAAAAGGGCGAGTTCTCTCGCCCTTCGTCACAAGAACACGTTTAGTTCAGCCGGTTACCTTTTTCATCAACTACCTTCTCACCGTCCTCTTTCGTGAACGCGCTTTTCTGCGCATCGGGAAGAATATCCAGCACGACTTCAGAAGGGCGGCATAGCCGGGTACCCAGCGGCGTTACCACGATAGGGCGATTGATCAGAACAGGGTGCTGCAACATAAAATCGATTAACTGCTCGTCAGTAAAGCGGTCTTCCGCCAGCCCTAACGCTTCAAAAGGTTCGACATTCTTACGCAGCAGCGCTCGTACCGTGATCCCCATATCCGCAATGAGTTTTACCAGCTCAGCTCGTGATGGTGGGGTTTCAAGATAATGAATAACGGTCGGCTCTGTACCGCTGTTGCGGATCATTTCAAGGGTATTGCGTGACGTGCCGCAGGCCGGGTTGTGATAAATGGTAATGTTGCTCATATCAGTATCTCATTACAAAGTGAAAGACAGACGAAGCGCCAGTGCTGCAAGCGTGACAAACAGCACGGGGATTGTCATGACAATGCCCACCCGGAAGTAATATCCCCAGGTAATTTTGATATTTTTCTGCGACAGAACGTGCAGCCACAGTAACGTTGCCAGACTGCCGATAGGGGTAATTTTTGGCCCCAGGTCGCTGCCGATGACGTTGGCGTAAATCATCGCTTCTTTGATAACACCGGTCGCTGTGCTGCCATCAATCGACAGCGCCCCGACCAGCACGGTCGGCATATTGTTCATCACTGATGACAGGAAGGCCGTCAGGAAGCCCGTACCCAGCGTTGCCGCCCACAATCCCTGCTCTGCCAGCTGATTCAGCAAGGAAGAGAGATAGTGGGTCAGACCGGCATTTCGTAAGCCGTAGACCACCAGGTACATCCCCAGCGAGAAGATAACGATTTGCCAGGGCGCACCACGCAGCACCTTACCGGTGTTAATGGCATGCCCTTTTTTCGCAACAGCAAACAGAAGCAATGCACCAGCGGCTGCGACCAAACTGACCGGTACGCCCAGCGGCTCCAGTCCGAAGAATCCCACCAGAAGCAACACCAGAACCAGCCAGCCGGTTTTAAAGGTATTCACATCACGTATAGCGTCTTTCGGTTCTTTCAACAGAGAAACGTCGTAAACGGCGGGAATGTCCTTACGGAAAAACAGATGCAGCATCACCAGCGTAGCCGCAATCGCGGCCAGGTTAACCGGGACCATCACGGCGGCATATTCTGAGAAACCAAGCTTAAAGAAATCCGCCGAGACGATATTCACCAGGTTTGAGACAATCAGTGGCAGGCTTGCCGTGTCAGCGATAAACCCTGCGGCCATGATAAACGCTAAGGTTGCTCCCCGGCTGAATCCCAGCGCCAGCAGCATCGCGATAACGATAGGTGTCAGGATCAGTGCCGCACCGTCGTTGGCAAACAGTGCCGCAACCATCGCACCAAGCAGGACGATCCAGGTGAAGAGCAGCCGCCCCCGGCCATTCCCCCAACGGGCAACGTGCAGCGCGGCCCATTCAAAGAAGCCGGATTCGTCGAGCAGAAGACTGATGATGATCACGGCGATAAAGGTGGCGGTCGCATTCCACACTATCTGCCAGACCACCGGAATATCCCCCAGATGAACGACGCCAGTCAGCAATGCCAGAATTGCGCCCAGTGAGGCACTCCAGCCAATCCCCAGCCCTCTGGGTTGCCAGATAACCAGGACGAGCGTGAATAAAAAGATAGCACCAGCCAGTAACATCAGAAACTCCATTCACATTTGTTTATTCGGATATATATATCGCCATCAGCAGGAGACAGATGCCACGCTACTGAGCTTGTTGCGTATGTTTTCTCGTTCACAGTTCCAGGCTGTATCAATAATACCCGCAGCCCATGCTGGCATGTGTGGCGACAGTCGGTAATGCACCCATTTTCCTTCGCGACGGTCGATGACCAGCTCGGCTTCACGTAAAAGGGCCATATGGCGAGAAATTTTTGGCTGAGACTCTGCGGTTGCCGCACAGATGTCACAGACGCACATTTCACCGGACTCCCTGAGAAGCATCACGATAGTTGAACGGGTCTCGTCGGCGAGCAGTTTAAAAAGCTGAACAGGCTGTAGCATGCTTAACCTCGTAAAAAAATAACAATACATATGGTATTTCATATGTGATAACTTTTAAAGCATAGCTTATGAAATGGAGATTTTTTATGACCGACTTACCAGCAATCGAACCGGCTTATTTTGATGATGCGCTTGCCAGCAAACTTACGGGCAACAACGAAACCATGCCGCGAATTCTCATCCTGTACGGTTCAGTACGAGAGCGGTCCTACAGTCGTTTTGCAGCGGAAGAGGCCGGGCGGTTGCTGGCAAAGATGGGGGCTGAGGTGAAAATATTTAACCCATCCGGTCTGCCGTTACCCGATGATGCGCCCGAAAGTCACCCCAAAGTGCTTGAACTCCGCGAGCTGGTCAGGTGGTGTGACGGAATGGTCTGGAGTTCTCCGGAAAGACATGGCGCCATGAGCTCGGTGATGAAGGCCCAGATTGACTGGATACCCCTGAGTGAAGGTGCTGTTCGTCCTTCCCAGGGTAAAACGCTGGCCGTCATGCAGGTTTGTGGTGGTTCACAGTCGTTTAACACGGTCAATCAGATGCGGATACTTGGCCGCTGGATGCGGATGTTCACCATCCCCAATCAGTCGTCAGTGCCAAAGGCATGGCAGGAATTTGATGATGAAGGGCGCATGAAACCCTCACCCTGGTATGACAGGATTGTCGACGTTACCGAAGAGTTGTTCAAAATGACGTTACTCCTGAAAGGGCACACAGCCTACCTGTCCGACCGCTACAGCGAAAGGAAAGAGAGTCATCAGGAGCTCGCGGCACGGGTCAATCAGGCCAAAATCTGACAGCCAGGCATGCCCGGATGGATTACCGGGCTTTAAATCGGTTTCTTCCCAAATATCTCTTCAGAGCGTGACTGAAGTTTCACCAGGGCATTGAACATATCGTCCTGATCCAGGGAACGCTGGGATTTCTTCGTCGTGGGAGCTTTACGCCTGCGAGAAGGGCCGTCTCCGGATGGTACGGATTGCGACCGGTTATTATCCCGCTCGGCCTGGACCAGCTGCGCCATTTCCAGGGCCCGCCCCAGACGTTTGTTATCCACAATGGCCCCCTGATCGATTTCAGAAAGCTTGTCATAGGTGGAGTAGGGAAGTGATACGCCATTAAGCCGGAGCTCTTTATGTCCATCCGGGTAATGCCAGACATCGATGTATTTACCAATCGCCCGACGACTGAATTCGCTGTCTTCAATCAGATAAAGGACTTTGTCGTATTGCACTGTGAGTGATTTCGACACTTTACGAGCTTCACGCCAGTTAAATACCATATCAAGATCGTCATCGACATCCAGTTCCCGATGAACATCAAACGCCTGGCGAGGCGCTTTTGCGAAACGACGGTTGTAATCGTTCATGAACTCTTCGGCAAATGCGTTCGCAGCTTCCATGGAACTGATGCCCTGGAGCCTGAGCTCCTTGACCAGTCGGTCCTGAAGCGTCAGGTGCGCCCGTTCAACGCGGCCTTTGGCAGCACTGGTTTCTGCACAAATGGTCTGAATGTTCAGTTCATGCATCGCACGGCCAAACTGGGTATCGCCGTCGCCGCCGGTTGCATTTTTATTGTTGATCCTGAATACGCTGGCTTTGTCGCTGTACAGCGCAAGCGGTTTGCCATGTTTTTCAATATAGCCCCGGGTCGCTTCAAAATAGGTGAAAGTAGACTCAGATTTCACGAAAAGAAGCTGCATTAAACGACTGGTTGCGTCATCAACGTAAACCAGTGCCGTACACTTAGGTCCCCGATTTTCAAACCAGTGGTGGTCGCAGCCGTCGATTTGTATGAGTTCACCGGCACAGGCACGGCGGTAACGAGGTTGCTGAATTTTTGGCGCACGTTGCTTACGTGGGACCCACAGACTGGCCTGAGTCATCAGCTTACGGACGGTTTCTTTGGAAAGATGAACACCGTGCACCTCAGACAGTTTTTCACAGGCCAGCGTCGGACCGAAATCGTTATAGCGTTCGCGAATAATGTTCAGCGCGTATGCGGCCAGTCCCTGAGGCAACTGGTTGTTACTGGATTTACCACGACGGCGGCTGGTCATGCCAATCGGACCATCTTCACGATAACGCGCAAGCAGACGACGGCACTGACGGTCGGAGATACCAAGCCGCTGAGCTGCCATTTGTGTTGTCAGACGCCGGTCGATGACATCCTGAATGATTTTGAGTCGGTTAACTTCATCCAATGTGAAAAACTCCGCTGCGAGAGCCGTCATGGTAATCCTTACTTGATTATACACGCCGGACATCTTAACTTAGCCATTATCGGACATTACAACTTTGCTACTACAACTTATGTCAAGGCTCAATTGAAATGTCCGTTATCCAGCTCAATTAAAATGACCACTTTGATCTCTCATTCTCTTTACTGATAGACTTGGCTTTGTTGAATAAAT
>NZ_JBMKHS010000048.1:0-22214 GCF_049238105.1 Enterobacter cloacae complex sp. IR5418 | reverse complement strand
AAACACAACCCGCTACGGGGGAGACTTACCCGAAATCTGATTTATTCAACAAAGCCGGTCTTTCACTGCTTTTCGGTACATCGAATAGTTAACGCAAAAAAGCTCAAGATTGTTCCAGTCGGCGGGAGTCAAATCACCGCGTTCGGCCAGTTGCTTCGCCTTTGCTTTCCACTGCTGCGCGGCTAACTCATCAAGGTAAGCTGGCGGTTTTGGTGGTCTTGCCATAAAAAATTCTCGTTTCCATCGCGTTTTATTTTCAAAAAAATCACCGTGCGTAAAAATTTGAGGGGGCGGGCGGTGCCTTGCGGCTGGGGTTTTGTCCTGAAAACCTCCCCCACCCCGTCCATGCGGCCTGTCAGCGGTTGCGGAAGCATTCCATCACCTCCCGCTCACGTTCGCTCATGCGCTTCACTGGCTGGCGCTCATTGCGTCTGGTGCGGGTCTGCATAAAGCCATCACGGCATCGGGCCAGCGACTGATACAGATTCACCACGTCTTTCTCATTCATCGCTGGCCTCATACATCCAGTTATTACGCTGTGCTGCCCGCTCTTCCTGCTCGATGTAGAGCCCTGCTTTACGGTTCGCTTTGGTGATGGGGTCCTGCTGCGTGGTCTTCTGGTTATGATGTGTCTGGCATAACGGCTGGTGGTTCCACTCCGGCCAGAACAGAACATCATCACCGCCATTGATAGGGATGATGTGATCGACAATCTTTGCAGGAACGTAGAGGCCCAGCTTCTGGCACTCAACACAAAGGGGGTGACGTTTCAGATACTGAGCGCGGTACTTCTCCCATGAGGCAGAGTAACCACGGGCGCGACGATGGCCGCGTCTGGCATCCTGCTCCCGCCACGCTTCCCGCCTGTGCTCGTCACACTTGCCGGACCTTACCCGCTTATTACATCCCGGTTCGGTGCACCGGCGCATTGGCTGCCATGGCATCAGTACACCCCCACATCACGATAGACAGACCACAGCGCAGAGATAGCCAGCGGAACCTCTTTCGCCTCAGCATCGGCAATCATCGTGCGGTACTCGTACAGCTGAGAGACGTACATCAGACAGCCGATCTTGATAGCCGGGGTAAACTCCAGCCCGTTATCAAACCGCTTGCCGATATGCTTCTGGCAGACCTCCAGCGCCGCATCGATGTACGCCTGAATCAGCGCATCCTCCTCGGTGCCATCAACACGACAATGCAGCTTTGCTTCAGCCAGGGTGATTTCAGTAGTCATTTCTCGGTCCCCTGTTTGCAGAGAATCTCAAGGCGCGTCATACCTGAATCCGGTATGGGTGGCCCGATAATGTTGAGTGTTGCCCCGGCAAACGGGCCAGTCAGCACCTTCAGACGGTTGGCAGCAGTAATATCTCGACGGAAACGCACCCAGACGCGGATCGTTGCTTCGGCAACCTCGGCACCAGCCGCTACCAGTTCACGACCGCTGATCCCTTTAACCTCAGCCCAGATGGTTTCCCCGTCTTCCCAGGTCTGAATAACCTGACCAGATGGATCTCTGTGAGTAGTGAATACCTGGATAGTTACCCGGTTTCTCAGTCCTCCGGCTCTCATAAGTCACCGTCCTTACTGATCTTCACTTCCTGCTTCCATGCCTGGCTGAACTCATCACCACCTTCACGCGGCGGCATCCCCTCACGCTCACGGGCTTCGTTCGGGTTCATGATCCCGTTCTTGATGCCGCGCTCATAAGTGGCGTAACGCTCGGTTGGGGTGGCGCGGAGAAGGTCAGCAGAATCAAACTCCACCTGATAGCGGGTTCCCGGAACCGGAGAGGCCACCAGCAGCGCAGATTTGATTTGTTGTTCGAAGTTCGCCAGCCACGGGCGCATTGTCATAGTGAGAAATGCGCGGCTCGCTTCGCTGAAATTGCTGTAGGTGCTGTTGCTGTATTCCTGCAAGAAGATGGGCGACACGTTGAACATGCGGGCAATGTCTTCAATGGTGAAGCGACGGGAGGCCAGCCATTCGGCATCCTGATTGCTCATTCCAAGCTGCTTGTAGTCCATGCCACCTTCAAGGATCGGTGTTTTACCGGCATTTCTGGCGCCCTTGTAGCGATCCAGTGCATCCATCGCCTGTTTGCCCTTCACGCTATCGAGCCACTCTTTAGTGACCACCACGCCAGCCGCCATCATGCCATCTTTCATAATGCTGGCACCGTGGCGCTGCTGTGCCAGACCTAACCCCAGCGCCTCACGGCAGACGGTGATAGGCGAACGCCCCAGAAAGCCATCATCGGTGGAGTAACGCAGGTGCAGAATCTCTTCCTGTAGATAGGTGCGCACAGCCCCGGTAAACGGCTCTGTAACGGTGTATTTGTACTTATGCTGGCCGATACGCTCAGGAACAACCGCCCCCGGCGCATACGGGTGCAGGGATTGCGGCTGGCCGTCGCGGCCCCACGTGATCACCGCATAGGCGTTACCATTCAGCAGACAATGGCGCATCATCGTGCGTTTAAACTGATAAGGCGTCTGGCAGTCGTTCGGCTGCTCGTTCAGGAGAAAATCCACTGGGTGATTACTCAGCCATTCTCGCGCCTCACGACCATTATCATTACGGACGCGGTAGAGATAGCAGGGCATTGTTGCCACCGCCTCACTGATAACTGATACGGCGTTCATGACCGCCGGCAGAGATTCCGCAGTACCCGCAGACACATACTCGCCTGATCCTGTATTTGGAATCCCTGCCATCGCCAGCCACTCATCAATGGTCATACTGCGCTGTTCGGAGGGTTCAGACTTACGGCCAAACGGCCAGATATTCCACATATCAAAGCCCCGCTAATTCAGCCCAGCGGCGACGGTTATCGCCAGCGCGGCGCAGTTCAGGATGTTGGGAGAAAAGCGAACGGTGCGCAATTTCCACGCCAGACTCAGGATAAGCAGGCATAGAGGTAACGGTAATCTCCCGCAGTTCGGCAGCGGTAACAGTGCGCAGGTATGGAGACTGAGCAATATCCCACGCCTCTTTCAGCGCACGAAAACCGAAGCTCATGCCAGAGATATCACCGCGCTCCACCAGCTCCAGCACATCGTTGCCAAGCTGGGTATTCGGCGGGGTCAGCTCGAAGCGCAGCCCGGTATCGTCTTCGGACAGCACCAGCGTGCCGGATTTGGTGCGGCCCAGCAGCTGGGTATAGTTATGCTCGTACAGCGCACGCACATCGCTACCGGATGCCAGGCTGTCTTTAAACGCTCCCGGCGCAAACTGCTCGCGGAACTCGTCCCAGATAATTTCTGAGAGACTGTTCCAGCGCACGGCATAGCCCACCAGCTTTTTGTTGCTGGCGCTCACTTCGGAGGTACGGATTTCAAAATCGATTGTTTTCATTACTGGACTCCACAGAGGGCAAAAAGGGGCCGAAGCCCCTTAAACGTCAAATCAGGAACCGGAGCCGGAAAGCTCAAGCACCTTGATGGCGTTGGAGTCCACTACGCCGCCGCCCAGGTATTTATCGGTATGCACCTTATAGAAACCCGGTTCGGTGATGTTGTCAGGACGGGTACGCACGCCAGTGGTGTGATCTACGATGAAATAGCCGCGCTTGAAGTCGCCAACCGCGAGGAACGCTTTGCCCGCCTCCGCATCCGGCATGGTTTCCAGATACTGAACAGGACGGCCCAGCAACGTATCGGGAGAACCGGCAACCAGACGATCGCGCCAGATGTAATCCCCGTTGCCGTTTTTCAGCTTTTGCAGTTTGGCGGCGGTGTTAGAATTCATCACCCATACGGCGTTTTTGCGGTATTTGGATTTCAGCTTATACAGAAGGTCGATCAGGTCATCAGAGGAAACGTCAGAGTAAACGTCAGCGGCTTCCATCTTCTCCAGCGTACCGAACGGACGGGTTTTGTCGGCAGTGGCCGCGCGAGGGTAAGACAGGAAGCCTTTGGATTTTTTATCACCGTCGCCGTTCACAAAGTCGCTTTCTTCGGTAGCGGTGAAGGTGTCGGCAATTTCAGAAGACAGCCAGCCCAGAATATCCACCTCGGAGAAGTCGAGAATC
This sequence comes from Enterobacter cloacae complex sp. IR5418, assembly GCF_049238105.1. NCBI lineage: Bacteria > Pseudomonadati > Pseudomonadota > Gammaproteobacteria > Enterobacterales > Enterobacteriaceae > Enterobacter > Enterobacter cloacae complex sp. IR5418. The sequence goes on along the minus strand of NZ_JBMKHS010000048.1, from coordinate 18,181 downwards.
TCCTGAGTGGTTTTCGGGTAGGCGTAGATCGGGTTGAGTTTGATATCAACACGCTCCATCTTCGGCGTGCTGGTTTCGGTACGTGCCTCACCTTCGGTACCACGATTAACGGTAGTGCCGCCCACAGATACCAGCTTCTGGTATTCGTTGGTTTTGGTGGTCTTCACCGTTGCGATGGAGCGCATCACGCTATCATCCTGCAACTGGCGCATAATCTCTTTGTCCAGCTCAGGAATAACGGTATAACCGCCGTCAGCCTGCACCAGCGTGGAGAGAGAGCGGGTATCACCTGTCATGATGTAGTGGCGCAGCTCGTCGTTGCTTACTGGCTCACCTTCAACGGTAGTACCAGGCAGATTGCGCTGATCGTCGGCGACGGCTTCAAGACGGGTGATTTCAACTTCAAGCGCATCAGCCTGGGCGCGGAGTTCGTCGAACTTTTTGCCCTCTTCTTCGTTCAGGCTGCGCTTTTCGGTGTCGGCTTTGTCCAGCATGGAACGCATCTGTGTTTTGAGTGCGGCTTTCTGCTGGCGTAATTCGAGTAATTTTTTCATGGAGTGGTTTCCGTATCAATTAACGTAGAGACGTGAAACCAGCGCTTGGAGGGGAGGCCGTTAAATCTTTTTCTGCATCCCACAGGCTGTACTCGCTACAGCTTGATTTAACGGCCAGTGGCGGCTCACGTCTGAGTGCCACTTCTCAACATATACATGAAAATAATAAATAAAAGCCCGAATTTTATCGGGCTAAGCACTAATAAACGCGAGGACGAATAATTTACACTTGTTAGTCGTAATATCCTTCCCACCAACTTGAAGTATCTGCATGGAATGCCCCTTCATCACACTCTAAACGTTCAGGGGCATACACTGGACTTCTCACCTCGCAGGTAAATGGGAATGTTTCTCTACCTACAGCACCTATGTCATTTCGCAAATCGGAATTAGATCCCCATTGCAACCCGACACCTACAGAGCCAATAACAGAGAAAATTACTTCAGAGTCATTTATTTCTACTATTTTCACATCATCAACATACACTTCATCAACCGAGCTGTGTGTCGATAAAATATCAATTGATGTTACAGTTTCAGTTATCGAACTATGTATCGCGGCCTCACTCACAGCTTCATAAAGCTTATTAATTATCTCCTTATGACACTCATCAAGCTTGGTGAAAAGAGCTCCGATGCAACCTTCAACCTCTCCCACCATTTTTAGGCCATCGTCATCATTAATTGGAAAAATCTTTTCGCTTATGTGAGTAAATTTATTTAATGAGTAGAACGCATCACGCAATCCCGGAATTACTCCGGCAATATTTACATCAAGTACATCCCTGACATATTCATCACTTAACCCACCATGAATGATATATTTGTAAGAGTCTTTTCTTGCAACCTGCTCTCTTTCATTCAAACCAGGAAACCACTCGCATAGTTGAACATTTTCATCAGGTGCCATGCGTTTTAGAACGTGTAAGAATAGCTCTCTAAGTGCATAGGCATAATTGCTGAACCGAAGCTGATTATTTTCATCCAAAAGGTTATTGATCGCAGCGTCTAACAGGCGCTGTTCAAATTCACCATCCAGATGCTTTCGGATTATCTGTAAATCATCATTAGTACGCATTAGTTATCCCTTCTTAGATTTTACTATCTATCAACACTGAACCAGTGAGACATGGCGTTTCCGCTTGATATTCTCGCATCGTAAATAATTGATTTTAAATTCCCATTTGAGCGTGATGGATTTGATAGCTGTGCGGCAACGTCATTAAGAAGCTCAATGTAAGAACGCAGATCATCGGGCAAATCAGCATACGTTTCATCCATTGCATCAATGTAGTCCTGAGTTTCTCTTCGCTCAGCCAGAACAAAAGCCCTAAGAGCCAGATAGTCGGTCAGAGTTACTTCAGCTTTCTCATTCATTTCTTCAATTGCACTATGCAGAAATTTGATGCCGTGAAACTTGTCGTTATGGTTGCCTAAAATTTCCATATGCAGCCTCGTAAAAATAAAAAATATGCGTTTAAGTGTTCACCTGTTCACCTTTGCATTTTTTCCATTCAAATTCATATGGTTACAGGGTGAAGACTATAATTTTAAGTATTCACTAGTGTTCACCATAACCCTTCACCTTTTAAAAGAAAAGCCCTTTAAAGGTGAACAGGTGAATACTTGGTGAACACTTCAATAAAAAGTGTTCACCCATTAACTATCTGTTATATAAACGATTTTATCCACAGTGAATAGTGGTGAACACTTTTCCAATTACTTTTGATTTTCTCCGGTATTGTGAGAAGTATCATTCCACATAGGCATCCAGTCTTCTGAGTCGTCGTGAAGCGTGACGTTTGACCTTATGCCATGTTTAGTTTTGCGCTTCTGGTACTCCTTGCCATATTCAGCCATTGCGCCTGGCATATCCGTACCGAACCGCATTAACGATACAGGCTTGCTAAGACCATTGGCCCGCATGTAAGCCAGATAAGCGTGATACAGATAACGGCGCGGGCTGAATGGCACGATCTCGGCATTACCAATCAGCATTCCATCACAAACCACCGAAGCCATCAGGTAGCCGCAAAAGTCCACCAGTGAATCCCCTTCACGTTTGATGGCCAGCGCTTCTTCTGATTTTTGCTGCTCATGCAAAAGCTGTTTGGCTTCGTCCTGCCTGGAAAAGCGAGTGAGCAGGTGGCGAATGATTACAGCCAGCTCACCTTCAATCTTCTCGGCCAGCATAGGATCGCGTTCGTTTTCCGGTACCACTTCGGAGAAGTTGAAAATCACCCGCCGTCTGGAAATCCCCCCGCTTCTGTCGCTGAACGACATGGCATTGTTATTGACGGCAAGCACCACCGCAGGAATACGGGTTGAATATGGCGCTTTGTGTTTTGGGTCGATAGCCACCTTATCCCCGCCAGTGATAGCTTTAATCCCTGCTCCGTCGCCAGCGTACCGGGTCATATCCGGCATGATAATCAGCGAATATCCCACTACCAGTGCCCTTTCCCTTGGGTTCTCCAGCGCCGCCATGCTCGCCGATACGGTATTGGCCTTGCCCGCCAGCATCGTGCAGATCTCCGCCATAACACTTTTACCACTTCCGCCCGGCCCCGTTACCTCAAGAAACAGCTGCCAGTCGTACCGGTTCGCCAGCACCATAAACAGCGCAGACAGTACGCGGTCTGCTTTTCGGTCATTATCCGCCACAGAGCGGCGGAGCCATTTCCAGAAGTTCGGCGCATGGGTTGCCAGAGTCTCTCCTTCTGCTGGTTCGCTGAATGGCAATTCGCTCGCAACGATAAGCCAGTCCTTTTTATCATGCGGTCGAAATTGGCCTAACCGGGTATCAAAAACCCCGTTGCTGAAACCAATAAGATTTCGGGCTGTATTACCCATCACTGGCAGACCCAGCTTCATTGTATCGACAGCGGATTTAATCGCGTTCTGCGAATAGGCGACTTCGGCATCAATAAAAATCTGCGCCATTTCCCGCTGTAGCTCTTTGTCCGAAAGCGGAACCCACACCACGCCGTTGTAATGATGAACCGTGTCGGAATCAGCATGGATCGCCAGATTGCCATCGTAATGAGCAAGCAGAACTTCCCCGCGCTGGCTGGCTCCCATCTGGTTAAGCGCTGGCGTAGCACTACCCCTCGTAGTCACCATTAGGGGCTCGTCTTCCAAACGCTTCATTAATGGCGTCCAGTCCTCTTTCTCACCTTTTTCGTTGATAAACTCAGCATTGGTAACGCCAGCCTCACACAGCTTATTTGCAATCATGCTGATTTGGTTTTGCTCGATAAGTCCGGCCTGACAGACACGGGCAAACCGACGGCCTTTATCAACAATGCGCAGGTGGGGCAATTCCGCCAGTTGGGTGTGATCCAGAACCACAGGCGGAACATCGTCTCCATGCTCGCCCTTCCCTTTCTGGTAGTCCTGAGCGGCTTTCCATGCTCCCGTTCCAGCAAAGATGATGGCCTCCTCCATTTTGTCGCGCGGGAGGGTTTTCACATTAGGCGCGTTTTTCATCTTTCAGCCCCCAGCTAACGAAAGTGAACTCTTTAACGAACCTTTCCAGCGGAAAGATGCACGGAAAATCGTAACCATCACGCACAAACGTTACCCGGTTAAATGCGTTATCTTTCACCGTGACCAGTTCGCCGCGCTTATCCTTCCAGCTATCGTTGATTTCAGGATTTCGCACTGTAAGCCTCCCGCGCCTTCACCAGCTCGCCGATAGATTTGTGCAGCAGAGACATAATTGCTCCGACACGGCACGCTTCCTCACGGTGTTCTTCACCGTCGGGAATGCTGTCAATCCACATGCTCAGCACAGACATTGCGCACTCACTCTCTGAAAGGGCATTTTCAGCGTGCATCAGGACTTCAAAAGGAACTTGTCTCATTTCGCTTCTCCCATACCCAGCTCGGCGATTAATGCCCGGTGAATTTCCTGATTAAGGTCACATGCCAGTGAGATATGGTTCAGCAGGGTTTCCGAACATTCAGCAGAGGCTTTTTCCAGGATGGTTTCGTAAAGTGATGAAGCCAGCGCTGATTTATATTCGGCCTGGTCTAAGCTGATTGGCTCACGCATAGCGAGCCTCCCGAACTGGCAGACGGCCAGCGAATACCATCACGCAGCCAGCCGGTGATTGCTCACGGGCTTCGCGCTCAGTGGTAGCGGTGATGTGAATGACGTTGCGCCCGATGGCGCTCAGTGCAAGAAAACGCCAGATGTAGGACTTCCGCCCTTGCGGGTGTGTGATATGATCTTTCATAGCTTCCTCGATACGTAACTTATCGGTGGAGGTCAGACGCCCTGGCACTGTTCCCGCAGTCCGGGGCGTTGTCTTTTGCATGTTCGTCGTGATAACGTACGTACATAACAAAATCCATGCTATAAGGTTACGTACGTACATGTCAACTATCAAACGAGATAAAACACCAAAAGGAGAAGGGCTGTCGCCTACTTTCCAGATCCGAATCACTCCAGAATTACGGCAGCAGCTTAATGATGCCGCAGAACGTGAGGGCGTTAGTCTCGGTAATTGGTTGAAAGAACTGGCCCGCGCGGAATTGCGCCGACAGGGCATCGAGCCAAAAGGCTGAACATGGTTACTCCCCGTAATGCTGTGGATTGCCCCTCTTAAAAAGGGTCTGTTTTGCGCAACTATTAATGAGTTGTGCAGAGGCTCCCCTCTTAAAGAGGGTTGGTTATCTTCGCAGCTCTCTACGTTATTCGTCGGAACCTCTGAACCTAAGCAGTGTTGATGTTCAGGCGAACCCGAATACTGTTCGTGTTTGTTGCCAGCCGATTCTAACGATTCGTTATAATCAAGTTCCTTCAATGGATTGCGATGTCCGTACGTTAAACGTACGCGGTTAATTTGTGCGTACGGATTTCGTTGGCTCAAGGTTTGACCACCAGCGGCAAGCCTGGTAATCTGGCGATGTTTCAGTAAAGCGTTGAGACTCAGGCGGCCCGGCATGGCCGCCTTTGTTTTGCCTGTCATACAATAGCCTCCACTTTCAGCCTGCCAGCGGTATACCCCTGAACCCGAACACCATCGACGCGATGACGCTTTTTAGTCAGAAAGCGGATGTGATCTGCGTAGACGTACTGCCATTTACCATCGAGTGCCACACGCTTAAACCACGGATGAGGCTTAGATATGGTCTGGACAACTGGCGCACAAGCCTTGTGTGGCGCGGATTCTGCTGCGACAACCCCCTTATCATTGCCCGTTACACGGTACAGCCAAAAACGAGCATCCTTTCCGGTCAGTTTGCGAGTGCGCACCGGAACATAACCAGCCTCACGCATTGCCTTACTGAATGCGGCATCGTCCGGGTAATACTGGCGCCGTAGTTCCGTAGATACTGAAACGGCAAAGCTGCGTTTAGTCGGGTATTCCTGCCACTGGCCGACAAATTCAAAAGGAAGGCCGTTAACCCTTCCTTTGGTCTTGTCCTTGCCGCTTATCCCTGCATCATGGTCTGCCTCATGCACGGACACGCCGGAACGCAGCCACACCAGCCCGTTACCGTTGTGGCGCAACCCCAGATCGGCAAGCGTAAATTCACCGCGATTAATGGGCGACCAGTCACCGGAAATAACCTGTTTACGGTTCGCTGAAATATCGTGCTGGCTGGCTACAGGGTGAGCGAATCCCTGCCCGTGGAGGGCATTAATCTTTTTCATCTCAGATTACCTGTGGTTAATTAAGCAGATTTACGGCTGTATGGGTTATTGACGTTCTCTACTGCTGGCGGATTACGAACCCACCAGAGCACATCCGAAAGAAGCCAAGCACAGCTATTGCGGCCAAAGTGACAGCGCGGAGGGAAGCGCCCCTGCTGTTCCATCTTCCAGCGGCTGGAACGGGAAAGACTGGTGATCTCGCTGCATTCATCTTCACGGATTCGGCGATCAAACTTAAAGCCGTACTCTTCTAAAAGGGTGCGGCGTTGTTCAGGATTTGGCGGGGTAAAGGTTATATTTTGCATGCTGCCTCCACTGTTTCAATGTTATGCGAAGAGATTAGTGGATAAACGACCAGCATTTCCATTGATTCTGGAATCCTTTAAAAGAACACGCAATTCCATTGAAAGATAGAAATTCCATCAAGATAACGCTCCCCTGTTGAAAACAATTTCCACAGTAATTTCAACGGCTGTCGCGAGAGAAAAAATCATGAATTTCAATAACTCGCCGAAGATCACCGTTCTTTAACGATTTGATTCGCCTTGGATTGTTCATAACAAAGATGAACAATGATGAACGCTGATGAACAGTGATGAATAACCATGAACAAAGATGGAAAAAGTTAGCAAGTAATGACCTAGTAGAGACCGTGGATGGAGCTAGGTATTGTTAGGTGCTGTCGGGTGCCGTTACGTGTCATTACGTGTCATTACGTGTCGTTACGTGTCGTTACGTGTCGTTGAATGCTGTTGAATGCTGTTGAATGCTGTTGAATGTAACTGTAATACACATCAAATATAACAATTGAATCTCCTTGGCGATCATAGAATCGCCAAAAGCTCCAACAAATATAATTAATTAGTATTTTCACATGAAATATAAATAACACCCACTAACACTGCAAAATAATATTCATTCCGTATAATAAATCGAATTTAATGCCTTGCGAATTTTCTCATATATTGCTGATTTGGATAATCCAGTTTTAGATATACCTTCCTCATCAGCTAATTTATATAGTTCGTTTAAAATAGCCGAGATGCTTGGTTTTTTAGAGGTGCCAAACGAATGGCCTATCTTATGTGCTATAAGCTTGACCAGCATCCCCATTAATTTATCATTATATTCCTTTTCATCTTCTTTACGATGCAAGCCGCGTTTGCTGCTTTTCAATGCAATTCCGACCTGTAAAAGCTCATCCCCTCCCATAGCATAAAGATGCTCTTTTCCTTTGTTTTGATTAGCAATTATAGCCACCGCCGCAAGGCATCTGTCCTTTATGGGTTGTGGTGTAATATCTTCATCAATAAGAGGATATGCCAGAGCAAACATATAGTCTGCGGGATAGGCTGTTGAGTTTCCACCTCGAAATAATTTAGATGCTGATAACCATCTACTCAGTTGTCGATAGTATATATTGTAAGCTTCAACTTTCGCCTCAGGGATATCAGCAGTTTTAACTGTCGGATCTACCCCACACATAAGTAGTGCAAGTTGTTTAATATTTAGTTCCGGGGCTTTGGCTTCTCGCTCGAAAATACCCAATTTTAGAAAACTAGTCATTATTCAGCCCTATTCAACAAAACAATGTTAGTGAATCCACCTGATAAAATATCAAGTCTGTCATACCATTTATTCAACGCATCCAGTTTCTCAGGCAAGTACAGACTACGGTTATAAATCGCCATTACTCCCGGCATTGAGTGCCCCAACAACTGTTCGACAACGTGTGGTGCTATACCCATATTATTCATATGCGTTGCTAAAGTTCGTCTTAGATCGTGCAGTGTCCATGGTTCAGAATGCCCCAGCTTTTTATAAACACCGCGGCCCCACTGACTTACCGCTTCACTGCCTTTAACCGACCCAAGCAAAAGGCCGGATAGTTTCGTTTCATCATGCAGTATTTCAATGAATTTGCGCATGGCATCCGGCACAGGTCTTACAATCTTCTCGCCGCCCTTGCTGTGCTCTTTGGGAACTGTCCAGACCCAGGCATCCATATCCCATTCACTCCACTCTGATAGCCTGGCCTCCTGCGTTCGGCACCCAAACACTATTAAGATTGTCAGTAGCCTGGTGTAGTAAGGCATGAAGCAAGTTCCAGAGGAAATGGCAGCCCATAAATCGCCAGCCTCTTTATCGTTTAATACCCGGTCTTTTTTTGCCTGTTTTTTACCGACATCTGGAATTGTTAAATCTTCAAGCGCGGTACTCACAGCATAGCGACGAACCCGGCAGAATTTCAGGGCTTGTTTGCACATCTGGAACACATAACCTGCGGCGACTGGAGTTTTCTTTTTCATCCTGTCAAAGCAGTCAAGCCAGTATCGTGTTTCACAGTCAGCGAGCGCCATTTTCCCTATATAAGGATAAATGTGTTTTCGCAGCTCCGCTTTGTGCCGTTCAACATTCGCGCGGTTCTCTTCTGCATATTCGCGTATCCAGTATTCTATAGCTTCCTTAACAGTGACCGGTTTAAGGGTTTCCTGAGTAGTCAACGCCAACTGGTGCTTTGGATCTTTACCTGAGGCCAGCCACTGGCGGCATTTATCACGCGATGAACGGGCTTCTTTGAGGCTCATATCCGGGTATCGTCCCAGAGTCAGACGATGCAGCTTCTGCCCGTCAAGTCGGTAAGTAAACACCCAGCTAATACCACCAGCTTTCGTTACCTTGGCGCTCAGCCCGGCACCATCAGCATAGAACTCAATCTTACTGGCCGGGATACCATGTAATCCCTTTAACTTCCTGTCGCTCAGTTTGTTAAGTTCGCCAGCCATAGACCACCCAGCCCAAAGTGTTTATACAAATGTTTATACAGAATTGCTTGCATAATAGCATAAACAAAGAAAAACACTGGAACAATATACAGGCATTAATTTATACAACACATTGATTATTATATGAATATTATAATCATCTAAAAGCATGAAAACAGCTAATATGACAGTACGGCATGAACTGATACTAATCAGTTAAATGCTTGTTTAAAAAGGCGCTAACCGGCATGGGGAAGCGCCTTTTTTATCGTCCGGACAGGTGACCGTCAACGCTTTGTAAACCTTCTCTTTCCCCACTTTTCAACGCCCACATTTCGTGTATATTTCCACCACCTTACAGGCTCTCTTTTCGCGGAATGGACATGATTCGTAAATACTGGTGGCTGGTCGTTTTTGCTGTCTCTGTTTTCATTTTCGATGCGCTGCTAATGCAGTGGATTGAACTGATGAGCACCGAAACCGATAAATGTCGCAATATGAATTCCGTGAACCCGCTTAAACTGGTCAACTGCTCAGAGCTGGACTAACCTCTTCCGCCCAGTGGAAAACCCTGCTATCACCCAATAAAAACAGGGATTTAAATCACTTTTCGTCATTTCCTGACGATGATAATGTCTGTGCCCTTTCCAACCGCTCTTGCTTAACGTCCCACAACGAGTGAACAGACCATGCTGGTTAGCCAATACAACCAAATCCTCGTAGTCATCTCCTTTGTTGTCGCCATTCTTGCCGCTTATACCGCATTGAATATGGCTGCGCGCGTTGCCGGAAGCCAGGGCGTCGCTGCACGCGTCTGGCTGGCAGGTGGTGGTGTTTCGATGGGGATTGGCGTGTGGGCGATGCATTTCATCGGTATGCTGGCGATGGATCTTTCCATGGGCATGAGCTACAACGCGGCCCTGACCGTGCTTTCGATGGTTATCGCCATCAGCTCGTCGATGTTTGCCCTGTGGCTCGTTAGCGGGGAGCAGTTACGTTTACGCCGGCTGCTGCCCGGCGCAGTCGTGATGGGAACGGGCATTGTTGCCATGCACTACACCGGTATGGCGGCCCTGGAGGTTACACCGGGTATTGTCTGGGATAAAACGTGGGTGGTCATCTCTGTGGTCATTGCCCTTGCCGCTTCACTGGCTGCGCTTTGGCTGACGTTCCGTTTACGCCAGGAAGCCGCACAAATGGCGCTGATGCGGCTGGGGGCGGCAATCACCATGGGTATCGCTATCGCTGGCATGCATTACGCCGGTATGGAAGCAGCACAATTTCCGGTGTCGACGATGGTCCACCACCATGGCATTAACGGCAGCTGGCTGGCGATACTGGTTAGCGTGGTCGCGCTTGCTATTCTGGGGATTACGCTGCTGGTGTCGATGTTCGATGCCCGCCTTCAGGCTCGTACCTCGCTGCTGGCCTCATCACTGGCAGAAGCTAACCGTGAACTCGCACAGCTGGCGTTGCATGATACGCTAACGCGATTACCCAATCGTGTTCTGCTTGAGGATCGTCTTGATCAGGCCATCAGCAAGGCCGATCGCGAAGGAAGCCCTTTTGCGCTGATGTTTATGGATCTCGATGGCTTTAAAACCGTCAACGATGCCTATGGTCATGATGTCGGGGACAAGCTTCTGGTTGCGGTGACTCAGCGTTTGCTGTTGCAGTTGAAAGGTCAGTACACGCTGGCGCGTATTGGTGGGGATGAATTCGTCCTGCTGGCCGAAACCGACACCCCGGATGATGCTGCCTCACTGGCAAATTCACTGGTGCGCGTCATTGATAGCCCGTTCCATCTCGATCCTTATGAACTGATGGTCACCCTGAGCATTGGCATAGCGCTCTATCCGCACGATGGCAAAACGGATCGTGAACTGATGTTTAACGCTGATGCCGCGATGTACCACACAAAACATATGGGCCGCAACGGTTATCACTTTTTCCAGCCGTCAATGAATACGCTGGCGCAGACGCATCTTCAGCTGATGAATGATCTGTGGCAGGCCATTGACCGAAATGAGTTACGTCTGCTTTATCAACCCAAATTCCACGCGCCTGCCGGACCGGTCCTCGGGTTCGAAGCGCTGTTACGCTGGCAGCACCCAAAACAGGGGTTACTGCCTCCCGATCTGTTTCTACCCCTGGCAGAGAAAACGGGGCTGATTATTCCAATTGGAAACTGGGTAATCGACGAGGCCTGCCGCCAGCTGCGTGAATGGCATCTTCAGGGCCACACGGACTGGTCAATGGCGGTGAATCTTTCAACATTGCAGTTTGAACAGCCCTCGCTGGTTAAAACGGTGCTTGATTGTCTGACGCGCCATAGCGTGCCGCCCGGCATGTTGATCCTGGAGGTGACCGAAACCACGGCGATGAGCAATCCAGACGAAAGCGTACGTGTCCTGACAGCGCTGACGGATGCGGGAGTGAAAGCCTCGATAGACGATTTTGGCACAGGTTACTCAAGCCTTCTCTATCTTAAGCGGCTTCCCGCCTGCGAGTTGAAAATCGATCGTGCTTTCGTGAAAGAGTTAAGTGGGGAGAGCGAGGATGCAACGATCGTCTCGGCGATTGTCGCCCTGGCGAAAACGCTGAATCTGAAGGTCGTGGCGGAAGGGGTCGAAACCGCAGCGCAGCAGGCGTTTCTGACAGAGCTGGGATGTAATACGCTACAGGGTTATCTGCTGGGCAAACCGATTACCGCGCAAGCTATTAAGGAACAGTGCCAGCACGGGGAGATATCGCCACCCCGGACGCAGTCATGAAGCTGTATCGTAAACCACTGGCGCTACACGGGTGATATGCAGTGTCGCCAGAATATTATCCACCAGCGCCGGTGCTTGTTTGTACAGACTGAAACTGTTGCTATCCATTAACCAGTTTTTAATGACTCCGCTAAAAAAGGCATGGAAAACAATCAGCGCCAGTTCAATATTAGTTTGGGAAGATATGACGTTACGAGCAATGCATTGTCTTAACGTCCTGCGAAGATAATCATCGTTTAAACCGATCCGCTTGCGTATTTCACATTCTGAAATCACATCGTCATGAAATTCACACTTATGATACAGAATTTGTAAAAGAGCATACTGCCGGGGCTCGCTCGCAATATATTGTAGCGCGACAATAAATTGTTCACGTAACATTAACAAAGGGTCATCTTTTTCGGAAAGTATTAACCTGTCACGAATCATCTCACGCAACGGCAATTGCTGTTCCCAGATTGCGTTAAATATTTCCGATTTACTCGAGAAATGCCAGTAAACCGCCCCACGAGTGAGTTGAGCAGCATCCGCAATGTCGGTAAGCGTGGTGTTAGCTACGCCACGCGTCGCGAACAGACCGATAGCGGCTTCAATCAGCTGCTGGCGGGTCTTTAGAGCCTCTTCTTTCTTTTTGCGCGCCATAACCTGCTACTCACTACTCATAAGGTTGATACGTTATCAAAGGATATTGACGTGTTCGGGTAAATCAAAGTATTTACCAAAATTCGTTTTAATTTTGCACAAAAAAAGTCAATTCATTTAATTTATAATCCACATGAATAAATCAAGCGAATTGAATTCACAAGATATATAAATAGCACTCACCCAAAAGCATTCCGTTGATTATCCTGACAGAAATAGAATGCCGAATGCACTGGGTCAGAATCCGATTTTTGCTTTTTAAAAGTGCCATCAGCACTTATAAATTAAAAAACATTAAATACCCTCATTACTATACGCAGCTACATTTCTTTTTTTTGCCTCACACCCTTTCACCGATTCATGAAAAATATCGGTTCAAGGGTAGTTTAAGGAACAGTAATGACGAATCACTTCAGATGCTTACCCTTATACGGTTTCATTGTCTGTGCCGCGCTGCTCACCGGGTGCGATGGGCAAGAAAACCCACAGCAGCATGCGCAAGCTCCTCAGGTCAGTGTTCATATTGTTAAAAGTGCGCCACTGGCCGTAACGACGGAATTGCCTGGCAGAACAGATGCGTATCGTGTTGCGGAGGTTCGTCCCCAGGTAAGTGGTATCATTCTGCACCGTAATTTTACCGAAGGCAGCGACGTTAAAGCGGGTGAGTCCCTTTATCAGATCGATCCGGCCACCTATCAGGCAGCCTACGACAATGCGAAAGGTGAACTGGTAAAAGCACAGGCGGCGGCAAATATCGCCCATCTGACGGTGAAACGTTACGTTCCGCTGGTGGGTACGCAATATGTGAGCAAGCAGGAGTACGATCAGGCGGTGGCAACTGCCCAGCAGGCGGATGCGAGCGTCGTTGCCGCGAAGGCTGGCGTTGAAAGCGCACGGATCAACCTGGCCTATACGAAAGTTACTTCCCCAATCAACGGGCGTATTGGTAAATCCAGCGTCACCGAAGGGGCATTAGTCACTAATGGTCAGTCAACTGCGCTGGCGACGGTTCAGCAGCTCGATCCCATTTATGTCGATGTGACGCAATCCAGCAGCGATTTTATGCGTCTGAAACAGCAGACAAGCTTGCAAAAAGGAAACACCAGCAGCGTCGAGTTGCTCATGGAAAATGGTCAGCCTTACCCGTTGAAAGGTACGCTCCAGTTCTCTGATGTCACGGTAGATGAAAGTACCGGCTCAATTACCCTTCGCGCCCTCTTCCCTAACCCGCAGCATATGCTGTTACCGGGTATGTTTGTCCGTGCACGCATTGATGAAGGTACACAGCCTGATGCCATTCTTTTTCCCCAGCAGGGAGTAACCCGTACACCTCGCGGGGATGCAACCGTGCTTGTGGTAAATGAGAAAAACCAGGTGGAATCTCGCACTGTTGTTGCTCCGCAGGCGATTGGCGATCGCTGGCTGATCACGGAAGGCCTCAAAAACGGCGACCGCGTCATTATTAGCGGCCTGCAAAAAGTTCGCCCTGGCGTCACCGTCGTGGCTATTCCTGATACCGCCGCAACTCCAGCCAGTTAAGGAATAACGACATGGCTAATTTCTTTATTCAACGGCCTGTTTTCGCCTGGGTACTCGCCATCATTCTGATGATTGCGGGCGGGCTGGCCATTCTAAAACTGCCCGTCGCGCAATATCCGACCATTGCGCCCCCGGCGGTTGCGGTGACAGCAACCTACCCTCGCGCTGATGCCCAGACGGTACAGGACACCGTAACTCAGGTTATCGAACAGAACATGAACGGTATCGATAATCTGATGTATATGTCGTCTACCAGTGATTCCGCCGGTAACGTCACCATCACCCTGACGTTCGAGTCGGGTACGGATCCTGATATCGCGCAGGTGCAGGTTCAGAACAAACTCCAGCTTGCCATGCCGTTGCTGCCGCAAGAAGTGCAGCAGCAGGGGATCGGCGTGGAAAAATCCAGCAGCAGCTTCCTGCTGGTTGCTGGCTTTGTGTCGGACAATAAAAACCTCACTCAGGATGATATCTCCGACTACGTTGCTTCTAACGTAAAAGATGCAATCAGCCGTACTTCCGGCGTTGGTGATGTGCAGCTGTTCGGTGCGCAGTATGCAATGCGCATCTGGCTGGACAGCAACGCGATGAACAAATATCAGCTCACGCCGCTGGATGTTATTAATCAGCTGAAAACGCAGAACGACCAGATTGCTGCGGGTCAGTTGGGCGGAACGCCGTCCGTACCAGGGCAGCAACTGAACGCCTCAATTATTGCTCAAACGCGTCTGAAATCGCCGGAAGAGTTTGGTCGTGTGACGCTGAAGGTGAATCAGGACGGTTCAATGGTCCGCCTGAAAGACGTGGCCCGCATTGAGCTGGGTGGCGAAAACTACAACATGGTCACCAAAATCAATGGCCAGGCAGCAACGGGGCTAGGGATCAAGCTGGCGACTGGCGCAAACGCGCTGGATACCGCTGCCGCCATCAAGAGTAAGCTGGCGCAATTACAGCCTTTCTTCCCTCAGGGACTGAAAGTTGTTTATCCATACGACACCACACCTTTCGTGAAGATCTCCATCCATGAAGTGGTGAAGACGCTGTTTGAAGCGATCGTTCTCGTGTTCCTGGTGATGTACCTGTTCCTGCAAAACCTGCGCGCGACCCTTATTCCGACTATCGCCGTGCCCGTGGTGTTACTGGGCACCTTTGCGGTACTGGCTGCGTTCGGCTTCTCCATTAACACCCTGACGATGTTCGGGATGGTATTAGCGATAGGTTTGCTCGTCGATGATGCCATCGTGGTGGTAGAGAACGTAGAACGCGTCATGGTGGAGGATAAGCTGCCGCCAAAAGAGGCGACGCAGAAGTCGATGGAGCAAATCCAGGGCGCTCTGGTGGGCATTGCCATGGTGCTTTCGGCGGTATTTATTCCGATGGCATTTTTTGGTGGGTCAACCGGGGCTATCTATCGCCAGTTCTCGCTGACCATTGTCTCCGCGATGGCCTTGTCCGTACTGGTGGCGTTGATATTAACGCCTGCACTTTGTGCAACGCTGCTCAAACCGGTTTCCAGCGAACATCATGAAAAGAAAGGTGGATTCTTCGGCTGGTTTAACGCGCTCTTTGATAAAAGCGTGGAGCACTACAGCAACAGCGTGAGCGGCATTTTACGTAAGACCGGGCGCTATCTGCTGGTTTACGTCATCATCGTCGGCGGCATGGCAGTCCTGTTCCTGCGCCTGCCTACCTCCTTCCTGCCGGAAGAGGATCAGGGGGTGTTTATGACGATGGTTCAGCTGCCAGCAGGGGCGACGCAGATGCGTACCCAGCAGGTACTCGATCAGGTTCAGGACTATTATCTGACCAAAGAGAAAGCGAACGTTGAATCGGTCTTTACGGTAAACGGGTTTAGCTTTAGCGGACAGGGGCAGAACTCCGGTATCGCTTTCGTCAGCCTGAAGCCATGGGAAGAGCGCCCGGGTAAGGAAAACGGCGTTGGGGCAATTGTCAGCCGTGCGACGAAAGCGTTCAGCCAGATCAAAGATGGTCTTGTATTTCCGTTTAACCTGCCAGCCATTATTGAACTGGGTACCGCAACAGGCTTCGACTTTGAACTGATTGACCAGGCAAACCTGGGACATACGCAGCTAACGCAGGCGCGTAACCAACTGCTTGGTATGGTGAGGGAACACCCTGACTTACTGGTCCGCGTGCGTCCTAACGGCCTGGAAGATACGCCACAGTTCAAACTGGATGTCGACCAGGAGAAAGCACAGGCGTTAGGTGTGAGCGTGGCTGACGTCAATCAGACCATCTCAACAGCGCTGGGTGGCACCTATGTGAACGACTTTATCGATCATGGACGTGTGAAAAAAGTTTACGTCCAGGCTGATGCTCGCTTCCGTATGCTACCAGGAGACATTAACGACCTGTATGTGCGTAGCGCTAACGGCGAAATGGTGCCTTTCTCTGCCTTTAGCAGCTCTCATTGGGTGTATGGTTCACCACGTCTGGAACGTTACAATGGGATGCCATCAATGGAGATCCTCGGTGAGTCTGCGCCAGGTAAAAGTACCGGTGAGGCAATGGCATTGATGGAAAGCCTTGCGTCAAAACTGCCGTCCGGCATCGGCTACGACTGGACGGGGATGTCTTATCAGGAACGACTTTCCGGGAATCAGGCTCCAGCGCTGTACGCCATTTCGCTAATAGTGGTGTTCCTGTGTCTGGCCGCCCTCTATGAAAGCTGGTCAATTCCCTTCTCGGTCATGCTGGTTGTGCCGCTGGGAGTGATCGGTGCGCTTCTGGCTGCATCAATGCGAGGGTTAAATAATGACGTTTACTTCCAGGTTGGTCTGCTTACGACAATTGGTTTATCAGCCAAGAACGCCATACTGATCGTTGAGTTCGCCAAGGATCTCATGGATAAAGAAGGCAAAGGGATTATCGAAGCCACGCTTGAAGCCTCGCGTATGCGTCTGCGTCCTATCCTGATGACTTCCCTGGCATTCATTCTTGGTGTAATGCCTCTGGTCATCAGCAGCGGTGCAGGTAGTGGGGCACAAAATGCGGTCGGGACGGGCGTGATGGGCGGGATGCTGTCAGCCACTCTGTTGGCCATTTTCTTTGTTCCCGTTTTCTTTGTGGTTGTCCGGAGACGGTTTACAAAGCACAAAGATTAATGAAAATCATAAAGGCACCTCTGGTGCCTTTTTTATTTCCTGAAAACAATGTAATAAAATGCCTCCTCTCCACATTTCCTCCATTAATATTCAGCGCCCACGCTTTTTTCTCCATGATTTTTACAATCTACACAAATTGAGATTATTCCCCGTGCTTCATGGTATTAGTGCGGTGGTAAAATAATCATCAATTCGTTAATTGCCGCATCGGCTCTGTAGCGAATAAGCGATCATATTGAGGTAACATCATGAAAAGATTCCTTTCCGTTGCACTTCTCGCTGCGCTGCTTGCTGGTTGTGCGCACGACTCTCCATGTGTACCGGTATACGAAGATCAGGGCCGACTGGTTCATACCAATACCTGTATGAAGGGCACTACTCAGGATAACTGGGAAACAGCAGGCGCGATAGCTGGTGGAGCCGCGGCAATCGCTGGCCTGACGCTTGGTATTGTCGCCCTGACTAAATAAGACTTTTAAAAGCGCGGCGATGGCCGCGCTTTTATTTTTGCCAAATCTACGGTACGTATATATCCCATCACCAATAGCATCAGATATTAATTAAATTCAATACGCTACCTTACTTCCCGCTATACGCCCTTATCTATACAGCCTTTGGCATAAACATTTAATTGATTTAACGCTGCGGCGAACCAGCATAATGCATTTCACAGCCTCAGCTCCAGCAGGGTAAAACGCTATAATACGTCCGTAAGGTAATAACGGTGCCAGTTAGAATATCGAATAAGGGAATGTGTTTAGCTGGAGTCATAACGCAAAAAGGCCATCCTTTCGGATGGCCTTTCTACTTATTTGATGTCTGGCAGTTCCCTACTCTCACATGGGGAGACCCCACACTACCATCGGCGCTACGGCGTTTCACTTCTGAGTTCGGCATGGGGTTAGGTGGGACCACCGCGCTAAAGCCGCCAGACAAATTCTTTTACTTCTTGCCGAACTTTAACCTAAGTATAAAGTGGTGCTGATACCCAGAGTCGAACTGGGGACCTCACCCTTACCAAGGGTGCGCTCTACCAACTGAGCCATATCAGCACGCTAAATTTGATGCCTGGCAGTTCCCTACTCTCACATGGGGAGACCCCACACTACCATCGGCG
>NZ_JBMKHS010000047.1:0-23221 GCF_049238105.1 Enterobacter cloacae complex sp. IR5418 | reverse complement strand
AAAACACAACCCGCTACGGGGAGACTTACCCGAAATCTGATTTATTCAACAAAGCCCATATATGGCCTAATATTTCGCTCCATAATTCATAACCATTAAGGTTCCATAGCCAGCCGATTTCGCCATTTAAATAAGCTGGATGTCTGAAGCCTAATGCAGGAATAAGGAAACCGTGCATAACGATAGTAATGATTAACCCGTACGCAGCGCCATACCATAACCTGATTTTGGGCCAGTATGCAGAGATGAGGACATAGAGGAAGGCGAATGCAAAGCTGAACAACCAGTGATATAGCATAACTGCACCCGGAATAGTTACGCCCTGATAAACGTAATCCAGTGAATGGGAGTTGATTCCTGCCCACCCAAGCCAGGCGTCTATATGGACCGCTGGTGGTGATATCTCCCCGGCGATACGAGGTGGCATATTGGCTTCAGTTCCGGACTTTATCAAGGAACTCATAAATCCCCCAATAATAGTGCCCCAGAACAGAATTTTTAGATTCACTTTACTTTTTGTCATAGCGTAGATCTCCAGCGATTTGCTTATTAATAGCATCGTCTATATTTTAGCAGCTGGTATTTAGAGTGCATTGAAGGAAGGGATTTCAATAAGTTATAAAAGAATTTAACGGTACTGAGCTGAAAAGGTTAAGTTGCTTCTTATATAAAACGTGACCGACGTATTGTCGGCCACTGAATTGCCACGGATAATCCAGACACTTCTGAGCCGTTGATAATATAGGTTTTCATATTCAGTCGGTGGCATCTGACTGACTGCCCTGATCAGAGTGAACCCGTACCTGCTTTTGAGGATTACGCCTCCACACCGCCATAAGTAATGCGTTCAGGACAATCTCTTTTGTCATGCGGGGTTGCATTGACCAGCCGATACTTTTCGGGAGAACAGGTCAACCACCACGGCGAGAGACAGCCAACCTTCGTGGGTTCGGATGTAGGTTATGTCCGTCACCCAACGCTCATCCGGTGAGTCCGGATTGAACTGCCGCTGGAGCCTGTTGGGTGTCACGATGCTGGCTTCGCCTTTACGTGCACATGGGCTACGGTACCCAACCTGAGCTTTTATTCCGGCACGCTTCATCAGCAGCCAGACTCAAGCCAGAACTGTTTGATCTTCCCGGTCAGCATCTGGTCTGTCTGGTGGCGCTGTGAATGTGGTTGCTTAAGCCAGAAATAAAATCCACTCGGATGGACATCCAGAACCCTACAGAGCAAACGAATATGCGAGGAAAAACGCTCTGCCAACGCTCGACATTATAAGTCAGCAATGTTACGGGATATCAGAGGATAAAATTGAGGAATTACAGAGAGAAAACAGATTGGTGCGTCTGAATGGACTCGAACCATCGACCCCCACCATGTCAAGGTGGTGCTCTAACCAACTGAGCTACAGACGCAGGATGGTGCGTTCAATTGGACTCGAACCAACGACCCCCACCATGTCAAGGTGGTGCTCTAACCAACTGAGCTATGAACGCATTGTGTTGTCGGTGACAACGGGGACGAATATTAGCGGCACAGCACCGAGGTGGCAAGAGGGAAAATGCATTTTTCTCTCTGATTTCACGCGATTGCTTCATTACCGCGCAAAGTGAAGAGAAAGTAGCCGCCAGCCAGCGGCTACTGTGTCATTAACGTGCAGCGCGCTGCAAAATAACCGCAGACGGCTGACGTTGCAGGAAGCGCATGCGCAGCATCATCATAATGGCCGCTGACGTTAAGCCGATGATAAAGCCCATCCAGAATCCGGCTGGTCCCATGCGATCCACCACCAGATCCGTGAGCGCCAGAATGTACCCACACGGCAGGCCCAGCACCCAGTAAGCGATAAAGGTGATAAAGAAGATAGAGCGCGTATCTTTATAGCCACGCAGCACGCCGCTGCCAATCACCTGAATGGAATCTGATATCTGATAAATGGCGGCCAGCAGCATCAGATGCGAGGCCAGGGTCACTACTTCCGGGTTGTCGTTATAGAGCAGGGCAATGTGCTCACGCAACAGCACCGTAAAGAGCGCGGTGCAAACTGCCATGCAGACGCCAACGCCCAGTCCGGTGCGGGCCGCCGTTTGTGCATCCAGCGTTGAGCCTTGTCCCAGTCGAAAGCCCACGCGGATCGTCACCGCAGCTGCCAGGGACATCGGCAGGACGAACATCAAAGAGCTGAAGTTCAGCGCGATCTGGTGTCCTGCCACATCGATAATCCCTAACGGCGATACCAGCAGGGCGACGACGGCAAACAGCGTCACTTCGAAGAACAGCGCCAGCGCAATGGGCAGCCCCAGCTGAAAGAGACGGGTCATGAGCGTCCAGTCAGGCGCGCTGAACGTGGTGTCGTTACGAATATCACGCATGGATCGCGCATGTTTAATGTAGGTGATCATACAGCCGAACATCACCCAGTACACCGCAGCCGTCGCCACGCCGCAGCCCACGCCGCCGAGTTCCGGCATGCCAAAATGACCGTAAATAAAGATATAGTTCACGGGAATATTCACCAGCAAGCCGATAAAACCCATCACCATGCCCGGCTTGGTTTTTGCCAGCCCTTCACACTGGTTACGTGCCACCTGGAAGAACAGATAGCCGGGGGCACCCCAAAGCAGGGCGCGCAGATAACCGACCGCCTTATCTGCCAGGGCCGGGTCGATATTATGCATGGCGCGGATAATATACCCGGCGTTCCACAGGACGATCATAATCAGTAAGGAGACACCCCCGGCCAGCCAGAAGCCCTGGCGCACCTGATGGGCCACGCGGTCGCGTCGACCGGAGCCGTTAAGCTGTGCAATGACAGGCGTCAGCGCCAGCAGCAGGCCGTGACCAAAAAGAATGGCCGGGAGCCAGATTGAGGTTCCGATCGCCACGGCGGCCATATCAGTGGCGCTGTAACCACCGGCCATTACCGTATCCACAAATCCCATTGCGGTTTGGGCTACCTGCGCGACGATCACCGGTATTGCCAGTGCCAATAACTGACGCGCTTCGATCATATACTTCTGCACGTGAACACCTTTGTATTGTAGTTATTTGAGAGACTAAAAAGGCCGCCGTAACTGGCAGCAAGAAGAAAAAACAGAGGGATGCCAGCTATTGTAGCGGGGTTTAACTAATTATCTAGTGAAAAAATCGCCAGAAATTGAGCATCACTGGCAACCTGTTTTTTCAACTGTTATTGTGGTGGGATTATACGGTGTCATCGCCGTTCGGAATGAACAGGAGCTGTAAGCATGTTTACTGGTATTGTGCAGGGCACAGCCAAAGTGGTGTCCATTGATGAAAAACCGAATTTCCGTACTCACGTGGTTGAGCTGCCTGAATATATGCTCGACGGCATTGAAACCGGGGCGTCGATAGCGCATAACGGTTGCTGCCTGACGGTGACTGAAATTAACGGTAACCAGATCAGTTTCGATTTAATGAAAGAGACGCTGCGCATCACTAACCTGGGTGAGCTGGTGGTAGGGGACATCGTCAACGTTGAACGGGCGGCGAAATTCAGCGATGAGATTGGCGGGCACCTGATGTCGGGCCATATTATGACCACCGCAGAAGTGGCGAAAATCGTCACCTCGGAAAATAACCGTCAAATCTGGTTTAAGGTGCAGGATCCGTCATTAATGAAATACATCCTGTATAAAGGATTTATTGGCATCGATGGGATTAGTCTGACCGTCGGTGAAGTGACGCCAACGCGTTTTTGCGTGCATTTAATTCCTGAAACGCTGCAACGTACCACGCTCGGCGCAAAAAAACTGGGGCAGCGCGTGAATATCGAAATCGATCCGCAGACCCAGGCGGTCGTGGATACCGTTGAGCGCGTGCTGGCGGCGAAAGAGGCGGCGATAATAAAGGCCGTGGAAGAAGAATAAAAAATAACCCCGGGTAACCGGGGTTAATTTTTCAGCGGGCCACACGCAAACCGTGTTCAATACCACGACTAAACACCACCTGCCATAGCTGTATATCCCGTGCGCGGAATGCGCCCGCACAAGCATTGAGATAATAGCTAAACATCCGTTTGAATCGTTCCGAATAGTTGTCGGCGATTTCAGGCCATGCAGCCTGGAAACGTTCATGCCAGGCCATCAAAGTCGTGTCGTAATCTGCACCGAAGTTATGCCAGTCTTCCACAATAAAATGCGGTTCGCTGGCGTTCGCTATCTGGCGAACAGAGGGTAAACAGCCATTCGGGAAGATATATTTGTTGATCCAGGGATCCACATTGTTATCGGTGCGCTTAGAGCCGATGGTGTGTAGCAGAAAAATTCCGTCAGGCTTCAGGTTACGATCGGCAACCTCGAAGTAGGTCTTGTAGTTCTTCGGCCCCACGTGCTCGAACATGCCTACGGAAACAATGCGGTCGAACTGCTCGTTCAGGTCGCGGTAGTCCTGAAGCCGAATATCAACATCCAGACCCAGACAGCGTTCCTGCGCCATCTTCTGCTGTTCAGCCGAAATGGTGACACCGACGACGCTGACGCCGAAATGTTTCGCCATAAACCAGGCAAGACCACCCCAGCCACAGCCGATGTCCAGCACCCGCATACCGGGCTGTAACTGCAATTTATCGCAGATCAGTTGCAGTTTGTCCTGCTGCGCCTCTTCCAGGGTGGTCGCTTTTTTCCAGTATCCGCAGGAGTACTGCATTAAAGGATCGAGCATACGGCTGAACAGATCGTTGCCCAGGTCATAATGCTCTTTACCGACGATCCACGCCCTTTTTTTACTTTGCAGATTGAACAGGCGGGCGGAGGCGATACGTAACGTATCTTTGAAATGACGAGGGAGCTGTTTTTCAAGACCGGCGCGTAATACGCTGGAGAAGAACATATCCAGCCGCTCACACTCCCACCAGCCGTCCATATAGCTTTCACCCAGCCCTAACGATCCCTCCTGTAACACGCGTTTGAAAAAATCGGGATGTTTGATCTGGGGATCGGAGGGGGATGCGCCATTAATCGTAATGCCCGCACGTCCCAACAGTTCACTGACGATCCTGGACCAGTTATCGTCCGGAACGCTGACTTCTTCTATACACGATGAACTCATAGCTTCTCCATCACCTTGCTGTGATCAGAACCTTAAAACAGCGTAGACGCTTTTTTGGTTTGTGAGAAATCTCACGGTAAATGCCCGTGAGGCTAATATCCGACGTAGAACAGAGGAAGGGAGATGACCCTTGCCGAAATGCCTTCCATGGTAAAACGGGAGCACTCCGGCTCCCGTTAACACTTAATATTTATCGTATTTAATCGAACCAAATTCAGTATAGGCCGCAAAATTTGGTGATTCAACAGAAAATTGTTAGCAACCTAATCACTGGTTATTAACATAATTTCCCATGCAATCAGGCGTGCGACGTTTCTGTCTGCGCGCGATGGGCAGAGGATTGCATGCGATAGCCCAGCCCTGCCAGCGCAACGGTAACCAGCATCACGCTGGTAGTGGTGAGCAGCGGTGTGGCAATCAGCGCAGAGACCACGAGGCTGGCCAGGAAACACAGGCCAAGTTGCAAGGTATTTTGCAGCGCGGCAGCGCGGCCTGTCGCCTGCGGGAAAGGACGCAACGCCTGGGCCACAACGATAGGGTAGATGGCCCCGTTCGCGATCGCCATGACGCAGAACGGAATCAAAATTTCTGCCAGCCCGGCGCCAGGAATAAAGCCTACGCCCCAGGTCGCAATCACGCTTAACGCATACAGCACCAGTAACCAGGGCAGCATCTGCTGGCCATCCCATTTTTGCAGTGCGGCGCGACAGCCATAACCGCCCACCAGGAAGGCGATGGTCTGTGGAACGTAGCTCAGGCCGATAGCCGCCGGGCTGTAGCCCATATCATGCAGAATGAACGGCGAACCGGTCAGCCAGGCAAAGAAGCTGGCAGAGCAGGCGGCATAAATCAGCACGTTACCGCGATAGGCTTTTGCCCGCAGTAAGGTGGTAAAAGTAATGGGCTTCGCGTCCGGATGTGTCTCTTTTTTATGTGCTGGTTTAAGCCCGATTGCGGGCAGCATGAGCACCAGCGTGATGGCAAAGAGCGTGGCAAAAATGGCCTGCCAGTCGAAATGCGCCAGGATCCAGCTGCCCAGCAGCGGGGCGAGGGCCGGTGACAGGCCAACCAGCGGCATAATGGTGGCGAAAATGCGGTTAGTGCGCGAGGCCGGATAATAATCGGTCACCAGCGCCTGCCAGGTGACCGCTGCGGCACAGACGCCGACCGCCTGAATAAAGCGCAGCGCCAGTAGCCAGGCGGCATCGCGGACCCACAGCATACCCAGACAGCCTACGGCAAAAATCGCCAGCCCCAGCAACAGGACAGGTTTACGGCCAAAACGATCCGAGAGCGGCCCCCACAGCAATTGCGCAAAAGCAAAGCCGGCAAGGAACAAGCTTAAACTGGCGCTGATGGCGGCGGCAGGGGTTTGCAAATCTTCCTGCATCGCGGCGAACGCGGGCAGATACATATCGGTCGCCAAAAAGCCCAGCACGCTTAAGCCGCCGAGCCAGACTAAAAATCCTTTCCTGGGTTGCACTGTTTATTCTCCTGAGGAGGCAGGTGTACGTTGGCGCAGAGTGTAGGGAGTGCAAAGCGGCTTGTGAAACGCTAATATTTGGCGGGTCCATTCAAAAATTTTGCAGGCAAAAGATGTGGTCAGATTATTCCCTTGAAGTGGTCGATGCCGTGGCGCGTAACGGCAGCTTCACCGGTGCCGCCCAGGAGCTGCATCGCGTTCCTTCGGCTATCAGCTATACGGTGCGTCAGCTTGAAGCATGGCTGGCGGTCCCGCTGTTTGAGCGGCGTCATCGCGATGTAGAACTCACGCCTGCCGGAGCGTGGTTTTTGAAAGAAGGGCGGTCTGTTATCAAAAAAATGCAGATCACCCGCGAGCAGTGTCAGCAGATCGCCAACGGCTGGCGCGGGCATCTCTCAATCGCGGTAGATAATATCGTTAAGCCGGAACGGACCCGGCAGATGATCGTCGATTTTTATCGTCATTTTTCCGACGTCGAACTGCGTGTATCGCAGGAAGTGTTCAACGGCGTCTGGGACGCGCTGGCGGACGGCAGGGCAGAGATGGCGATTGGTGCAACCCAGGCGATCCCGGTTGGTGGGCGCTACGCGTTTCGCGACATGGGCATGCTGAGCTGGACCTGCGTAGTCGCGCGCGATCACCCGCTGGCGGCGCTGGAAGGGCCGTTGAGCGATGACACCTTGCGCAACTGGCCTTCGCTGGTGCTGGAAGATACTTCCCGTTCGCTGCCCAAGCGCATTACCTGGCTGCTGGATAATCAGCGCCGCGTGGTCGCGCCGGACTGGGAGTCGTCAGCCACCTGTCTGAGCGCGGGGCTGTGTGTTGGCATGGTGCCGGTGCATTTTGCGCGTCCGCGCATCGACGCGGGGGAGTGGGTGGCGCTGACGCTGGAAAATCCCTTCCCGGATGCTGCGTGCTGTCTGACGTGGCAGCAAAACGACGTCTCACCCGCCATGGCCTGGCTGCTGGATTATCTGGGTGACAGCGAAACGCTGAACCGGGAGTGGTTACGGGGGCCAGCATAGCTGACCCCGTAAAAGGATTAACGACGGTAGTCGCGGAACGGACCGTCCGCAACGGAACGGCGTTCAATCAGGCGCGGATGGACTTCAATGGACTGGGACTGTTCACGCTTGTTGACGATCCTGTCCATCAGCATATTGAAGGCCGTTTCACCCAGCGAATCTTTTGGCTGGTGAATGGTGGTCAGCGCCGGGGTAAAGAAGCGGGCGTTGCGCACGTTGTCATAGCCAATCACCGAGATGTCCTGCGGGACGCGCAGGCCGAGTTCATCTGCCGCGCAGAGCGCGCCCATCGCCATGATGTCGCCGCCGCAGAACACCGCGGTAGGGCGATGTGGCTGGGAGACGATCTGCTGCATGGCGCGATAGCCCGACTCCGGCTCAAAGTCGCCCTGAACAATCCAGTTTTCCGGTACGGTGATCAGCGCCTCTTCCATCGCTTTCATGAAACCGGCCAGACGGCCAGCACCGGTGTTACGCTCCAGCGGCCCCGGGATCACGCCAATCTCACGGTGACCACGCTCTACCAGGTAACGCCCCGCCATGTAACCGCCTTCAAAGGCGTTATCAATCACGGAGTCGGTGAAGTCTGCGCGGGCTTCGCCCCAGTCCATCACCACCATTGGAATGTGGCGATACTCTTCCAGCATGGAAAGGACCGACTCCGGGTATTCAGAGCACATGACCAGCAGACCGTCCACGCGCTTTTGCGCCATCATCGACAGGTAAGCGCGCTGTTTTTCAATGTTGTTCCACGCGTTGCCCAGAATCAGGGTATAGCCTTTCTGGAAGCAGTTTTTTTCTACGGCTTCGATGATTTCAGCAAAGTAGGCCGCTTCACTGCTGGTGGCCAGCAGGCCAATCGATTTGGTGTGATTAACCTTCAGGCTACGGGCGACCGCACTCGGCGAGTAGTGCAGTTCTTTGATTGCCGCCCAGACGGCATTACGTGTTTCTTCAGCGACAAAACGCGTTTTGTTAATAACATGTGATACGGTTGTAGTGGAAACGTTTGCGCGTTTTGCTACGTCTTTAATTGTTGCCATTAAATGTCACTCCAGACCATATCCTAAGCTCCTGAAAAATATGAAGGTAAACGTTTGCCTTCTCTCACCCTTATTACGCAAACATGAGTTGCGACACGCCGGGAAAACGACACAGGACGTCAGGAGGGGGTCAGTGGCCGGTACGCTAATAAATTTAGCGTGGAATTTTGTCCTATCTTGATGAAAAGGGGAAGAGGTAAAGTGGATATCCGTTTAAATCCTGGAAGATTTTTGACCTGAACTGTGTAAAAATGAGCAAGCTCACTTTTCGTAGGGTGAATAAAAGGAGAAAAATTGATGAGTACCGATCTGAAGTTTTCGCTGTTTACCACCATTGTTGTTCTTGCTCTTATCGTCGCCGGTGGATTAACGGCTGCGCTGCACTGATTTACACAGGGGGAGACGCTTCTCCCTCTCTTTCTGCAACTGTTCCTTCTCCGGCAAAAATCTTTTGCCAAAATGTTAACTTCTCATTTTTTGTGATTGATGTCATGCTTTTGACTTCTTAGTTCTGTGTCGTGTCAGGACACGGCATCCGGAGTTCATTCATGAAAATCAATTTTCCCCTGCTGGCCCTGGCGATTGGCGCTTTTGGGATTGGCACCACTGAATTTTCCCCAATGGGGTTACTGCCTGTTATCGCCCGGGGGGTGGACGTCTCTATCCCTGCGGCCGGTATGTTAATCAGCGCCTACGCGATCGGCGTGATGGTGGGCGCGCCGCTGATGACGCTGCTGCTTTCGCACCGTGCGCGCCGCAATGCGCTGATTTTCCTGATGGCAATTTTTACTCTCGGAAATGTGCTTTCCGCAATTTCGCCGGATTACACCACGCTGATGCTTTCCCGTATTCTGACCAGCCTCAACCATGGCGCCTTCTTCGGACTGGGCTCGGTTGTTGCTGCCAGCGTGGTGCCAAAACATAAGCAGGCCAGTGCGGTCGCCACCATGTTTATGGGCCTGACGATCGCTAATATCGGCGGCGTTCCGGCAGCCACCTGGCTGGGAGAAGCCATCGGCTGGCGTATGTCTTTCCTCGCCACCGCGGTGCTGGGCGTGGTCGCCATGGTCGCGCTGTTCTTCTCTTTGCCAAAGGGGAGTGCCGGAGAACGTCCGGAAGTGCGTAAGGAGCTGGCGGTGCTGATGCGTCCCCAGGTGCTCTCCGCGCTGCTCACCACGGTGCTGGGGGCGGGGGCGATGTTCACCCTTTATACCTATATCTCCCCGGTGCTGCACGATATTACCCACGCAACGCCACTCTATGTTACCGCGATGCTGGTGCTGATTGGCGTCGGTTTTTCGATTGGCAACTATCTCGGCGGGAAATTTGCCGACCGCTCCGTCAGCGGGACGTTGAAAGGCTTCTTAACCCTGCTGATTGTCATCATGGTCGCTATTCCGTGGCTGGCGCGTAACGAAGTGGGCGCTGCGATTGCCATGGTGGTGTGGGGCGCCGCAACCTTTGCCGTCGTGCCACCGTTGCAGATGCGCGTGATGCGCGTCGCGCACGAAGCGCCGGGGCTTTCTTCGTCCGTTAATATCGGCGCGTTTAACCTGGGCAATGCGCTGGGGGCCGCAGCGGGCGGGGCGGTGATCTCCGGTGGTTTGGGTTACAGCTTCGTGCCGGTGATGGGGGCAATCATTGCCGCACTCGGACTGCTGCTGGTGATGATGTCTGGTCGTAAACAGCCTGAAGCGGTGTGTACGGCGGAATAAACAAAAACGCAGAAGGGCTGCCCCTTCTGCGTGTCTCTTACGCGGCGAAGTTCTTCGCAACAAATTCCCAGTTTACCAGTGCCCAGAAGTGTTCCAGGTAGTTCGGGCGCGCATTACGGTAATCAATGTAATAGGCGTGTTCCCATACGTCCACGGTCATCAGCGGCGTTGCGCGGGTGGTCAGAGGGGTACCCGCATTCGAGGTGGATACGATAGCCAGTTTGCCATCGGCTTCTTTTACCAGCCAGGTCCAGCCGGAGCCAAAGTTTTTAACGGCGGCGTCTGTAAACTTCGCTTTGAAATCCGCGAAGCTGCCGAACGCGGCGTTAATCGCTGCGGCCAGATCACCGGTAGGTTCCCCGCCTGCATTCGGTGCCAGGCAGTGCCAGTAGAAGGTGTGGTTCCACACCTGAGCGGCATTGTTGAATACGCCACCGTCTGAACTGCGCACGATCTCTTCCAGCGTTTTGCCTTCGAAATCGGTACCTTTGATCAGATTATTCAGGTTGGTGACATAGGTCTGGTGATGCTTGCCGTAATGGTACTCCAGGGTTTCCGCAGAAATATGCGGGGCCAGGGCGTCTTTTGCATACGGTAGTGCAGGTAATTCGAACGACATTGCTTCTCTCCTTATAGTTTTATACGTTGCCAATAACCCTACAGACAACAAGGACAGAATAGCAAATTGAAAGGGTATGCAAAAGAGGAACTTACCCTGCCACGGAGGCGGCAGGGCAGGGATTAGCGGATGGTTTTTGGCGTCATTACGCGGCGCGCACCCACATAGTGGCGCACCCAGTAATCTTCGCTGAGGGAGGTGATCTGAATGTCCTGGCCGCTGCGCGGTGACTGGATAAATTTACCGTTACCCACATATACCCCAACGTGATCGGCCGTGCCGCGACCCTGGGTGCGGAAGAACACCAGATCGCCATTTTGCAGTTCGCCACGGTTTACAGGCGCAGCGTCGCGCAGATGGTACATCTCATTGGCGGTGCGCGGAATGCGGAACTTCACCAGATCTTTATAGGCATAATAGACCAGCCCACTACAGTCGAAACCAGTGCGGGGAGAGGTGCCACCCCAGCGATACGGTTTACCAATTTGCCCCATCAGTTTATTCATCGCCGTTTTTTGCGCTTTCTGCATGCGCGCTTTATGCACGTCAGCCAGCTTCGTCACTTTAGCGCATTTCGTTTTATGGCCTTTGCGAACGGTGCATTTTTCGTTAACCAGGCTGGCGGTTTTGCGGGTGGTTTTGTGCGTGCCGGAACGGAGAGTTTTACTTTTGCTGGAGGCGGTCTTTTTGGTCTGAGCGGTTGTTTTTTTCTTAACTGTCTTACTGGTGGTTTTTTTCTTACGTTCTGTGCTTTTTGCCAGATGCGTTTTTTGTACGGCAGAATGCCGCGCCTGTTCAGAGGCGTTCGCCGCTGGCGTCAATGAGAGTGTGGTAAACAGTAAAGCACAGAGCGTCATCGAGATTTTAGTTATCCGCGCCACTGGGCAGTCCCCTGATAAGTGCAGGCCACAATGCATACCCGCGTAAGATTTACAAAACCTGTCGATTCTAATCCATAAAATCAGAAGAAGTTAATAGCATTTTTCATTCAAAACGCGTGTTTCGTTAGCAAGTGCAAAAAAATTCACCGTTGTGAAGCACTCCTGGTCGCTCCTTAAGCAAAACCGCGCCGCGTCTGGCGATAAACGTCATTAGCAATGCAACTTTATGCAATAAACGATAAAATCATTAGACGTGACAAAAATGTTATTTTCCGATGTCGGCCTGACCCGCTACAATGTCAGACTGATGCCGTAACAGAAGTTAAAGGAAGCAAGACATGAGCACCACTATTGAAAAAATTCAGCGCCAGATCGCTGAAAACCCGATTCTCCTGTACATGAAAGGTTCTCCGAAGCTGCCAAGCTGCGGCTTCTCCGCGCAAGCGGTTCAGGCGCTGTCCGCCTGTGGTGAGCGTTTTGCTTACGTTGATATCCTGCAAAACCCGGACATTCGCGCTGAGCTGCCAAAATACGCCAACTGGCCGACCTTCCCGCAGCTGTGGGTTGATGGGGAACTGGTTGGCGGATGCGACATCCTGATTGAAATGTATCAGCGCGGCGAACTGCAACAGCTGATCAAAGAGACTGCGGCGAAATATAAATCTGAAGAGCCGGACGCAGAGTAAGTTTTCTGCGGATATAAAAAAGCGACCACAGTATGTTGGTCGCTTTTTTTTGTCCTGTAGGGCTGTCGCTTACCCGGTCTACGACTGAAGATCGGCCTCGTCGCCCATCGGCAGCGGCCAGCCGCCCAGACGCTTCCAGCGGTTGACGATCTCGCAGAACAGCTCCGCCGTACGCTCGGTGTCGTATAACGCCGAATGCGCCTGGGTACCGTCAAACGCAATACCCGCCGTGATACAGGCTTTAGACAGCACGGTTTGCCCCAGCGCCAGGCCGCTTAGTGCGGCGGTGTCGAACGTCACAAACGGATGGAATGGATTACGCTTCAGCGAGGCGCGCTCGGCGGCGGCCATGGTGAAGCTGTGATCAAACGTAGCGTTGTGGGCCACCATGATGGCGCGGCTACAGTCATTTTCTTTCATACCTTTGCGCACCATTTTGAAAATGGCATGCAGCGCCTCGTATTCACTTACCGCTCCGCGCAGCGGGTTTGTCGGATCGATACCGTTAAAGGCCAGCGCCTCTGGCTGTAAGTTTGCCCCTTCGAAGGGTTCAACGTGGAAATGCAGCGTGGTGTCCGGTACAAGCCAGCCCTGTTCATCCATCTTCAGCGTGATGGCGGCAATCTCAAGCAGCGCATCGGTTTTAGCGTTAAATCCGGCTGTTTCTACATCAATGACAACGGGATAAAAACCACGAAAACGGTCGCACAGACCGGTAAATTGAGCGTTATCGGACATCAGGGTCTCTTACAAGGGGGAAAAAGCAGTGCGCATTATGGCAAATTTTGAGAGGGGATGCAGCAAAACAACGGGCGCATAGTGCGCCCTGCGGGATCAATTGCCCAGACCGCGACCAGCGTCTTTGGCTTCGATCAGTTCGATTTTATACCCGTCCGGATCTTCCACAAACGCAATCACGGTAGTGCCACCTTTAACCGGACCGGCTTCGCGGGTGACGTTACCGCCGTTGCTGCGGATGCGTTCGCAGGCTTCGGCGGCATTATCCACTTCCAGCGCGATATGGCCGTAAGCCGTACCCAATTCGTAGCTGTCCACGCCCCAGTTGTAGGTCAGCTCGATGACTGCTTCATCAGACTCCGGGCCGTAACCGACGAACGCCAGAGAGTATTTATATTCCGGGTTTTCGCTGGTGCGCAGCAGCTTCATGCCCAGAACGTTAGTGTAGAAATCGATGGAACGTTGCAGGTCGCCAACGCGCAGCATGGTGTGAAGTAGGCGCATAATTTCCTCATTAACCAGTGGAATGGATTATCTTTTTGAACAGAAACGATGTTTTAGTATAGCGGCGAAAGGTCGCCGCTATCAATGAACAAAGCGGGATTAGAGTGAAGGGTAGTCGGTATAACCTTCCGCGCCGCCACCGTAGAAACTTTCAGGGCGCTGTGGGTTCAGTTCGGCTTTCTTCTGCAAACGGGCAACCAGATCCGGGTTAGCAATGTAGTCACGGCCAAAGGCCACGGCGTCGATCAGACCTTTCCCGATCAGATCCTCGGCTTTCTCTGCCGTATACGCGCCCGCCCCGATAATCACGCCCTGGAAGCGCTCGCGCACTTTCTGACGGAAGGCTTCACTGTAAGGCTTGCCGCCTGCCCAGTCCGGCTCAGACATGTGCAGATACGCGATACCGCGCTTCGCCAGCTCTTCAATCAGATACAGCGCGTCTGCTTCTTCATTCGAACCGTTGTCGACGTTCTGGAAAGTACCAATCGGAGAGACACGAATACCAATGCGGTCTGCGCTCCACTCATTACAGACAGCATCCACCACTTCAAGCACCAGACGTGCGCGATTTTCAACGCTGCCGCCGTACTGGTCGGTACGCTGGTTGGAAGATGGGGAAAGGAACTGATGCAGCAGGTAACCGTGCGCAGAGTGAAGCTCAACCAGGTCGAAGCCAGCTTCACGGGCGTTGGCGACGGCCTGACGGAAATCGTTCACGATACCCGGGATCTCGTCCAGCTCCAGCGCGCGTGGGGTGGTGGTGTCGACGCGGATCGCATTACCGTTTTCATCGCGCAGGGAAGTGCGGGTATTGGCGTTCAGGGCAGAGGCAGAAACCGGTGCCTCACCGCCAGGCTGGATGCTGCTGTGTGAGATACGACCGGTATGCCACAGCTGAACCGCAATACGGCCATCTTCAGCATGTACGCCTGCGGTAATTTTTTTCCACGCGGCGATCTGTTCCGGGCTGTGCAGACCCGGCGCACCGGCGTAGCCTTTTGCCTGGGCAGAAATTTGCGTGGCTTCAGAAATAATCAGGCCCGAGCTGGCGCGCTGACGGTAATACTCACCCATCAATGGCGTTGGAATATCGCCCGGCTCGATGCTGCGCAAACGGGTGAGTGGGGCCATAAACACGCGGTTTGGGGCAGTAACAGCACCCACTTTCAGTGGAGTAAATAGCTTTTCAGCGGACATAATGGCTCCTGAGTAGACCAGTCGACTAGTAAAACAGTAAATAAAAACGCCAGCTACACGCCTGGCGCGGTAATACAGTTTTTCACATGCGCCAGCGCGCTTTCGAGCGGCACGGCGCTGCGAGACATTTTTGCTTGCAGGTTGGCGCCTAACCAGAGGGAATAGAGCACCTGCGCCTGCGTGAGCGGATCGCCGGAGAAGGAGAGCGTTTGTTCATTGCGCCCGTTCTCCAGCGACTGGGCCAACAAGGCTATAACGCCGCTGGCCCCTTTATCCATGGCGGTGCGCATATCTTCGGAGAGATCGCACACTTCGGCAGAGAGTTTTACCGTCAGGCAGCCGCTGATGATGCCCTGCTGACAGAACTGCGTCAGCGTCTCCTGATAGTAGTTCAGAACACGATCCCGGTAGTTACCCTCACCGCTGGCGAAATGGGTTGCCAGCCGCTGATGGTAGCTGGCGTAGTGCCGCTCCAGCATGGCGACGCCAAACGCCTCTTTGGATCGAAAATAGTGATAAAACGATCCCTTAGGTACTTCAGCGGTTTTTAACAACTCGCTCAGCCCCATCCCGGTAAACCCGCGATGCATGCACAGGCGCTCGCCAGTAGCCAGTAAATGTTCGCGCGTATCGTGTTCAGTGTGTCTGCTCATATCCTTACTCTAATAGACCGTTCGGTCTAATGCAAGCCAGCTTCACGCCGACATTGCGACAGAATATCCAGCTGCGGTTGATAAACCGTTGATTTCACGTCCATCATACCCAACACGGTAGCGAATAAATTGTCCTGTGAAACCGCCTCTTTTGCGGCATGGCTACGCAGGCAGTCCGTGTTTACGCCGAAGTTTTTCACATAATCCGGGGAGAGCCAGAACATAAACGGAATATGCGTCTGCTGCTCCGGGGCCAGCATATACGGCGTGCCGTGCAGGTAAATTCCGCTTTCGCCCAGCGACTCACCGTGATCTGAGAGGTAAATCAGCGCCGTGTTCATGCTGGCCTGACGAGCTTTCAGCGCGTCGATGGTTCTGCTGACCACACTGTCGGTATACAGAATCGAGTTGTCATAGGTATTGATTAACGACTGGTGATCGCAATCCTGGATTTCGTTCGTATCGCAGGTTGGGGTGAACTTACGGAAACTGGCCGGATAACGGTTGTAATAGGCCGGACCGTGGCTACCCATCAGGTGGATCACCAGGACCGTATCCTGCTTCAGACCGTCCAGCACGTTATCCAGACGGTAGAGATCGGCGTCGTCGATACAGGATTTATCTTTACAGAATTGTTCCAGCTTCCACTGGGTCATGTCCGTGTGCGGCACGCGGTCGCAGGCCCCTTTACACCCGCCGTCATTGTCGCGCCACAGCAGGTTAAACCCGGCGTGGTTAAGCACATCAAGCAGACCTTCCTGATGATGGGCGAGGTCCGCGTCATATTTTTTCCGCGTCATACCAGAGAACATGCAGGGGACGGAGACGGCGGTTTCGGTTCCGCAGGAGGTGGCCTGCGGGAAGTTGATGACATCCTGCTTTTTCAGCTCGGGGTTGGTTTCACGCGGGTAACCATTTAACGAGTAGTTTGCGGCGCGGGAGGCTTCGCCCACCACCAGAACCAGCACGGTTTTCTTGTGTTGACCGGAAATCAGCGCGCCTTTATGGGCATCCTCGCCAATGCGGACCAGGGTCTGGTCGCCGGCAAACCAGCGCATTTTGCTGTACTTCACCACGGCGCTCACATAATTCGCCGGGGTGACCATTTTGACGATGCTTTTATTGTTGCGGAACAGCGAGGCATAGTCTTTATAGAACACCGCTGCGACCAGGATGATTACCAGCAGCGCGCCAAGCATTGCGGCGAAGCGCGTCAACAGGGCATACCACCATTTTCCGGTGCGAATGCGCGTCAGGGCTAAAATAATCGATGGAACCAGACCCGCCACGACCAGCCACAGAATCATCTGCGGTGTCACCAGGGCAGTCGCTTCCTGAGAATTCGTCTCGAACACGTTCACAATCATGTTCTGATCGATAACCGCGCCATAGGTATACATAAACCAGGTCGCGGCGGCGCATCCCAGGGTCAGGACGATCATGAGCGGCTTGCGAATATAGGGAATATTGAGCAGGCTAAAAACAATGACCCAGCCGCAGAACAGCACCAGCGGTACGCTGGCGGCAAACAGGACATCGTGCAGATGCGCAGGCGCAATGATTGACCAGCTGCGCTGGATAAACAGTGCATTCAACACGGTGAAGAAAAGTGCACAGGCGAGCGTAAACTTTATATCGTTACAGTGTAACTTTTTAGTGAACCACATGATAACCAGACCATTCGTTATATCAATGTGGCGAGTATAAGAAGGGAAGATTAGCGAAACCTTAATGCCCTGTTTGTGGCAGACACTCCTTGCATGCAAGCCATTTAGGGTCTTCACTGTAGGGAATAATCACGTTGTGGAGGTAGGTGTGGCAGAGCAACTGGAATTTTTCCCTGTCCAGAGCCCGTGCCGGGGTATTTGCCAGGTTGATGAACGAGGATACTGCCGCGGGTGCATGCGCACGCGCGATGAACGTTTTAACTGGCAAAATTTCAGCGACGCGCAAAAGCAGGAGGTCTTACGGCTCTGCCGACAGCGTCTGTTGCGTAAAATTCGTGCAAACAAAGCGGTTGAACCTGAAGAACCCCAGCAACCTTCACTGTTTTAGCAGGGTAATTGCGTATACTGGTGACATGACTTCCTTGAGGAAAATGTTATGGTTCAGCGTATTACCC
This sequence comes from Enterobacter cloacae complex sp. IR5418, assembly GCF_049238105.1. Taxonomy (NCBI): domain Bacteria; kingdom Pseudomonadati; phylum Pseudomonadota; class Gammaproteobacteria; order Enterobacterales; family Enterobacteriaceae; genus Enterobacter; species Enterobacter cloacae complex sp. IR5418. The sequence goes on along the minus strand of NZ_JBMKHS010000047.1, from coordinate 5,482 downwards.
TTGCCCCACAGGGCCCGGAATTCTCCCGATTTGTCATGGGCTACTGGCGCCTCATGGACTGGAATATGTCTCCGGTCCAGCTGGCGGATTTCATAGAAGAGCATCTCGATCTCGGGATCACCACCGTCGATCACGCTGATATTTATGGCGGCTATCAGTGCGAGGCCGCCTTTGGCGAGGCGCTGAAGCGTGCCCCGGCGCTGCGTGAACGTATGGAAATTGTGACCAAATGCGGTATTGCCACCACAGCAAAACCGGAGAATGCCCTTGGGCATTACATCACTGACAGCGCGCATATCATTAAAAGTGCCGAGCAGTCATTGGTTAACCTGGCGACCGACCGTATCGACCTGCTGCTGATCCACCGTCCCGATCCGTTGATGGATGCGGATGAGGTTGCGGAAGCCTTCCTGGCGCTGCACCAGAGCGGCAAAGTGCGTCATTTTGGCGTTTCTAACTTCACACCGGCACAGTTTGCGCTATTGCAGTCTCGTCTGCCGTTTACGCTGGCGACGAATCAGGTGGAGATCTCGCCTGTTCATCAGCCGCTGCTGCTGGATGGTACGCTCGACCAACTGCAACAGCTGCGTATCCGTCCTATGGCCTGGTCTTGCCTGGGCGGTGGTCGCCTGTTTAATGATGAGGCATTCCAGCCGCTGCGTAACGAGCTTGAAACGGTGGCCCGCGAACTGAATGCGGAGAGTATTGAGCAGGTGGTTTACGCCTGGATCCTGCGTCTGCCGTCTAAACCGTTACCGATTATCGGCTCTGGCAAAATTGAGCGCGTCCGTGCTGCGCTTGTCGCTGAAGAGCTGGAAATGTCGCGTCAGCAGTGGTTCCGCATCCGTAAGGCGGCGCTGGGCTACGACGTACCCTGAGCATACCTGAGCCTGACTTTCCGGTGAAATCTGCGCCTCTGGTATAGACTTAAGGTGCAAAAAATAACCCGTGGAGGTCATATGAAGCGTTTTGCTCTGGCAATGGTCACGCTGGTTGTGTGCGCAGGGGCGCAGGCAGCCAGCGAGGACGTTGAAATGAATCTCGTCACTTCTCAGGGTGTAGGTCAGTCCATCGGGACGGTGAAAATCACTGAAACCGGTAAAGGACTGGAGTTTGCACCCGATCTCAAGGCACTCCCACCCGGTGAACATGGTTTTCACGTTCATGCTAAAGGCAGCTGTCAACCCGCGATGAAAGAGGGGAAACCAACAGCTGCGGAAGCCGCAGGGGGGCATCTGGATCCGCACAACTCCGGTAAGCATGAAGGCCCGGATGGGATGGGGCACCTCGGCGATCTGCCCGTGCTGGTGGTGAATAACGACGGTAAAGCCACCGATCCCGTTGTTGCGCCGCGACTCAAAAAGCTTGAAGAGGTCAAAGGCAAGGCGCTGATGATCCACGTGGGCGGCGATAACATGTCCGATCAACCTAAACCGCTTGGCGGCGGCGGGGCGCGCTATGCCTGCGGGGTAATTTGATCGCCAATTGTTCCGGGTGGCGGCGCCTGTTCAAGCTGTGACAGGGAGCAGTGCAGCCGCCATATAATGGACGCCAGATCGCGGGCCGCAGGCTGGTGATGGTGCGCCAGCGTGTCGCATATACGCTGAAGTTCGGCGAGCGTGACGCTCAGAGGGCGCTGCTGCACCCCGCGCTCGCTCATCACATCGCGGAGCATGGAAATACAATTATCACGGACCTGCGACAGCGGGTCTGAACGCGTCTCCCAGGCGCGCAGCTGCCACACCACGTGCGAACAGTTTAGCAGCACCACGCCCCAGCGCAGTAGCCAGCGACGGGAGAGTGAATCCTGGCTGTTGTTCAGCTGGCTGACATGATGATAGACCAGCGATTCATACTCGCTTTCGCGCAGGTGTGGCCTGCGGCTCAGCTGATCCACGAACCCTCTGCGTAATTCCCGAATATGCCTGCGGCTTTTACGCGCGTCAGAGCCAGGGCGTAACACGGCGAAAGCCAGCCACGCCAGCCCCACGCCGAGGATCTTCGCCAGGTTGTCATTGAGAAACTCAGCGTAATCATAAATGGGTGGATTCGTTACTGAGATAAATGAGCCCATAAATACAATCAACTGGCCCCACAGACCGGCAAGTTTCGGCATTTGCAGCTTGAGCAACTGCATAGTGGTTAAGAGCGGGAAGAGAAACAGCAAAAATTGCCAGAGATCGGTTATCTGCACCATCAAACCAAATTTCACCACAAAGCTGAACAGCGACAGCAGCACCAGCGTACGCAGAAGGAGCGTCAGGGAGTTAAAGGGGGAAGCGGCGACGGAATAGAGTACACAGCTGATTGCCGCCAGCGTCAGGGCCGCACTGCCTGCATCCCATTGCGTGGTGATGGCCCATGCGCCCACGGTCGTCAACGCGCAAAACGTACGAAAACCGCTCCACAGCGCCTCCATTGCGTCGGTATGGCGCGCCAGAGCGGGACTACCGGGAACGGAAAATTCGGTGACGGGCGTGGCATTTTCGACGGCTTTTAACCAGCGACTGCTGCGCAGATACAGGCGGCAGAAATAGTTCAGACGCTGCCAGAAGGCGCGGTGGCGGTAGTCATATTCATCCGTTGGGGCGAGCGGAGCGATAATACGCGCCACGGTATAGATATCGGCATCCGGACGCGCAAGGGTGGCGAGCAGCGCCTCGATAACCTCCCGGGTATGGGCTGGCGGCGCAGGCCAGTTCAGCAACATTCGACGTAGGCTTGAGATCGCACTGGTCATTCGCAGCTGCTGGTGCAGCAAATAGTTCAGGAGCGTGTTCTGGCGGCGAAAACGGTAGTGGCTCCAGAAAGCCTGGATGCGTAACAGATTCATGGTCAGGATCTGGCCGATGACTTTTTCGTGCGCAAGACGGATGTCATCATTACTGTCAGGCTGCCAGAGCAGGCTGGCATGTTCCAGCAAACGTGCATGCATCGTTTTAAGGGCGGTGATAAGCGTAGTGCCATCTGAGGTACTGGGCAGGATCATCATCATCACGCCCCCGCACAGAATGCCGACCATCACTTCACACACGCGTGCCTGAGCGATATCCCACAGTTCGGTGGTATCCAGCACGTTGACGACCGGAAAGGCGATAATGGCCGCGGTGTAACCCGCCAGTTGAAACGCATAGGCAACGTTATTGGTAAAATGGGCGCAGGCCCAGGTACACAGCCCCAGCCATGCCGACATACTTAACAGAAAGAGCCAGGGATCGTTCAGGGTATGGCCTGCAAGAAGCAGGGCGGCGGTCGCCCCCAGCAGGCTACCCGCCACGCGCCCGAGGCTTTTACTGATAACGCCACCGACGGTAGGGAAGCTGACGACCGCCGCAGAGGTCATCGCCCAGTAGGGCTCACCCAGATTCAGATAGTAGGCAACCGTAAGCGCAAGGCACATGGCGATTCCGTTGCGCAGCGCGTAACGCCACTGCGGACGTGTCGCTTTTATCCAGGGCGTATTGCGCCAGGAGAAAGCCCCCAGGTTCATTATCGCGACCCGATGGCGACGGTGCAGGTCGTGCCAGAGACCAGGGTAATGTCTTTCGGCAGGTGATCAAACTCGACGCGAACAGGCACCCGCTGAGCCAGACGTACCCACGGTACGTTGGGTTTGATGTCGGGCACCAGGCCAGAATCGGTTTCCACGCTCTGATCGTAAATTGCCCGACCTATGCTGCTCACGTGACCCTGTAACGTTTCGGAGCCGCTGTAAAGTGTGATCCGGGCAGGCGCGCCCTCGCGGATATGGCGCAGCTTGGTCTCTTCAAAATAACCTACAACATAGAAAGAGTGGCTATCGACCAGGGCAAAGACCGGCTGTCCAGTGGTGGCATAATCCCCCACACGGGTAGAAAGGCTCGTGATCCAGCCATCCACCGGGGCTTTGACCACTGTCTGGGTGAGTTGCCACTCGGCCTGTTTCAGCGTTGCCTCTGCAACCTTCAGGCTGGCCTGCATGGTTTTCACATTGATATTGGCGGTATCGAGATCTTCCGCAGAGATGTAATTCCTCGAGAGATGTCGGCGGCGGTCGGCTTCGTTATTGGCTTTTGCCAGATCTGACTGAGCTTTAGCGAGCTGCGCCTGGGCATTAAGCACCGCAATATGGAAAGGGGTCTCATCGATGCGAAATAACACATCCCCCGCGTGAACGAACTGATTATCCTTCACCAGAAGCGCGCTGATACTACCGGACACCTGTGGCGTGATGCTGACCTGTTCCGCGCGGATCTTACCATCACGCGTCCAGGGCGACTGCATGTAATAATTCCAGAGCCACCAGCCAGCGACCAGCGCCAGTGCTAAAACGAAAAGAGTGGAAAAATATTTTAAGGTTTTCAATGCTATTCTCACCACACGGTTAACACGGCAAGGCCAAGACAGACGGAGAGGGTAAACAGGGAGAGATCCATTAACATGGGGTGCCAGATTTCACCGGAATACATCCAGTCGCGCAGCAGGCGATGGGCAACGAGCCAGATCACAAAACCGACCATCACGGCCTTAAACACTGGCGGAAAGTAGACCGAAGCGCCAACAATCAGATCCTGGAGGGGCAACCCTGCGGAGAAGGAAAAAAACGTCACAAGCAGCGATCCTTTGCAGTGGAATGAGGGCCACAACGGCATTTTTTAATGCGATGGCGCATTACCAATCAGTGTAAATCATCCTTTCAGGAATGATGAATACCGTGATTGCATTTGTTTTGGCAATACAAATACTGCAAACTATTCTAAAATCACTATAATCACTTAGCAAGCTAATTATAAGGAGATGAAATTGGAATCGCCATTAGGTTCTGATCTGGCAAGGTTGGTACGCATTTGGCGTGCTCTGATTGACCATCGCCTGAAACCTCTGGAACTCACACAGACGCACTGGGTTACGCTGCATAACATTCATCAGCTCCCGCCCGATCAGTCACAGATCCAACTGGCAAAGGCGATTGGTATTGAGCAGCCGTCTCTGGTGCGTACCCTTGACCAGCTGGAAGAGAAGGGACTCATCTCCCGGCAAACCTGCGCCAGCGACCGTCGCGCCAAGCGGATTAAACTGACGGAAAAAGCAGCCCCAATTATTACTGAGATGGAAACCGTCATCAGTAAAACGCGAGGGGAGATCCTGGCCGGTATTTCCCCGGCCGAGCTGGAGATGCTGATTGGCCTCATCGCCCGTCTTGAACAGAACATCCATGACCTACAGTCACGCGACTGACGTTGTTAACAGGCCTTGCTCATGCAGGGCCTGTGTCATCATTTGAATACCACCACCCGGTTGCGGCCCGTTTCTTTTGCCTCGTACATGGCTTTATCCGCGCTTTCCACACAGGTTTCCGCACTGGTTTGCGGTGACGTTGCGGTGAAGACGCCCATACTGATGGTAATCGGTTCCGGAAGATGACCACCGCTGCTGGCTTTATCGAAACCACTGAGTGACTTTGTTGAATAAATCGAACTTTTGCTGAGTTGAAGGATCAGAT
>NZ_JBMKHS010000046.1:0-23706 GCF_049238105.1 Enterobacter cloacae complex sp. IR5418 | reverse complement strand
ACTGCCAGGCATCAAACAAGTGAAGAGGCCATCCGGAAGGATGGCCTTTTTGCGTTTTTGTACCCCTGAATTTTGCAGGCCGGGTAAGGCGAAGCCGCCACCCGGCAGGTCAGGCACACTACCCCTGACAAACATTCAAACGACGTAATTGCCGCTGATGGAAACGCCCAAGGAGTAGCACCGTCGTTAACGCACCCAGCAGCGCGCAAAACATATCCGACTGGGTATCCCATGGATCGCCCTGCGTCCCCAGAAAATCATCCGCACCCTGCCCCATTGCCAAAGCTGCCCACCACTCAATGAGTTCATAGGTGGCGCTAATAGCCAGAGCAACACAGCACACCAGAAATCCCGTCATCTTACGCCCACGAACATACCCACCGCGCAGCAGAATTTCTCGCGTTGCCAGTGCGGGAACCAGTCCCTGGAAAAAGTGACCGAGCTTGTCATACGGATTACGGCTAAGCCCGAGCATCTCCTGAACCTCAAAACCAACCGGAACCTTTGCGTAGGTGTACATTCCACCAGTCATCAGAATGATGGCGTGAAAGAAAATCAAGGTATAGAGAAGGGGAGTTAGAGGGTATCGCCGGTGCGTGGCGAGCAGAAGTGGAATGATGATGATGACGGGCATCACCTCCATCAGCCAGGTGACGCGGTCGCTCGTGAACAGGCCGGTATAAATCAGGATCATCAGCAGGAGCAGTGACCCGACTTTTAAAGCAGATAAGTTCATATCATTTTCATTGTCAGGGGAAAAAATCACTATTGCCTGACAGGAGGGAAAATTCAATGCGTAGCGGATACAGAAAAGCAAAAACCCAGCCATAGGCTGGGTTCTTTAAATAGTGGTGCCGGACTCGGAATCGAAAATTTCTTTTATCATATTGATATTAATATAATTTATTTGGTTTGATTAAAAATGTACCCTCAATTATACCCGCAGTCCCTTTTGATATCGAAAGGGAATCACACTCGGGATCAGGCTGAGAGCACAGAAGGAAAGTACCTGGCTATTATATCGTTAATTCTGTCAATCAGTTCCAGCCTTTTGAAAGTGATGTGTGCAGATCCCTTCTTAAAGTATTTAATGATGAACATCTCGTCTTCATAGCGCTCTTTACCCTGAACGGACTGGATGTGACCATCCAGACGAATAGTGATGTTTTCCCGGTTGTCGGGGATCGGTTTGCCGCTGAACAGGTGTAGCATTCTTTCCAGATCGGCAAGTCGATCGGCCTGTTGCCCGCTGTTCAGATGAAGCCCCCACCGGTCCCACCTCACCAGATTGTTGACGATAATTTTACTGCCAAATTTACAGGGTGAGTTGGTTTTGTAATCCCAGCTCAGTCCCCTGAAGACGTTGATCACCCCTCGCTCAAACACCTCATCCTTATTCTGGCGCAGTTGTTCGAATGTACTCAGGATATTCGCTTCACTGATTTCCGGAAAATTATCATATTCCAGTGATCGGTACCATGTGTCCCGGGCCTGCGCATCCATCAGACTCAGCATCCCGGAACGTTGCATCAGGTCACGCCAGATTTCTCGATCGAGATTGCGGGTGATGGCTTTCATTGCTGCTTCCGGTTTTTCCATCAGCCAGCAGCCACAGCGAAAATTCTGTTTCATCGCCCAGTCCAGGGCGGTTTTGCCGCCAATGCCTGCTGTCAGCACTGAGATTTCTGCCAGTTGCCGGATAAGCGTTTCGGTTTGTTGCAGTGCTGCATTCCGTACCGTCACAACGTGTTGGATACTGGTGGAGCAGATAACGTCCGTATGCCCGGTGACCACTTCCGGACGGGAGATTGTGATGTCTGACATTATCGGTTTTCCTTTTGGTTTATAAACGAAAACGCCAGCTGTATTCAGGCTGGCGTCAGGGGAATGAAGTATGGTGAGTGATATTCACCGGTTCTGGTGCAGAAGCTGCAGATGACGAAGAGCACGGACATCCTTCCGGGCCTGTTCGATGCAGGGCAACAGTGCTGCTGAATCCGTTCTATCCTCATCGTTGTCAAAGATAATTCCCGATTCGCAGTCGATATTGTCCTGTAGCCACGCAATCAGAATATCCAGTGCGGTTTCCGTGGTTAATGATTTCATGTTGTTCCTGGTTACCAATTGAAAGTGGGCTGGTCCGGCAGACATTCAGCGCTGGCATCCAGATGAATGAGACTGACGCCATAACGTTGGATGAGTGTGACAACCAGACGACGGAACGTTTTTGACAACCCCAGGCGTTTAAGCCGCAGAACCGGATATGACCACGCATCGGTACGTAACAGATATCCGCTACCTGTGAAATGAATCCATTCTGATTCACTGAAGTCACTGGTCTGGTGTGACAGCGAGTACAGCCAGGCGTTATCCTTTTCCGTGATATGTGCGGTACTGCAGCGTATGCCGGCAAGGGTTGCAAACGGTGGTAGTGTGCAGGTTGACTGTTGGTCGGATTCCTCCACCACGCGGAGTGAATAACCGTTTTCAGCGACCTTGTTAATCAGTTCAGTGAGATTAACACCATCGACATCAACGACAATTCGCCCCATGTTCAGTGCCTGCACATTAATGCTGTCGGCTTCCAACGTCAGGGCCAGTTTCATTGTTTCGCCTCCGGATGCTTCCCCTGGGTAATGTTATTTACCGTTCTGTAGTTATCGCGGGTCATCAGGCCGGTTGCCCTGCGAGCCCGGAGAATATCAATACTGTTTATTAACTGAGAGCGGGTACAGGCGCTGAATCCCGGCTGGTCGGTACGTACCAGTGCGTATTTTTCAACGAGAAAGTTCACCGCATCACACAGTGAAATGCCAGCTTCAATATGCTGCTCAATCACACGTTCATCGGCGAACGGTGTGTCATTCAGCGTAAGGCCGTAATGCTGGTCCAGCAACCGGGACAGCAGTGTCTGCCAGATGGTGACGGGAGACGGGCAGCGCGATGCCTCCCGTACGTGTGTGTCGGGTAATGTTTTCATACTGAAGATTTTCCTGATATGCAGAGATGAAAAATGGAAAAGTGGCGTGGTGAAAACACCAGGCCGGAGCAGAAGATTATTCTGATGATTTACTTTTTCGTTTCGGGCGTCGGATAAACAGCCAGATAAACGTAACCACAGGAGCCGAAGGTGTCGGCTTCGCAGGTTAAATCGTTGTGGTACAGGGTAACGCAGTGGGCATGGTGGGGGCTGAGTTCACCGGTGGTCAGCATCGATTCCATCTGGCGGATAAAGTGCGGGAATGTTTCATCCAGCTTCCGGCATTCGATGTCACTGAACTTGCCGGTGATGCTGGCCCGGTCAGCCAGATAATGCAGTCGGTTGCCTTCCTGCACCAGACGGGCTCCCAGGCGCAGTGTAATCTCCCGCTGCAGGCCCCTGGTAGGGTTGCTCATTACAGTTCTCCACTATTGTCAGTTCAGGGTGATGCTCATCAGGCAGGTATAGGGCCCATTGCGGTCCTGGCGGCGTTCGGCGTATACCGCGAGGACTCCGGCGATATCCGGAACGTCCCTGCCGGTGTAATGACAGACGCTACCGTGCCACTGGTATTTGCCGGTGCAGTAGCGAAAGATTCGGGACTCAGGATGCTGGCGGTATATCGTCATTGCCCTGCGTTTACTGATAATTTTCATGTAATACCTCAAAGCAGACCGTGTTCTGCGAACGAATAGATTTGCCTGCCACCAACAATCAGATGGTCAGGGACACGGATATCCACCAGCTGAAGCACCTGAACCAGTCGCTGCGTGAGGGTTTTGTCGGCCTGGCTAGGTGTCGTCTCGCCGGAAGGATGGTTATGCGCGAGTATCACCGCCGCCGCGTTGAAGTGCAGAGCACGTTTGACCACCTCCCGGGGATGCACCTCGGTGCGGTTAATCGTGCCGGTGAAGAGCGTTTCATGGGCAATCAACTGATTCTGGTTGTCCAGATACAACACCCGGAACTCTTCCCGCTCAAGCGCGGCCATATGCAGTCGCAGCCATTCACGTACGGCGTGGGTAGAGGTGAAGGCTACGCCGGGCTCATGCAGGTGGCGGTCCAGAGCCCTGAGCGCCCGCTGAATGAGACGCCGGTCCTGTGGCGTCATCTCGCCGGGTAAAAAGGAAAGCTGTTTCATCTGTTGCTCCTTCGGTCAGTCGATAATACGCAGAATGGCGTGAGCCTCTGGATGTTGCATGGCATACTCCCGCAGGCGGTAATAGTGTGCGGTCATCGCGTCACATTCTGTACGGCAGGCATGGTGGCTATACGCAATCAGGCAGACAGCAATACCTGCTGCTTCTGCACTCATTTGGGCATCGTTACCGTTCAGGCAGTTAAACAGACGCCATGTCTCATCGTTGTCAGGCTCGGGGGACATAAATGCGCCGCCATTGCTGAGGGTGTAGAACGACCAGATACCACCGCTGTAGCCCTCACAGAAGCGGTCCATCCAGGCGAAGATATGCGGCTCCAGGAGTAGCCACTGCGGGATAGCGCCAAAGTACTGTGGCCAGAAATCGATACGCTGTTCATCGGGGACCGGCGTGACGGTCAGTTCAAATTCGGGTTGGTTAGCGGGTGCGAGGTCGTGCTGCGTCTGTGTTGTCATGGGTATGTCTCCGTCAATAAAAACGCCAGCGGCGATGGCTGGCGTATGGGGATATAAAGTGTGTTCGGGGAGGTGAATGCGGGTAAATGCTTCGCGATCAGCGGGTGGCCGTGTCTGTACGGATGCCTGAGGTGCGGATATAGCGGTTAAGACCTTCACCGGCATCCGGCTCAAAGTTCCATGCCCGCCAGACCATCCGGCCTTCAGTATCACGAACCACCAGACGGAAGTGACTGCCCTGGTCGTCTTCGAGTGTGATATTGCTGTACGTGGTAGTGACCGCTTGCGCTTGTCTCCGGGTGAAAGGCCCCGGTGGCAGCAACACGGATTGGGTCATTTTCGGGCTCCTGATAAAAGAAAACCCCGGCAGCCTGCTAGCTGTCGGGGTGGATTTGCTGGGGAAGATACTACTATCAGTCGTTGCTGCAGTCTCCGAGAGTGGACAGAACTTTCTCAGCGTTCTTCCGGTCCGCAGTGAAGGTCCCTGCTTTGTGGTCATTGACGTAGACGTCGAACTGCCCGGCCTCAGAGATATTGCTGATGAAGTCAAACCAGGCGTTATCGCCGTTACGCCAGCCCAGGCTGGACGGAATAATGTACTGCTGGTGATCCATCACTACGGTGATAGTAGTGTCGTCATCGTGCGAACTGACCATCTTGTCATCGGCAAGGGTAAGAAAGACTGAATGCTGATAGAAACCATTCTGGTCCGGGTTCCCTGTGCAGTTGATGGTAAACGTCTTTCCGCTGGCTTCGGTCACGCTGTATTCCGTATTGCCCTGACCGTAACCCTGCTGCCAGAACCCCGGGATAGCAGAGGCATTAAAGCTCGCGAGCAGTACACCCGCCAGCATAAACCGACTTAGTGAAAGTATTGTCATTCTTGTCTCCTTTGTCGTTGTTTTATTCCTAGTTCTCAGGGTTTGAGGGTATCAGCAGTCGCCCCATCAGTTTGCCGTCATGGGCGTACTCAAAGTATTTTTCTTTGGTATACGGGTCCGTCACCTCCTGGTATTCCAGTTTGATGTTATCGGCAATACACAGCGCATTCATCAGTGGCTGGACGGTTTTTTCCTGCATATCCACGAGGTAGTAGTAACTGCCACCCTCGCAGCCATCGGGCGACTGGTGGGTACGTAAAACCTGCAAGGTGGGACCGGATAAGTAGTCAACCTGTGACCATTCTTCGCTGACATCATCCTGGTGGCTGACCACATCACTGAAACGCGGTGGGGTTAGATCCTTAAATTTGCTGATGGCCTTCAGGTCATCACTTCTGTTATCGCATGCGCTTAGAAACAGCGTGGTGGCAACCAGCACCAGCAGAGGCAGTGTTTTACGTTTCATTATTTTTTTCCTGAAATCAGACGAACCACTTTGGCAAAGACATAAATGCCGACGAAAATACCCACCGGCACGCCGACGAACGGTGTCAGTGCGACACTGGCCGCACCGGCTGCCCCTCCGCCCGTCAGCAGTGCGGCAACGGTGGCAAGGGTCAGGGCCGTGAGGCTGTCGGACACCCCGGTTTTGTTCAGAATGATGACGATGACAACAATGGCGATAATGGCAATAAATGGCATAGGCTCTCCCTGCGGATGAGTTGAGATAGACCTGCACTATTCCGGTGGGCTGTCGGCCGGAACAAACGCAAGCAGCGACTGCTGGATAAAGCGAAAATGGGGTAAGGCCTGAATAAACACCGGGTCTTCAACCAGACTGCACAGACTGTCGTTGCGGCGAAAAGACTCCTGCAGGGGTTGAACCAGATGGATTTCATCCAGGGTGAATACGGCGATATGTCCGTCGTGCTCTGCCACCAGATACCAGGCCTGCTGGTGGATAAGTAACCGGCAGGGAGCCAGCCGCTCACAGCGCTGCCCCTCGGCAATCAGCGTCACCCGCCTGCGCCCGGTAATGGCCTGAATCAGTCGCCAGAAAGACAATGCGCCTGATGGCGAAGGAGCCGGACTGGCGGGTGCGATTACGCAGGGAGACTCATCGCACATCAGCAGTGCGTTTACCAGACGACGGTCAAAGCCAGGGAAAAGACCGGCCATCCCGCTGCGGTGGGCAAAGATAAGCACGTCGGGCACCATCTGCGTCTCACTGCCCGCAGTACGTAAGCGGCAATATCCGGACTGATACTCCAGGTCCAGATACATCAGCCGCTCACGAAAATCACGCCGCAGCGTGCGCACCGACACACCAAACTCAGCGGCCAGCTTACGCACACTCAGTGTTTCCCCTGCCACCAGACGGCTGATTATCAGTGACAGCCTGACAGCCAGCCGGTCATGGCGGCGTTCTGCCTGTGTCATGAGACGTTCTCCGTGAAAGTTAACTGACTGAAAATGATGTGATTACTTTAAAGAGGGGGTCGGACAGGGTATGGACATCACAGAAACTATTTTTCATTTCTGCAAAAGCCAGAGGCAGCGGGGGTTACAGGCCATTCACTCAGTGAGTGAGGACCGCCAGCACGGTGCGATGCGGACAGGTGGTGTCCGATATTAACAAAGCGGCAACATTAAACGGTCACTGCAGTTGCGTGAGCATCGCTTCCGCCATCACCCACAGTGCCCGGTTAAGTTTCACGTCCCCGTCGATACCGCGAACGGCACGGGTATGTGACCGTCCTCCTTTGGCATTACGGCCACTGAGCCCACCCTTAATCAGGTTCTCCTGAATACGCTGGTACGTGGTCCACAGGTCGCTACTCTCATCTTGCCAGCGGCGCGGGGAGAGGATCTGCGACTCAGTCACCGGCTGGTGGTCCTCACCAAAGCGGTACGTCAGCGCGGCTTTTGCCAGTGCCTGCTGCGCAGGTGGTGGCAACAGCAACGACTGCATCGCATCCCGCTTCTCCTCCACACGGTCAAAAATGCCCAGCACTTCATAGGCCCCCTCAATCACCTGACTCACTACATCGCCTTTGTGCGGCACACGCACCTCGCCAAATGACTCACCGCAGACGAGCCCGTTCTGACAAACCGCACGAAATAAACCCGGCAACATCTGGTACGAACTGGTGCCATCATGGGAGTTGAGCAGGATAATTTCTGGTACCTGTTTACCGGTAATCTGCCCCTCCCGACGAAGGCGTAGCATGTGTTTTGTGTGCTCGCGTCGACCCGGGTCGCGTACCCGGGTCTGACAGGCAAAGAACGGCTGGAAGCCTTCGCGCTGCAGGCTGTCCAGCAGGGATATGGTGGGTATATAGGTATAACGCTCACTACGGGATGCGTGTTTGTCCTCACTGAATACACTGGGCACCACGCGAAACAGCTCTTCGCGGGTTAACGGGCGGTCGCGACGGATAAGATTTGCTGCGCCAAAGCGCGAAGCCAGACGGGTCATAAGCAGACTCCTCATAACGGGAAAACAAATAAAAGGGATCCCCGTCGCATCTGCGACAGGGGCAGGGAAGTAACAGGGATGGGTTAAATACTCAGAAGAAGAAATCCCAGACGGCGCGGGCCACTGACACCACCGTGGTGCGCACGGCCTGAATGACAGCCCGTACCGGGGCGGGTATCAGGGGAAAGGCACTGATGCTATCGAGTACGGCCCCGACGGTTTCACCAAAATCGCTACGAGCCTGTTCCCGGACTACCGTCGTGCGAAAGGAAGACTGGAGTTGCGACACCACCGGGCTGGTGGCCTCACGTGGCAGGCACTTAATCATTCGCTCGGCCATCACCCGCAGTCCCCACTGAAGACGGACCGACACGGCACACACCGGATGTACGGGCTGGAACAGCTCATGCAGCAGACAGATTTTACGGCTGATATTCTGCTTCTGCGCCGTGGACAACGGTCCCCCACCGCTGGTGGGTTCGGCCTTATCCGACTGGCTGATAACAAACAGCACCTTATGCCGGTATACCTCTCCAATCACCTGATGATAAAAATGTTCATCCACCGCCAGCGCCCGGTCATCGGCCTTAATCAGCCACAGAACCAGGTCGAGCCGGGGGAGTTGTTCGCGGTACATCGCAGCATACTCGGTATCGCGAGCACCACTTTCGCCCACGCCGGGCAGGTCCACCAGCGTCATATAGCGGTCGCCGACTTGCAGGCGAAAGCGCAGTGGCTCACGGGTACATGCAGCCACATCGCTGACCGGTGATATATCTCCGGCAAACAGGGCATTGCACAGACTGCTCTTCCCAACACCGGTTTTACCCATAATGCCGATCACTGGCTCGTAGCGGGTTAACTGATTTATCTGCTGCAATATACGTTCAGACACCCACTGTGGCAGACCAGCGAGCGATTGCTGAAACGGCTTCAATCCTTCAGAATTGTTCATTACTACTCCTCTGAAAAATAATACAAAAACGGCAGAATCGTGAGATTCCACCGTTAATCTGGTATGTTCAAAGGGATGATATATATCTGAAAATTATTAACTTGATCTACTTTTTGTCTTTTTTACGTGATGAAACAGCCTGCTGCCAAGCATGCTTCATTTTCTGAATAAAGAAATATTTTTCTTCAACTCCAGTGTCCCAACTATCCATGCATGCAATGATCATCTGTATTCTCATTGCAGTGTTATATGGTTTTAAATAAAAGGGGATCATATTTTTATTTCTCAGATACTCCCAGCAATAGATAGCTTGCTTTTCATCTTTTTTATCTAGCCAGTCATAATCAGTAAGAAATGTATTATATTGCTCTAGCCATTTATCATGCAACTTACGAAAATAGGAAATTTTCTGACTTAAACTTACAGGAGCTAAATCAATAAACCTCATCAAAGTACAAATGCGTTCTTGTTCGGATGTTGTATTCGGGCTGTAGTTGTCGGGATCTGCGCCAGATGTTAAATAAAATCTACGCGAGTATTTTTCAGGTGTATCTCTATTTTTTTCTTTATTGCTAGGGGAGATTCCCACCTGCATTTCGGCTTGTACTTCATCAAGTGAGAAATTTTTAATTTCATCAATGTTTTCAAATTCAAAAAAGGATGCAGGAGTTGAGTTCGGGTTGTAAATATTATCTTGTGCAAAGATATTCACGCTCGAGGAGGTTTCAGGACTGATTCTGTTGTTATATATATACATTAAGGCAAACCACGATCCTCTATCAGAACCTTTGAAACAATCGAACTTCTCTTTGTCAATGATTTTGTAATGGAACTGTTTTTTCAAGTAAGTACGCGCACTTTGTATTGCTTCATTATTGAATAGGAATTTAGTGTTCAATATATGATTAATGAGTTTTTGAAATTCCTCAGGCGTGTCGAAATTACTCGCCTGCTTAATGTAATCTTCGTTGTAATACAGACTCAGAACGTAAAGGGAAAAGAACTCCTCTCTCACTTCGTCATACCTAAGCATGTACCCTCCAGTGTGATATCACATCTGTCCGATGCTTTCAAAAGTATAAATGAACCATGATGATTTGGCATCTGCAAGGTGACTGTTGACTGGTTTTTTGCTGATTTTTTAATGATAAAGTAGTGATTACTAACTGATTAGTAAGTGATTAATGGCTGGTTGCCTCCTGTGATTTTTCTGCCTCTGGTAAATTGGGGGAGAGTACTGATCAACTCACCACTCTGAATAATTTTCATGATTGCACTCTACAAAGTTTCGACATCCGTCAAATTGTAACGGTCAGAGAACAGCGTTACACGAGGTTTTCCGTATCTATGCATTCTTAGTTGGGTAGCTCAACTGCTCCTTCCAGATCTTTTTTTACGTCACACCCCATTCATGTGGAGGAGAAGGCGTGAACAATTAGTTATCGCCTGCTCCGGTGCTCTTCTCGCAATGGGACACTCAGCATGAAAACTAAACCTGCACTACTGGAAGATGAGTTCATCGATATGAAGTTTATCACACGCCTTACTGGCCTGAGTGATAAATGGTTCTATAAGTTGATACAGGAAGGGGTATTTCCGAAACCCATTAAGATGGGTAGAGCTTCTCGCTGGTTAAAAAGCGACCTGGAGGAGTGGTTGCAGGCTAAAATTAATGATTCCAGAAATTAAATATTTTGGACTGTGTTTATCAAATTCCATGCCCTTTTTGCTGCTTAATTTTAAATGACACTCTGATCATGCACCGTGATTGAAATAAGTTATAGCCACCCCTTAATCATTTTTTTCAGACGACATTAACTTCGGAGTAAATAATTTAACACAATGAAATATCAAACCGCATCTGGCCTGAATGTTGAGTATTAATACGTGACGGATTGTTAATATATATCAGTACATAAACCCCAATATTCCAGTAATACACACCTACGCAATACACACCAAGCAATTTAGTCAGCATCACCCAACTAACATCCAACACAAACTCAATAAGCCAGATTTGATACCACCTAATTACCTCAACCATCGCGGGTAAGGTTCCGTCCTGCCCGATATTCAGATCACAGGAATCTATTATGCTTAATGATATTTATCTTGACCAACGTCATGCCCCATTCAATACAACGTATTTGCAACGGATGCTGGGTGTAATTGATAACGCTATAGCACAACACCCAAGGACAATGGCTGTCCGTGTCGATCTACGTCTGCCTGATGACAACTGTAATAGGAATAGTGGTCTGATATCCCGTTTCATTGAATCGCTTAATGCAAAAATCGATGCTCGGTACCGAAATAAAATAAAGAATGGCATCAGGAGCTACCCATGCCAGTTGCGTTACGCCTGGGTTCGGGAAGTGGGAGAAATAAACGAGAAGTCCCATTACCACATGGTACTTTTCGTGAACAAAGACACATTCAATGGACTTGGGAGCTATGGAGAAGGGGGAACGGGATTAGCCAGCCTGATACGTGAAGCCTGGCTGAGCGCTTTGCAACTAGGCCCTTACCCCGAATACCGAACGTTGGTCCACATCCCAGATAATCCCCTGTATTATCTGGATGCCAACGCCACAGACTATCGTGCGGTTTACGATAAGCTCACTTTCCGTCTGAGCTACTTTGCGAAGGAGCGCACCAAGTCATACAGCCGAGATGAACGCTCGTTTGGCTGCAGTCAGTCCTGAGGCAAAACAAACTAAGTCTATAAAGATTTTTTCAGCCTGGCTCTAATCGACTGAATCTCAGCATACTCCGCTTTTGAAGCCTTGACACGTCAGTTGTTCTTTCACCTCTGAGTGGCTACTCGCGACTGCCTGCAGGAGACTGATTATGTTATTGACCGCAAAATCCATTAACTGACTTTTCGACTTAATCTCCTTAAGTTATGTGAGAAATTTGCCGATATGAAAACATGATCCTCCAGTCGCTACTGACATGCCCTGTCAGTAGCGACTGGTAATCTCAAGGAAAAATTACAAGGAGAACGCGCATGAGCGGGCATGAGGTAATGGTACAAAGAATAACCGCTATTATTGCAGAACTTTACCAGTACGGTTTTGTATCACGTAAGAAGATGATGGACGAATTCAACATCAGTGAGCGTACTTTGTATCGTGATCTTAATCGTCTGGGCGACAGAATCGTCCCCGATGGTGATGGTATTTACAGGCTGGCTCCCGCTTACGCTAAACCTCAGGCTCTAAAAGAACAACAAAATCTCGGCCATGTTTATTATGGCGATCAGCGCCTGGTATTTACTGCGCGGACGGGAGCGCGATGTCGCATTACGCTCGTTTGCCATCGGTTCCGTCTTCGGTACTCTGGCGATTATTGGCACGCTGCAACTCGGAGACAGTTCTGCGTATGAAGTCGCGCAAGTACAACCGGTAAAACTGGCGGCGATGGAAGGGGAGTGGCAAACGGAACCTGCACCTGCACCGTTCCATGTGGTTGCCTGGCCGGAACAGGATCAAGAGCGTAACGCCTTTGCCATCAAAATTCCCGCGCTGCTAGGGATCCTCGCCACTCACTCATTAGATAAACCCGTGCCGGGTCTGAAGAATTTGATGGCTGAAACCTACCCACGCTTGCAACGCGGACGTATGGTCTGGCTGTTAATGCAGGAAATATCGCAAGGCAATCGTGAGCCGCATGTGTTGCAGGCATTCCGGGAACTGGAAGGTGACCTGGGCTACGGCATGTTGCTCTCCCGCTATGCGCCGGATATGAATCATGTCACAGCCGCACAGTACCAGGCGGCGATGCGTGGTGCAATACCTCAGGTTGCGCCGGTATTCTGGAGTTTCCGCATCATGGTGGGCTGTGGTTCCCTGCTGCTACTGGTGATGCTGATTGCGCTTGTCCAGACGCTGCGTGGCAAAATCGACCAGCATCGCTGGGTGCTGAAAATGGCGCTCTGGAGTTTGCCGTTGCCGTGGATTGCGATTGAAGCCGGGTGGTTTATGACCGAGTTTGGTCGTCAGCCGTGGGCGATACAGGACATCTTACCGACATACTCCGCGCACTCCGCCTTAACCACAGGACAACTGGCTTTCTCACTGATCATGATCGTAGGGCTTTACACCCTGTTCTTAATCGCCGAAGTCTACCTGATGCAGAAATATGCCCGTCTGGGGCCGAGCGCGATGCAGAGTGAACAACCGACGCAGCAACAGGGGTAAAGGAGAAAATCATGTTTGATTATGAAACATTGCGCTTCATCTGGTGGCTGCTGATTGGCGTGATCCTGGTGGTCTTTATGATCTCCGACGGATTTGACATGGGGATCGGCTGTTTGCTGCCGCTGGTGGCGCGTAATGATGATGAACGCCGGATAGTGATTAATAGCGTTGGTGCGCACTGGGAAGGCAATCAGGTCTGGTTGATCCTCGCAGGTGGGGCATTATTTGCCGCCTGGCCCAGAGTGTATGCAGCGGCGTTTTCCGGCTTTTATGTGGCGATGATCCTGGTGCTGTGCTCGCTGTTCTTCCGCCCGCTGGCCTTTGATTATCGCGGAAAAATCGCCGATGCACGCTGGCGTAAAATGTGGGATGCCGGTCTGGTCATCGGCAGTCTGGTGCCGCCGGTAGTCTTCGGTATCGCCTTCGGCAACTTGTTGCTCGGCGTGCCGTTTGCCTTCACACCGCAATTACGCGTGGAGTATCTCGGCAGCTTCTGGCAACTGCTGACGCCATTCCCTTTATTGTGCGGATTGCTCAGCCTTGGGATGGTGATTTTGCAAGGTGGCGTCTGGTTACAACTGAAAACTGTTGGTGTGATTCATCTGCGTTCACAGCTGGCGACTAAACGCGCTGCACTGTTGGTGATGCTGTGCTTTTTGCTGGCGGGTTACTGGCTGTGGGTCGGTATTGATGGCTTTGTACTGCTCGCCCAGGATGCTAACGGTCCTTCCAATCCGTTAATGAAACTGGTGGCAGTGCTACCTGGTGCCTGGATGAATAATTTTGTCGAGTCGCCCGTTTTGTGGATCTTCCCGCTACTGGGGTTCTTCTGCCCATTGCTGACGGTGATGGCGATTTATCGTGGTCGCCCGGGTTGGGGATTTTTGATGGCATCATTGATGCAATTTGGCGTGATTTTCACGGCAGGCATCACGCTGTTCCCCTTTGTCATGCCGTCAAGCGTGAGTCCAATCTCCAGCCTGACGTTGTGGGACAGCACTTCCAGTCAGCTGACGCTGAGTATTATGTTGGTAATCGTGCTGATATTTTTGCCCATTGTGTTGCTCTACACTCTCTGGAGCTACATACAAAATGTGGGGGCGCATGACGACAGAAACTCTCCGCCGTAACGAAAACGAGCTGTACTAAGGTGCAGGAACAATGTGGTATTTACTTTGGTTCGTCGGCATTTTGTTGATGTGTTCGCTCTCCACCCTTGTGTTGGTATGGCTGGACCCGCGATTGAAAAGTTAACGAACGTAAGTCTGATGCGGCGCATTAGCGTCGTATCAGGCAATCAATAATGTCGGATATGAAAAGCGGAAACATATCGATGAAAGCGATCTTGATCCCATTTTTATCTCTTCTGATTCCGTTAACCCCGCAATCTGCATTCGCTCAGAGTGAGCCGGAGCTGAAGCTGGAAAGTGTGGTGATTGTCAGTCGTCATGGTGTGCGTGCCCCAACCAAGGCCACGCAACTGATGCAGGATGTCACCCCAGACGCATGGCCAACCTGGCCGGTAAAACTGGGTTGGCTGACACCGCGCGGTGGTGAGCTAATCGCTTATCTCGGACATTACCAACGCCAGCGTCTGGTAGCTGACGGATTGCTGACGAAAAAGGGCTGCCCGCAGCCTGGTCAGGTCGCGATTATTGCTGATGTCGACGAGCGTACCCGTAAAACAGGCGAAGCCTTCGCCGCCGGGCTGGCACCTGACTGTGCAATAACCGTACATACCCAGGCAGATACGTCCAGTCCCGATCCGTTATTTAATCCTCTAAAAACTGGCGTTTGCCAACTGGATAACGCGAACGTGACTGACGCGATCCTCAGCAGGGCAGGAGGGTCAATTGCTGACTTTACCGGGCATCGGCAAACGGCGTTTCGCGAACTGGAACGGGTGCTTAATTTTCCGCAATCAAACTTGTGCCTTAACCGTGAGAAACAGGACGAAAGCTGTTCATTAACGCAGGCATTACCATCGGAACTCAAGGTGAGCGCCGACAATGTCTCATTAACCGGTGCGGTAAGCCTCGCATCAATGCTGACGGAGATATTTCTCCTGCAACAGGCACAGGGAATGCCGGAGCCGGGGTGGGGAAGGATCACTGATTCACACCAGTGGAACACGTTGCTAAGTTTGCATAACGCGCAATTTTATTTACTACAACGCACGCCGGAGGTTGCCCGCAGCCGCGCCACCCCGTTGTTGGATTTGATCATGACAGCGTTGACGCCCCATCCACCGCAAAAACAGGCGTATGGTGTGATATTGCCCACTTCAGTGCTGTTTATCGCCGGACACGATACTAATCTGGCAAATCTCGGCGGCGCACTGGAGCTCAACTGGACGCTTCCAGGTCAGCCGGATAACACGCCGCCAGGTGGTGAACTGGTGTTTGAACGCTGGCGTCGGCTAAGCGATAACAGCCAGTGGATTCAGGTTTCGCTGGTCTTCCAGACTTTACAGCAGATGCGTGATAAAACGCCGCTGTCATTAAATACGCCGCCCGGAGAGGTGAAACTGACCCTAGCAGGATGTGAAGAGCGAAATGCGCAGGGCATGTGTTCGTTGGCCGGTTTTACGCAAATCGTGAATGAAGCACGCATACCGGCGTGCAGTTTGTAATGCATAAAAAAGAGCATTCAGCTACCTGAATGCTCTGAGGCTGATGACAAACGAAGAACTGTCTAATGCGTAGACCGGAAAAGGCGTTCACGCCGCATCCGGTCACTTTACCTTCAGTTTTACTCTTTCTCGGAGTAACTATAACCGTAATAGTTATAGCCGTAACTGTAAGCGGTGCTGGCGCGTTTAATCACACCATTGAGGATAGCGCCTTTAATATTGACGCCTGCCTGTTCCAGACGCTGCATTGACAAGCTCACCTCTTTGGCGGTGTTCAGGCCAAAACGCGCAACCAGCAGGCTGGTGCCGACAGAGCGCCCCACGACCGCAGCATCGCTCACCGCCAGCATCGGCGGCGTATCGACAATCACCAGATCGTAATGGTCGTTCGCCCATTCCAGTAATTGACGCATCCGATCGCGCATCAGCAGTTCAGCCGGGTTAGGTGGCACCTGACCGCGAGTAATCACATCAAAGCCTCCTTTGCCAAAATGCTGGATCACTTTGTTGAGCTCATCTTTACCTGCCAGATATTCCGACAAGCCATGTGCATTACTCACGGTAAACAGGTTATGCGAATAACCATGGCGTAAGTCGGCATCAATAAATAACACTTTTTGATCGGACTGGGCGATCACCGCTGCCAGAGTTGAACTGACAAATGTTTTACCACTGTCTGGCGTCGCACCGGTGATCATCAGAATGTTATTCTCAGTCTCCATCATAGCGAAATGCAGACTGGTTCGTAGCGCACGTACGGCTTCCACAGCAGAATCCGCCGGGTTATCCACCGCCAGGAAGGGGATATTTTTAGTACGATGGCGCTGCTGATTAGAAAATAAATTTTTCTTACGCAGACGGGTACGTTTATCCAGCCACTCGGACATCGGGATGGTGGCATAAACGCTGATGCCGTGCTCTTCCAGTTGTTCCGGGGCTTCTACACCACGACGCAACATCGCACGCGCCAGCACGGCACCCACCGAAATAAACAGGCCAAGAATAAAACCAAGCACCACATTCAACGCTTTTTTCGGTTTCACTGGCTGCGGCTGAGTGACTGCCGGGTCGATAATCCGCACGTTACCAATGGCACTGGATTTCGAAATACTCAACTCCTGCTGGCGGTTAAGTAATTGCAGATATACCGCACGGCCCGCTTCTACGTCACGACTTAAACGCAACACTTCCTGTTGGGTGGAAGGCATAGCCGATACCCGCTTATTCAGGCGTTTGCGTTCTTGCTCTAGCGTCTGGCGTTTTTCCAGCAGCGCACGATAAGTTGGGTGATCTTTCTTATACAGCTGGGAGATCTCTGCCTCGCGGAAGGTCAGCTCATTGAGTTGATTATCAACGTTCACAATCTGCTCAAGAACGGCTTTGGCTTCCAGGTTAAGGTCAACCGAATCGCGCTGCTGGCGATAAACGTTGAGTTTTTCTTCCGCCTGGTCCAGCTCGCTGCGCACTTCTGGCAACTGGCGCTGTAAGAATTCAAGGCTTTGTGAATCCTGCGCCGCCTGGCGAGCGATATTCTGTTGCAAATAGTTGTTAGCGATGCTGTTCAGAATACGAGTAATCAACTGGGGATCATCACCAGTCATGGTAAGTTCCAGCATCCCGCTTTCTTTACTGCGTTCGCTAACGGTAAAGGTTTCCTGCAACGCGTTAATCGCTTCCAGTTCGGTACGCTGGCTCAGGACAAACTGTGTTCCTGGTTTGGCCTTAATGTCCGCGATAGTCAGCGCAACGCCATCTTTTTCCAGACGCTGGCCGACCATACCATTGACGGTGAACTCTTCACCTTCCAGCGTATAGTGGCCGTTTTCCCCAACCGTGAGTGTCAGTTGCTGATCCTGACCATTCAGTTGTGGAATATGCATCCAGCTGATCGCCAGCTCACCTGGTTTTTCTTTGGTTAATCTCGCCCAGCCGCGACCCACAATCGGAAAATACTTCTGCTCAACCATGTCGCGCAGATTCAGTTCAGCAATGGTTTTACCGAGAATCATGCGCGATTGCAGCAGTTGGATCTCCGGTGCAGACTCGGGCGATGAGTTAGGGATCATATCGCTCAGGCCGCTGAGAATGGCGTTGCCCTGTTTCTGCTCAACCTGGACCAGAGTATCTGCCTGATAAATTGGCGTGCTTAACAGCGAGTAAGCGACAGCGATCAGTGTGAATAACGCGGTCACGCTGATAATAAACTTACGGTGATCCCATAACTCGCCGACCAGACGAAGCAGATCGATCTCATTTTCCTGAGTGCTGCCTGGTGGCGTATTCATATTTTTAGTTGTCATCGTATTTTATAAACTCAAATTACCGGCTGAGGCGCTTCGCCCATTCCTGACTGGCGCGCTCCAACATACCGTAGACATGTTCAAATGCGTCCTGACTTTTACGATAGGGATCCGGGATCTCTTTCTGTTCCAGCCATTGCCCAAACAGCATTGTCTTCCCGCGGACCTCGGGAGCGATTGCGGTAACCTGAGCAATATGTTCCGACTCCATTGCCAGAATCAGATCGTAATTTCGTGCCATCTCAGCAGTGAGCTTACGTCCGGCATGTCCTTCAAGAGATACGCCATGATTAGCGGCAACATCTGCTGCTGTCGCATCTGCAGGGTGTTTTACCAGACCATGAACACCTGCCGATTTGACTTTTACGCCTGGCAGACGTTTACGCAGCAAGCGCTCGCCAATGGGCGAACGGCAAATGTTGCCGGTACAAACCACCAGGATTGAGTTAAATTTTAGTTGGGCCATGTTTGAATCCACCGTGAAGTCTCTGTCAGGTCATGCACCCCGGAAATCGTCGGTACCAGCAGGGAAATCACACGGTTCCAACGAGCCAGCGGCGCGGTAGTGACATAAACAATGTCGTAAGGTTCAAGCTGGAATTCCGTTCCGAGTATCATTGCCGATGCGTCCTTCGCATTCAGCTGATAAATATTGGCGATTTTGCCATTCTGCTTGTTTTGCGTTGCACGAATAACAAAAATCCCCGTCGCATCAGCGACATCCTGATTCATACCCTCAGCGTTACCCAGCGCTTCCGCCAGGGTCATACCGCTGCGGTCCATTTTCAGCGTGCTCTGTTTACCCACTTCACCCATCACGAAGACTTTCAGATCATCGTTGCGCGGAATAAATAAAATATCGCCCGGGTGCAGCAGTTTGTTCTGGCGCAAGTCGCCACGTTGCATCAGCGCATAGAGGTTCACTTTGGTCTTTACGCCATTCTGGGTGAGCACCACATTGCGCCAGTCTGCATCTGCGGTCAGACCGCCCGCGGCGTTAATCGCATCCATGATGGTCAGAGGAATATTGGTAATCGGCTGCTGACCCGATTTGCTGACTTCGCCGGTGACGTACGCTTTTTGCGAGCGGAACGCCGCGACGCTGACATCGACTTGCGGGCTTTCAATGACTGAATCGAGACGCGCTGTAATCTCGTTGCGTACCTGGGCAAGTGTTTTCCCGGCCACTTTCAGGCGACCAATATAGGGGTAGAAAATCGCACCATCGGCGTTAACCCAGTTGCCGGTATCACTGGCGCTACGGTATTGCCCTGCGGGGGTGGTTAGTTCCGGGTGATCCCAGACCGTAACCATCAACACATCACCAATGCCGATACGATATTCATAGTTCGCGATTTGCTGCTCCAGCTCCGGGTTAGCCTGCGACATAATCGGTTTGGCGCGCAACTGATCAATCAATCCTGGCGTGACGGGATAGATATTGACCATTTTGTCCAGGTCATACTGATTGTCAGGTAGTTCAATGACATCCTTGTTACTGGTCGATAAATTCTGACCAGGAATAAGGGTACATGCTGTCAAAGACAGAACAGCCAATGTCAGTACCGAAAACTTAAAAATGTTCTTTTTCATTGGTTTATATTTATCAGTCAATGTAATGTTATGAATTACGTCAGGTTATTGTCCAACCGGTACTTCTCGCTCTGCCGTCATTGGATAGAGCTGGTATTTGCGTGACAGCATTTGTCCACCATCACGCGTCAATGGTGTCCACGAAACCACCGCGCGGTTGCGGTTAGGTCCAATGGTCATCAAGTCGAACGGAATCGAGATATAAAAACCTTTACTAAAGCCGCCTTCGCCATAGTCATCTTTAGATACGTTACTGATTGCCGCCCATACCCCTACCGCCACGCCGCTGTCAAAGCGTTTGGCGACGTCGATCGTTGCGCCTTTATCTTTTGCCAGATATTGCCCAACGCTAAGTTTCATCAGTACGCCATTGAGCGTCGGCGGGTTCCAGTAAGCCGTCACGAAACCTGTGGGTGTGGAATAATCGGTGAAGCGCATCATGTTGTCCCAGTCACGTTGCTTCACGTAGTTAACGTCCACACCCAGCGCCCAGCTGGCATCTAGCGGGCGATAAAGCAGCTCGGAACCGACACCGGCGTACATCGTTTCCAGATAACCGCCATACACCTGGCCATAGAAACCATTGCCTAAGTCGGCAAAGTAGTTCGCCTGCAAGTTGTTGAGATAAACGTCATTGCGAACGTAATCACGGATATGCGTGCGCACGCGGGGCAGGGTAGAGTCCGCGGGTAATAGCGAAGACTTAAACTTGTCGTAGTTATTGTAAATATTGGTGAAAATACCGCCATCAAGCAGCAGGTGGTCAGTAAACCAGTAGCGGGCGCTGGACATCAGCCCCAGCTGGAACATATAGAAATCTTCCGGGCCGCCCAGCGACTGTGAAAGTGTTGGGTTGAAAGAGTAGCTAAAGCGATCTTCACGAATACGGTAGCCCCGACCAAAGGCAGAAAGATCTTCAGCTTCAACACGTTGTTGTTGCAGTGGCTCTGATTGACCAGACGCTGTACCTGCCAGCTGTTTGCGCAGGCTGGCTACGTCGGTTTCGGTAGTCACCATCGCCATATGCTCGCGCTTTTGCGTCACGCTAATCTTCTCAACGCCTTGCGGCAGGTTATTCACCAGAATCCGGCTGGCACGATCGACCGCTTCACGAGAATCACGGTATTTGTATTGCTGACCAGACATATACAGCGTCTTATCGCGTAGCTGAATTTCTGGCGCGTCAAAGCCCGCGTTATACTTCAGGGCGGTAAGTTGGTTTGCTACCGTGGTGTACTGCAATCCTTCAGATTCAGGCGCAGGTTGATATGCCGGTTTTGGCGTATCGCGCAGGGCAGGGCGCAGATCGTTGAAATTGGTCCGTAAAGTGAAACCAAACATCAACGTGTTACCGCGTTCATAACTCAGGTTGAGGTCTGCCCAGTTGGCAGCGCGATAAACTGCACCGACGTTGAAATGGCTTGCCTGAGGCAGTTTGCCAGCGAAATCATTCTGGTAATTGTTGCCGTCGTATTCGAGTTTCAGACGCAGGGGATTCCACGGCGTTTGATACTCAATGCCGCCAAAGATGGAGGCCGGGCCACGAAAGATATCGCTAAAGCTGATATCGCCCGCATCGTGAGACTCTGCGCGATGACAATATTTATCGCTCACCCGGCAAAACGGGTTGGTAATATTGCCCGCATTACCGGCGTAGCCCCATGCCATCCCGAGGGTGAAATCAAATGGCCCCGCTTGCTTGCTGGCCACCAGATACTCACCGTCAAACAGACCCGTACCAGCAATATCACGTTTACCAAACGCCACTTGCGGTAGCCAGTAACCTTCTTCCCACAGGCGAAGTTTAAAATCGAATGATTTGTCTTTGTATGACTGATCGCCGCTGAAATCTTCCCACTGGCTATATTTACGTGTGCGCACATCCGTATAACGAATGGTGCCTTCCAGCCATGGGAACAGCGCCACGGAGGTGGAGTAGAAACGGTATTGATCGTTATCCCGGTAGTTGACGCTGAATTCACCCTCCGGTGCGATGCGCGCATTTGGCATCTGCAACAATCCTGTGCCGCCAAAGTCCGATTGCGACGAACCCAGCGGATCCGGGTAGGTTAATACTTCAGCATGACAGGCACTGGAGACGGCAATGGCCAGGCAGCTTAAAAGATAAGAATTCTTCTTCATCAGTCAGGAACACGTTGCGTTAAAACAGACACAATCTGGTCATTTAAATCAGCATATTTTTCGGGCAGTACATGCGCAGAAAAGCCTAACCAAAGCTGGCTGCCAGGCGGTGGTTCCACATGTCTTTTATTCCACAGGGCAACAGGGGCGACGACAGTCTCACCCTCAGGCGTAATCACGATAACGTTATTCTTGTCCGCGCCTGCAAGACGGGGGTGATCTTGCAGATAATCGGTAACGCTACGGCCTGCCTGCCAGGGCAATTGCCCAGCCCCAGAAACCGCACCCAGCAGAGTAATAGTCACCGGACGCTGTACGGTATAGAGCGTATAGTCCCCGACCAGCGGGGGATTGCTGTTCTCATCCACTCGTACAAAATCAGGGTCCAGTTTGACCGGTAAGCGACCAGTGATATTGAGATTGAGTAACTGCTGGCGCACGGATTTAATCGTTGCCGCCACATCGTCGTCAGCTTCTGCTTCCCAGGAAGCAAGCTGTGCCATGACATGTTGGTAGTCTTTAAGCGCTTTAGCTTTCGCCGCAGAGTCGGTCAGCAAGGCACCAGGCCACCAGAGGCGATCGCGCAGTTGCGGTTGTGTCACCAACTGGGCAACATTTTCCACGGGGCCAACGGAAAGTGTCTGTTGTTCGCCAGGCAGATAAATAGTCACCGTTCCTTGCGCAAAGGCATGGGGTGTCATTACGTAAAGTACGCTGGCAATGAAATACGACTGTAATTTATTCATGGTGCGGGTTTAAGAAACGTCATTTCTACGGGAATAACCCCTGCGCCTAACATTTGCCGACTTTGACGAACCTGGCCAGTAGCCGAATCGACCCAGAATGTGTTTTGCCACTGTTTTTCTGGCAGCGTGGAAGTCACCTCTTCCTGCCAGACATTACACAGCACATCGCGACCCGCAATATGCAGCGTCTCTAATCCAGCAAAGGAAAAAGTGGAACTCAGGGTCGCAGAGCGAAAATGGTTGTCTTCACTCCAGAGAATATCGCGCGTCCAGCGGCTGCCGTCTTTTATTGCCAGCGCGTTACGCAGAGGGTCCTGCCCGGAATTTGTCACTTCCAGCAGATTATTATTAAGTTTGACGGTCTTTAAAAGACGTCCATTATGAGTAACCAGCATGGCGTTATCCTGGGATAACCATTTGCTTTGTTCTTGTTCTATATATCCCAGTACCACAAAGATTCGTTGCCCTTCATTAAGGCGTAAATACATCGTGGAATAAGGCAACGCCTGGATCTGCTGATCCGCTACGGTGATATCCTGATTATCGAAAAGGCTGGCGCGAAATGTATCGACCATACTTTGCTGGCTGTGCGTACATCCCGCAAGAAATAGTGCGAAAATCGATAAAATAAGAGGGCGCACCTTTAATCCTTGAAAGGTTAATTAAAAAAATGCAAATCTCTAAAGCCCGGTACGAATATCGCAACCGGGTGTTATTTAACTTTAATTTCGACGCGTTTAAGCAGAATTAGCGCGTAGTGGACGTGGTGGTTGAGGTGTTATGAGAACCGCCATCGCCACTGTCATTTGCTGCAACTACTGCCAACGTCGCCACACCAACAGCCGTTGCCACACCGACAACTGTCGCCGTGCCGACAGCTCCAGCAGCCACGCCACCAGTGGTAGCAGCCGTCGTGGTTGCACCGGTAGTGGTCGTTGTGGTGCCAGTAGTACCCGTCGTTGCCTCGGTCCCGTTTGCTGCTTCAGGGGCAGCAAACGCAGCTGGCGTCGTCAACATGAAGGCCATAAGGATTGCAGAAAGCTTGTGTTTCATAACTTTTCCTTTATTCATCGCATGGACAATACGTACGCTTGAGATCAGGATTGTCTACTTTGAGTATAACATGACTTTGTTGAATAAATCGAACTTTTGCTGAGTTGAAGGATCAGATCACGCATCTT
>NZ_JBMKHS010000045.1:0-23808 GCF_049238105.1 Enterobacter cloacae complex sp. IR5418 | reverse complement strand
GAAAACACAACCCGCTACGGGGAGACTTACCCGAAATCTGATTTATTCAACAAAGCCACGCAGAGTTTACTGTCCACCGCCATTATTCCTGCTGTGCTTTTTGTTTACGGCATCGCGGGTCTGGCAGGTAATTTCTTGACCGGCGTGTTGATTGATAAGTATCTCAAGCTGACGGTCTCTTTGTCTGTACTGCTGATCTGTGCAGTGCTGCTGTTCCTGGGCCTGTCTGGTTCTTCGCTCTCTGCTGCGTTGATATTCACCAGTATGGTTGTCTGGGGTGTCGCCGTATCAGGAATATTTGTCGGCTTCCAGACCTGGGTTTTACGTATGGCAGAGGATAAAGCCTTCCCGGCCTCCGCAATCTACGTTTCATTCTTCAATACTGCCATAGGTATCGGTGCGTCAGTCGGTGCCTGGATGGTTTCAGCATTTTCAATGCCGCTCCTGTATATCGTTGCCGGTTCGGCCATCGGTCTGTCCGTTCTGCTTGTCGCGGTTATTCCATCAACGTTGACCGCAAAACATTCCCGTATGGAGAAATCTTATGAGTCAAATTAATGACCGCACGCGCTATGGCAGAGAGATTATGGACCGTCTTGAAGCGGGGCTCGCGGATAAAGTCACTCGCCGCCTGAGCGAGCTGGACCCGGGGCTACCCGCCCTGATTACCGACTATGCGTTCGGGGATGTGGTGGGTCGTCCGGGACTGGATCTCAAAACGCGCGAAATGTTGACCGTTGCCTCGCTTGTGACGCTGGGTAATGCCATGCCGCAGCTGGAACTGCATATGCGAGGCGCGCTCAATACCGGCGTGACGCCGGAAGAGCTGCTTGAAATAGTGATACAGATGGCGGTATATGCCGGTGTTCCTGCCTGCATGAATGGTCTTACTGCATACCGCGCGGCAATGGCCGCGACGGGCCATACTTTGCCAGGACTAAAGGGAAGTGACGCATGAGCGAGATTGTTATTATTGCAGCCCGCCGCACGGCGACGGGCGCATTTCAGGGCGCGCTTGCGGAGCATTCAGCCTCTGACCTGGGAAGCCGCGTTATTCAGGCACTCCTGAAAGAATCTGGCGTAGAAGCCAATGATATCTCCCAGGTCATTATGGGACAGGTTCTTACTGCGGGGTGCGGTCAGAACCCGGCCCGACAGTCGGCATTGAATGCGGGATTGCCCGTAGATACGCAATGTCTGACGGTAAACAAAGTGTGCGGGTCCGGGCTTAAGGCGGTCCATCTTGGCATGCAGGCGCTACAGACGGGTGAGGCTGAGTTTGTTATCGCTGGCGGTCAGGAGAGTATGTCCAACGCGCCGCATATCGCTACGACGTCGCGTAGCGGAACGCGGCTGGGTGATATTACTCTCAAAGATAGCCTGGTTTCTGACGGGCTATGGGATGCCTTCAACGATTATCACATGGGTATCACCGCAGAGAATGTTGCGACGGAGTTTGGTATCAGCCGCGAAATGCAGGATGAATATGCCCTCGTCTCGCACCACAATGCGCTTGAAGCGCAGGCGCGTGGCATTTTTGAGCGTGAAATTGTTCCGGTTGCGTGGCAGACGCGAAAAGGTGAAACGATAAGCGTGGAGAGGGATGAAGGACCCCGCGCAACCAGTATCGAAAAATTGACGAAACTGAAGCCTGTCTTCCGAAAAGAGGGTACGGTGACGGCGGGAAATGCTTCATCGTTGAATGACGGCGCCGCTGCGGTCCTGCTTTGTACGCGTGAGACTGCCGAAGCGCGTGGCTTGCCGGTTCTGGCATCGCTGGGCGTATTTTCCAATTCCGGTATCCAGCCTGCATTAATGGGTGCAGCCCCGATTCAGGCCATTGCCGACTGTCTTTCCCGCTCGGGATGGAAGCCTGAGGATGTCGATCATCTTGAATCCAACGAAGCGTTTGCCGCCCAGGCGCTGGCCGTGATTCAGCAGGCCGGGATTTCCCCGGATCGTATCAATCCATACGGCGGGGCAATCGCGCTTGGGCATGCGATAGGTGCATCCGGCTGCCGAATTTTGGTGACGCTGGTTCATTCCCTGATCCGTAATGATGCCAGGCGTGGCGTTGCCGCACTGTGCGTTGGCGGCGGGGAAGGCGTCGCGTTGAGCGTTTATCGCTAACGGCGTATCTGTGGATATAAAAAAACCGGGGAAACCCGGTTTTTTATTTTCAGGATGCTGTATCAGGCATTCACGCCCTTCATACCTTCGGCAGAATAACGCTCGCCTTTGATCGCTACCCGGCGATGAAGGTTGTTCAACGATTCGATATCGCTCTTCTCAAGCATAATATCGGCAGCGCGCGCGTTCTCGGCCAGATAGCTGACGTGCTTAGTACCCGGAATGGGAACCAGCCGATCGTATTGTGCTAACAGCCAGGCAAGCGCAATCTGACCTGCGGTACAGCCGTATTTTGTCGCCAGCGGGGTGATGATATCGAGCAGCTGGCGATTGTGATCGAGGCTGGACTGAACAAATCGTTCGTTATTCTTGCGGAAATCACCTTCTGCAAAATCGTTGTTGTTCAGGTATTTTCCCGTCAGGAAGCCTCTGCCAAGAGGTGAGTAGGGCACCAGACCAATACCTAGCGCTTTCACGACCGGCAAAATGCTTTCCTCGATGTCGCGTGTCCACAGAGAATATTCTGTTTGCAACGCGGTGACCGGATGCACGGCATGAGCCCGTTGCAGCGTTGAAGCCGACACTTCGCAAAGGCCGATGTGGTTGATCTTGCCCTCTTTAACAAGGGTGCGCAGACAATCCATACTCTCTTCGATCGGGGTTGCGTTACTCACTCTGTGAAGATAAAAGAGGTCGATTCGCTCCACGCCAAGCCGCTTAAGGGATTCGTTACAGCAGCGGATGATATAGTCCGGCGTATTGTTGATGGTGCGGGCGTAGGAATCGTCAGGAGAGCGATCGATGCCGCACTTCGTGGCGATTTTAAACTGGTCGCGAGTGTTTTTATCCAGCCCGGCAAGAAAGTGACCGATTAGCCTTTCATTATGGCCACGGCCATATAAATTCGCGGTATCAATAAACGTCACGTTCAGATCGATGAGGCTATGCAATACCTGTAGTGAGCCTATGTCATCAGTCTGGCCATAAAATTCACTCAGACCCATGGCACCGTAGCCGACGGTACTGACGGTAAGATTTTGAGATAAAGTACGTGTTTTCATAGTTTCTCCTTTTCAGACGCTATGATTGTTTCACCTCAATTGTGGATACTGAATTTTCATTTTCGTTATGCTGAAAAGGTATCAGTCACCGCCGATCTGCCTTCCGAATCATTAAAAACGACAAAAGTTGTCAAATCGTTAAATCCGTCACACTTTTGATGATAAACTGCGCGACTTTTCCGCACGTTTTTATCTTCAGGTGACGCCATGACAGAACATATCCAGCCCACGACCAGACCGCAGACCAACGAGGTTTCTCACCCCAACTGGTCGGCGGTTTTCGCCGTGGCGTTCTGCGTCGCCTGCCTGATTACCGTTGAGTTTCTGCCGGTGAGCCTCCTGACGCCGATGGCGCAGGATCTGGGCATTTCCGAAGGCGTGGCGGGGCAGTCCGTTACCGTCACCGCCTTCGTGGCGATGTTCGCCAGCCTGTTTATCACTCAGGCGATCGGCACCATTGACCGTCGCAAGGTGGTTATTCTGTTCAGCGTGCTGCTGACGCTCTCCTGCCTGCTGGTCTCTTTCGCGGAAAGCTTCACCCTGCTGCTGCTCGGTCGCGCCTGTCTGGGGCTGGGCTTAGGCGGCTTCTGGGCGATGTCCGCCTCGCTGACCATGCGCCTGGTGCCCGCGCGCACGGTGCCAAAAGCGCTGTCCGTTATCTTCGGCGCGGTCTCCATCGCGCTGGTGATCGCCGCGCCGCTCGGCAGCTTCCTCGGCGGGATTATCGGCTGGCGTAACGTCTTTAACGCGGCGGCGGTGATGGGCCTGCTCTGCATCATTTGGGTGTGGAAAGCGCTGCCGTCCCTGCCGGGGGAAGCGGCGCACCACAAACAGAACATGTTCGCGCTGCTGAAGCGCCCGGGCGTGCTGGCGGGGATGACCGCGATCTTCATGTCCTTCGCTGGACAGTTTGCCTTCTTTACCTATATCCGCCCGGTGTACATGACCATGGCGGGCTTTGACGTGGATGGCCTGACGCTGGTGCTGCTGAGCTTTGGTATCGCCAGTTTTGTCGGCACGTCGCTGTCGTCCCAGTTCCTGAAACGCTCCCTGAAGGTCGCGCTGGCGGGTGCGCCGCTGGTGCTGGCGTTGAGCGCCGCGGTGCTGGTGCTGTGGGGCAGCGATAAGTGGGTCGCGTCTGCCATCGCGATTATCTGGGGCTTTGCCTTTGCGCTGGTGCCGGTGGGCTGGTCGACGTGGATCACCCGCTCGCTTGCCGATCAGGCGGAAAAAGCCGGGTCGATTCAGGTGGCGGTGATCCAGCTGGCGAACACCTGCGGCGCGGCGGTGGGCGGCGTTGCGCTCGACCACCTGGGGCTGACGTCACCGCTGGTGATTTCCGGTACGCTGATGCTACTCACCGCGCTGCTGGTGGCGGGGAAGGTGAAGGCGAAGTAGTAAATTTTCTCACCCCTCACCCCGGCCCTCTCCCCAAAGGGGCGAGGGTGAAAAGACCGCACCGAGCAGTCCCCTCTCCCCTGTGGGGAGAGGGTTAGGGTGAGGGGAGACATTCGCTACGCCGATGCCTTAACCCTTCTGCGTGAATCCATCGAAATCAGCACCACCGACGACACAATCAACAGCGTCCCCAGCCAGTCCGGCAGGGTGAATGCCACCCCAAGTAACACCACCGACAACAGCGCGCTGCTCAGCGGCTCGGCGCAGCTCAGAATGCTCGCCTTCGGCCCGCCGATCATCTGTGCGCCTTTCAGATACAGGCTGAACGTCAGCGCGGTGCCAATCACCACCAGGTAGAAAAACGCCAGCAGCAGGCCGCCGTCGATCACGAAGGTGGTGCCGCGTCCGGCGTAGAACGGCGTCAGCATTAATCCCGCAATCAACATACTCCAGCCGACAATGGGCAGCGTGCCGTAGCGGGCGATCAGCGTCGACGGATAGGTGGTGTAAAACGCGGCGGCAAACGCCGAGGCGATACCGAAGAACAGCGCGGCAGGCGAGATGGAGAGCGACGTCGGGTCGCCGTGTGTAACCAACAGGAAGGTGCCAATCAACGACGTGAAAATCGCGGATAAGACAAATATGCCGGGACGCGTTTTCCGCGCCAGGGCGAACCACGCCACGATGATGGTCGGCGACAGAAACTGGAGCACGGTAGCCGTAGCGGCGTTGGATTTTTCAATCGTCAGCAGGAAGGTGAGCTGCACGGTGAGCGCGCCAGCCAGCGAGAAAAACAGCAGGCTGATGGCGTCTTTGCGGTTTTTGATGACCGAGAAAATCTTGTCGCCGTGAACGAAGGAGAGCGTAAGCAGTATCACGCCGGTAAACAGCAGACGAACCATGGTCAGGTATGGCGAAGAAATGTGGCTTTTCTCCATGATGTACTGCGCGCAAACCCCGGAACTGCCCCATAAAACGGCGGCGATCAGGACGTTGAGCATCCCTTTGCGTGTGGAACCCATGTTCTCCCCTGCTATGTTGGTTTTTTTGTAGCATAACATGGGATCTTGCCGGGTGGCGCTGCGCTTACCCGGCCTACAAGCTTTTGTAGGCCCGTGCAAGCGCAGCGCCGCCGGGCGAAACAAACGGCGCCGTACTAGAACCACGCCTCCCACATCGCGCCGACGTTGAAGTCGTCGAGCGTTTCGTCTTTGGTGTTGTTCACGCGCGCGGTGCGTTCGTTATCCACCTTGCCGCCGGTCACGTAGAAGCGCAGCATCGGGCGGAACTCCGGCCCCATGGCGATGGACATGTTCTGCG
The DNA here is from genome assembly GCF_049238105.1 of Enterobacter cloacae complex sp. IR5418. Classification (NCBI taxonomy): domain Bacteria; kingdom Pseudomonadati; phylum Pseudomonadota; class Gammaproteobacteria; order Enterobacterales; family Enterobacteriaceae; genus Enterobacter; species Enterobacter cloacae complex sp. IR5418. The sequence goes on along the minus strand of NZ_JBMKHS010000045.1, from coordinate 17,899 downwards.
ACAGGGTCAGCTTCCAGCCCTTGTTGTCGCCGCCGTTGTCGTAATCCACGTGCTGCCAGCCCGCTTCCAGCCAGGTGGAGTGAACGTCATTCCACCAGTGCATCGGACGTACGATGGCGTTGTAGTTCTTGCGATTGTCGGTCTTATCGCGGCTGTTGTCGTAGTCATGGAAGGCGAGAATGTACTCCACCTGCGTCGCCTGGGTGAATTTATACAGCCCTTCAAAGCTGGCGTAGACCGTGGTCAGATCCTCGGTTTTATTGAACACGCTGTTGTCCGCGTTATCGGAGTAGCGGGCAATTACCTTGTTCACGCCGCTGTCGTTGGTGTGGCTCAGCACCACGCCGCCCTGCCACGCGTTCAGACGCTCGTCGCTCTCCACCGCTTTGGAATCAAAGCCGTAGTTGGCGTACAACTCCATGTCGATCGGGCCGAGCTTCATGCCGTGGATTTTTGAGGTGGCAGCGTAGTTGCCTTTATCGCCCGTGCCGGAACCGCCGGTACAGGTGATGCGCGACGGGTTGGCTTCGTCTTCCATCACTTCCGGGCTACAGGATTCCACCGCCGCCACGGCGGCCACGTCAAACTGCACGCCGCCGATGTCGAAGTTCTTCACCCCGGCGCCCTGGCCGTCGTGGTTCATCCAGAAGTAATCGTTGATGCCCTGCTGCGGACGCTGGTGGAAGTCACGACCGGCCCAGAAGTAAGCGTTCGGGTTGGAGGCCATAATGTTGGTCACCCCCGCGTAGGCTTTTTTCAGGTTAACTTCGTCGCCCCAGTGGTCGATCATCACGTTGATGTCCCAGATGGCACCGTTGTCACCCCTGAAGGCCTTGGAGAGCTGGAATTCCCCGCCGTTGCCTTCGTTACCCAGACGACCAATGGCGGACGCGCCGTTGTAAGAGCCATCGACAGCCACGTATTTCTGATCGGCGGCCTGGAAGTGGGCGCCGTAGCGGGCGTAGCCGGTAAATTTCACGCCGAACGGGATCGCCATATCCGGGGATTGCGCCGCGCTTTGCGGCTCGGTCACTACGTCCGCTTTTTTCGCCACCGCCGCATCCATTTTCGCCTGACGTTCGGCGAGGGCTTTATCCACCGCTTTCGCCACAATGGCGTCGATTTGCTCCTGGGTGAACTCTTGTGCGAGCACGGAAATTGGGCAAAGCGCGGCGATAACCGCCATGGTTAATGGAAGTTTTTTAATCGTATTCATGGTTATCTCAATATAGTTTAATTTTATTCAGACAATAACCATCCCGCTCCGATCTGACAGAGTATGTCGCTATCATCAGAACAAGTGGATCTTTATTTAGGGTGCAGAGGTATTACCGTAATTATTTCGCCATAGACTATCTCTGATATAAATGAATAATTTCTTCGGATAACTCACGCGCTAATAAGGAATTCATTAAATGATCCTGCGCGTGCACCATGATTAACGTCATCGGCTGGCGGCCTTCGCCCGCATCCTGCTCGATCAGTTTGGTTTGCATCTTGTGCGCCTGGCGCGCGTAGCCATCGGCTTCGCGCAGCAGGCTTTTGGCTTCGTCAAGGTTGCCCTGGCGCGCCGCGTGCAGCGCTTCAAAGCACAGGCTGCGGGACTGTCCGGCGTTGACGATAATTTCCATTACGGCTTCTTCTAATGCGATCATCATCTTTACTCTTTATCAAAGCTGTTATTTAAGGCGATGGCGGCAAACCACTCTCCGCTTTTCTTAATGGTGCGCTGCTGCGTCTCTATATCGAGCTGAATAAAACCGTAGCGGTTTTTATACGCATTACACCACGACCAGTTATCAATAAACGTCCACATATGGTAGCCAAGGCAATTACAGCCTTCTTGAATACCTTTATGCAGCCACGTTAAATGCTCAGAAATAAACTCGATGCGGTATTGATCGTTAATCTGGCCGTTTTCAATAAAGCGCTGTTCATTTTCGACGCCCATGCCGTTTTCAGAAATAAAGCAGCGTGGATTGCCGTAATTGTCGCGCAGGTTAACCAGAATATCGTAAATACCCGGCGCGTAGATTTCCCAGCCGCGGTACGGGTTCATCTTGCGGCCCGGCATCTCATAGTTATCAAAGAACCACTCCGGCATAAACGGCGCCTGCGGGTTCACCGCGCTGTCGCGACACTTCACGCGACGCGGCTGATAGTAGTTCACGCCGAGGAGGTCGATTTTCCCTTCCGCAATCAGGAAACCATCTTCCGGTTTACAGGCGGGCAGTTGATCGTAGGATTTCAGCAGCGCCACCAGGTCCGCCGGGTATTCGCCGCGCAGGACCGGGTCGAGGAAGCTGCGGTTAAACATCAGATCCGCGATGTGCGCCGCCTTCACGTCCGCCGGATTCTGCGAACGCGGGTAGGACGGCGTCAGGTTCAGCACGATGCCAATCTCCCCCGCATAATGCCCGGCGCGGTAAGCCTGAACCGCCTTCGCATGGGCCAGCACGGTGTGATACGCCACGGTGGCCGCCCGACGAAAATCCACCACGTTCGGGTAGTGGAAGTCGTACAGATAACCGCCTTCCACCGGGACAATCGGCTCGTTGAAGGTAAACCAGTGCAGCACACGATCGCCGAACAGCTCGAAGCAGATCTGCGCATAGCGGGCGTACGCCTCCACCACGTCGCGGTTTTCCCAGCCGCCAATCTCCTGCATCGCCATCGGCATGTCGAAATGGAACAGAGTGATAAACGGCGTGATGCCCTGTTCATTCAGCTCATCAATGACCTGATTGTAAAAATCGACCGCGTCCGGGTTCACTTCACCGATACCGTCGGGGATCAGGCGCGCCCAGCTAATTGAGGTACGAAAGCTGTTGTGGTTCAGCTGCTTCAACAGCTGAATGTCCGTTTTCCAGTGCTGATAAAACGTGGAGGTGTGCTGCGGCCCCACGCCGTTGTGAAAACGGTTCGGCTCGCGGGCAAACCAGTAATCCCACGTGGTTTCACCCTCTCGTGTCCCTTCGGTCTGGAGAGCGGAGCTTGCGCTGCCCCACCAGAAGTTATCGGGAAATGCGTATTTCATGACCATTCCTCTTTGACTTAATTGCTTGCGGCTTCAGCGTTACCGACGGTTGCCTGGGCTTTCTGCTCTTCGTTTTTCATCAACGTACGCTCATAGGCGCGCAGGAACGGCAGGTACATCAGCGCGGACATCACCATACAGACCAGGCACATGATCACCGGACTGAGCGCCCAGTTCGCCGCCCACGAGGCACCAATCGGCGCCGGGGTGGTCCACGGGGTTAATGACACCACCTGAGCCAGCCAGCCGAGTTTGGTTGCACCGTACGCCAGGCAGGCGTTAACCAGCGGAACAAACACGAACGGGATAAACAGCATCGGGTTCATGATGATCGGCGCGCCGAACAGAATCGGTTCGTTGATGTTAAAGAAGCTCGGCACAATGCCCATTTTGCCGATGGTGCGCAGGTGCGTGGCGCGGCTGCGCAGCAGCAGGAACGCCAGCGGCAGGGTCGAGCCGACACCGCCAATCAGCAGGTAGTGATCCCAGAAGCCTTGCAGGTAAACGTGTGGCAACGCCGCGCCTGCCGCCAGCGCCGCCTGGTTTGCGGAGAGGTTCGCCATCCAGAACGGGTTCATGATGCCGGTGACAATCAGCGACCCGTGGATACCGGCAAACCAGAAGATCTGGCACAGCAGCACGGAGAGCAGGATCGCGGGCAGGGAGTCAGACGCGGACACCAGCGGCTCCAGCAGGTGCATGATCGCCTGCGGGATGATCATCCCGGTTTGCGCTTCAATGAACAGGTTCAGCGGGTGCAGCGTACCGATCACCACCATCACCGGGATCAGGATCTCAAACGAACGCGCCACGCCGGTCGGCACTTCCTTCGGCAGGCGGATGGTGACGTTGTTCTGCTTCAGCCACGCATAGACGCGGGTGGAGTAGATGGCGGTGATCAGCGCAGTGAAGATGCCCTGACCAGAGAGATACTGGGTCGAGATTTTGCCATCGGCATACGGCGCGGCGACCAGCAGGAAGGCCATAAACGCCAGCAGGCCGGACATCACCGGGTCGAGGTTAAACTGACGTCCCAGGCTCGCCCCGATCCCCACCGAGATGAAGAAGGTCATCACGCCCATGCTGAGGTTAAACGGCAGCATCAGCTGTTCGCGGTAGGTCTCGGAGAAATCCAGCCAGCCGCGGGCGAAGCTGTTGGTGGTATCCGCCGAGAACGGCGGGAAGATAAACACCAGCATAAACGAGCCGATGATCATAAACGGCAGCGCGGCGGTAAAGCCGTCGCGGATGGCAATCACATACTTTTGCTGACCCAGCTTAGCGGCCAGCGGGGTAATTGACTGCTCAATCACCGCGACCATGGATTGATATAACGAACTCATGTGAACACCTTTTAGTGTGCCGCTTCGATGAGCGACAGAGCATAGTCCAGTACTTTATCGCCACGCTGCATGCCATAGTCCATCATGTCGATGGGCTGTACCGGAATGCCTTGCGTCGCCGCCTTGTCTGAGAGTGTCTTTAACATGTATTTCACTTGCGGTCCGAGAAGCACCACCTGATAGTGCGGAAACTGGGTATCAAATTCGGATACGCCATACGCATCAATCTTCACGGGCAAACCCCGTTCTTTTGCAACATCGATCATTTTGCTGACCAGCAGGCTGGTGGACATCCCGGCAGAGCAGCACAGCATAATCTTGAACATCGACAACCATCCTCAAAATGTAAAAAGTTATTGCGAGGATGATTGGACATGATACGGAAACCGGTTTCCATTGATAAAAGACAGAAGTGTGACAACCATCAATATCCCTTGCTTATGAGGCTAATTAACTGGATGTGGGTCACATAATTTGGCTGTTTTGACATCAAATTGAGTGGAAACGGAAAATCGGTTTCCATGGAAAACGGAAACGGATATACTCCGTTCTGGCTATAATATGAGCCGTAGCGGTGATGGAAATTACAGACGCCAGTTGCGTCTGACAGGGGAGAGAGATGTCTACAATCAACGATGTATCACGTCTGGCCGGGGTGTCCAAAGCCACGGTATCACGGGTGTTGAGCGGGTCGCGTGGCGTTAAAGAAGCCAGCCGTCAGGCTGTTCTGAAAGCGGTGGATGAGTTGAACTATCGTCCCAACGTGATTGCCCAGTCGCTGCTCAGCCAGTCGACGGGCTGCATTGGGGTGATTTGCGCGCAGGAGAACATCAACCAGACCACCGGTTACCTGTACGCGCTGGAAAAACACCTCAGCCAGCATCAAAAACATCTGCTGCTGCGTTTCGCACACACGAAAATAGAAGTGATGAATGCCCTTGAAGAACTCTCCTGTGGCTTATGTGATGACATTCTGGTGATTGGCGCGCGTTTCCCGCTGGACGTGGACATGGACAACGTCATTCTGGTCGACTGTATGGAAGCCGATAACGCCAACAGCATTCAGTTCGACCACGCCTTCGCGGCTGAAACGGCCTGTAACTACCTCACCAGCCAGGGACGTCGCCAGATAGCGCTGATCCACCCGCACGGCAGCGGCTTTGCCGATCAGGTGCTGCTGGGTTACAAACATGCGCTGGAGAAAAACTTCCTGCCCTTTAATCGCAACCTCGTGTTTATGGACGCGACTTCATCGTCCGTTGCGCTTCAGGAATTACTCAACAACGCGACCACGCTGAACTTCAACGCGCTGCTGGTGGCGGACGAGCAGGAAGCCCAGCGGGTGATCCCGCAGCTTCAGGCGTTTAATAAATCGGTACCGGAAGACATCATGGTCTTTAGCCTCGGCGGTTCGCTGCATCTGCCGGGTATTCCGGTGATCCCGGCCATTGAGTATTCCATGGACGCCATGGCGGCGCGCATCGTCACCTGGCTGACGGAGAAAACGCAGATGCTCGGGTCCTACGTGCTGCGCGGGGATTTGATTATTCCGGATGTGCGGAAGCGTTAAAATGTTTTCCAGGCCGGGTAAGGCGCAGCGCCACCCGGCGCTCAACCCTCAGTAATCTTCCATACAATCCACCTGACTTACCGCATCCCAGTAGGCGTCCAGGTTGTCACGCTTCACGGCGGTGATGGCGTTTTTGATCAGCAGCTGGTTCGCCTCAGACGACAAAATCATCGCCTGCCAGGCCTTATCGCTCTGCTTTTTCTGCGGGGTACAGGTTTTCTTCACATCTTTCAGGACCTGCTGTTTTATTTGCGCCTCTTTCTCCGGAGCGCTCTTCTCCTGCGCGTGAACAAACGCAGCGAAAATCAGGCAAACGAGCAGGCAAACCAGGTGTGCAGATTTCATCGAAACCTCCGGTAAAGTCACAGGCTTTCCCTGAAATGTAGGGTTATTTTCAGCGTCGTGACCCCGGTCAAAAGTATGAATTTTCCCTGCTATGCAGCTGTGCGATAGTTAAACTGCACAAAAACAAGGAGAACGCTATGCAACTGATCACGACGGAGAACGTCACACCCCAGGAAAAAGAAGAATTATTAACGGGGCTAAGAGCCTATAACGCGCAGTTTTTAGATTTGGCGACGTTTGGCGGCGATATTGGCGTATATATGCGAGACGACAATGGCGTCATGCTGGGCGGGTTAATCGGCGTACGGAAAGGCGACTGGCTGAACATCGACTATCTGTGGGTCAGCGACAGCGTGCGGGGAACGGGCGTGGGGAGCCAGCTTATCAAAACGGCTGAAAAGGAGGCCCGTCGCAAAGGCTGTCGTCACGCGCTGGTAGATACGGTCAGCTTCCAGGCGCGTCCGTTCTATGAAAAACAGGGCTATCAGGTGCAGATGTCCTTGCAGGATTACCCTTATCAGGGAATGCAGAGACACTATCTGACCAAAAATCTTTAACCGCCGATCCCGGTGCCAATCACGGCTAACACGTGGCGCACCACGATCTCCGGCGAGAGGGCGCTAAGCCTCTCGTCATTGCGCATGCGGGAGAACGGCACCAGCACCAGGCTCAGCAGCGTAGTGAACAGCAGTTCGGGGGCCAGCGCCGGATTCAGCTTGCCCTCCTGCTGCCAGCCTTTGATGGTTGCCAGCGTGGTGTGATATTTCTCATCGCCAAAGCGTGCCTGCAAATGGGTGCGCAGTACCGGCATCTCGCCAATCACCTCCTGCATCCACAGCGGGGCAAACCAGCGATACTTTTCCGCCAGTTCGGCCAGCACCCTGACCATTTCCGTCAGGGCATTCACCGGCGAATCCCGGTTGTCGGCGAAAATCGCCCCGATCCGCTCGCGTAACGGCAGGAAGCGCTCCTCAATCATCGCATCCAGTAACTGTTCTCTGGAGTTGAAGTAGTAGTGCAGCATGGCGGGCGTCACGCCTGCTTCGCGGGCGATGGCGTTCAACGACGTATTGGCGATCCCCTGCCGGGAAAAGAGGTTCAGGGCGATGTCCAGCAGCTGTTCACGGCTGGCGGTAACGCGCTTGCCGCCGCGTGGCCGACCGGGGCGGCGGGGTTCAGAATTGTCCTTTTGTGCTGGCATAGTCACCGTATCTCTTGATCTTATTCATCACTTCCACAAATATTAATTATACGATTAATTAATTTCAAGTGATGTCTCATGGAGTCCGACGTAATGACTCAACCTGCGAAAAACGCGCCGTCGATTAAGCTGCTGTTCAGCGCACTCCTGCTGGTGATGCTGCTCTCGGCGCTGGATCAGACCATTGTTTCCACCGCGCTGCCGACCATCGTGGGTGAGCTGGGCGGGCTGGATAAGCTCTCGTGGGTGGTCACGGCCTATATCCTGAGTTCGACCATCGTGGTGCCGCTGTACGGCAAATTCGGGGATCTGTTTGGCCGAAAAATCGTTCTGCAAATCGCGATTGTGCTTTTCCTTGTGGGGTCCGCGCTGTGTGGCCTGGCGCAGAACATGACCCAGCTTGTGCTGATGCGCGCCCTGCAAGGGCTGGGGGGCGGCGGTCTGATGGTGATCAGCATGGCGGCCGTGGCGGACGTGATCCCGCCTGCCGATCGCGGACGCTATCAGGGACTGTTTGGCGGCGTGTTTGGCCTGGCGACGGTGATAGGGCCGCTGATCGGCGGGTTTATTGTTCAGCACGCCTCCTGGCGCTGGATTTTCTACATCAACCTGCCGCTGGGGCTGTTTGCGCTGCTGGTGATTGGCGCGGTATTCCACGGCAGCGCGCGGCGCAGCAAGCATGAAATTGACTACCTGGGGGCGATTTACCTCAGCATGGCGCTGCTGTGCATCATCCTGTTTACCACCGAGGGGGGGACGATCCGCCAATGGAGCGACCCGCAGCTGTGGTGCATTCTGGCCTTCGGCCTGACGGGGATCGCCGGGTTTATCTACGAAGAGCGGCTGGCGTGGGAGCCGATTATCCCGCTGTCGCTCTTCCGCGACCGCAGCTTCCTGCTCTGTAGCCTGATTGGTTTTATTATCGGCATGTCGCTGTTTGGATCTGTCACTTTCCTGCCGCTCTATTTGCAGGTGGTAAAAGACGCCACGCCGACCCAGGCCGGTTTGCAGCTGATCCCCCTGATGGGCGGGCTGTTGCTCACCTCTATCATCAGCGGGCGCATCATCAGCCGCACCGGGAAATATCGCCTGTTCCCGATCCTCGGCACGCTGCTCGGCGTGGTGGGGATGGTTTTACTGACGCGCATTTCAATTACCTCCCCAACCTGGCAGCTGTACCTGTTTACCGGCGTGCTTGGCATGGGGCTGGGTCTGGTGATGCAGGTGCTGGTACTGGCCGTCCAGAACAGCGTGTCTGCCGATCAATACGGTGTCGCGACGTCTGGGGTAACGCTGTTCCGTTCCATTGGCGGCGCGATTGGCGTTGCGCTGTTTGGCGCGGTGTTCACCCATATTCTGCAATCAGGCCTGATCGACAGACTACCGGAAGGGGCGGAACTGCCGCACGAACTGAATCCCGTTGCCATTCACCATCTGCCTGATGCTCTGCGTCTGGACTACCTGGATGCGTTTGGCTCGGCGATCCATGCGGTGTTCATGCTGGCGGCGGGGATTATGGTGCTGGCGTTTGTGCTGTCGTGGTTTTTGCGCGAAGCGCCGCTGCGTCGACAGGCGTGAAGTTAGCGGTTCTGCTATTTATTGCGAGTCGCTTTCTGAATTTTAACTGTCTCGCTTGTCGCTTTCCGGGGCGTTAGCGCATGCTGTGGGCTGGTCAATAAACCGACAGAGGTTGCCATGGAACGCACAGCGAAACTATTTAAAAAAGGACGAAACCAGGCCGTGGTCTTGCCTGCGGAATTTGCATTTGAAACGGAGAGTGTTTATATCCGCCGGGATGAGGAGGGGAATGTGGTTTTGACGCCGAAGGCTGAACAGGTGAAAACCTGGGATAACTTTTTCCGGTTGCTGGAAAAGACAACTGTACCCGATTCATTTTTAAGTAAGGAGGAGAGAAACCAGAGTGTCACGAAAAGAGATCCTCTGGATGGAGTTTGTTCATGAGGCATATGCTCGATACAAATATTGTGAGCCATCTGTTTAAAAGGCATCCTGAAGTGGTCACCCGTATGGCTGGCTTGAGGCCTGGAGAGGTCTGTATTTCGAGCATCACGGAAGCGGAATTGCTCTATGGGGCCGATAAGAAGCAGAGTAGTGAGCTTAAAGAGACAATATTATCGTTTCTCGACACCATCACCATCTGCGCCTGGGATAGCGAAGCCGCAGCCACCTACGGTGAACTGCGTGCGGCAATGGAAAAAAAAGGAAAAGTAATGGGGGATCTCGATCAGTTGATTGCCGCACATGCCATTAGCCGGGGAACGACGATTGTCACGAACGATCGTGCGTTCGGGATGGTGCAGGATCTCACGGTTGAGGACTGGACTACCGTAGCCTGATCCCAACGCCCGGAGGCGCTACGCATACCGGGCCAACATTTCCTCCGTCACGTAGGCCGGGTAAGCGCAGCGCCACCCGGCAACAGGTTGCATATAACTTAACCGTCTTATTGATTCCTTTTCGTTTTTTAGCCTGCCGCCTCGTTGTCGATATAGTCTTCAAAACGTTTATCAAAAGGAACTGTCTCGTGAAACTTCAACTGGGTGCGCTTCTCCTGACTGGCCTGCTGCTCGCGGGTTGTGACCAGAGCGGCAATGATGCCAGACACATTAAAGTCGGCGTGATTAATGGCGCAGAGCAGGAAGTGGCGGAAGTCGCCAAAAAGGTGGCAAAGGAGAAGTACGGTCTGGATGTTGAACTGGTGGGCTTTAGCGGCTCGCTGCTACCCAACGATGCCACCAACCAGGGTGAACTGGACGCCAACGTCTTCCAGCATCGCCCGTTCCTCGCCCAGGACAACAAGGCGCACAATTACAAGCTGGTCGCCGTGGCCAATACCTTCGTCTTCCCGATGGCGGGGTACTCCCGAAAGATCAAAGCAGTGTCAGAGCTGAAGGACGGCGCAACCATTGCGATTCCAAACAATCCCACTAACCTTGGCCGCGCGCTGTTGCTGCTGCAAAAAGAGCAGCTGATTACCCTGAAACCAGGCGTTGGCCTGCTGCCAACGGTGCTGGATATTACCGCGAATCCGAAAAACGTACAGATTATGGAGCTGGAAGGGGCGCAGCTGCCGCGCGTGCTGGACGATCCGAAGGTGGATGTAGCCATCATCAGCACCACCTATCTCCAGCAAACGGGGCTGTCTCCGGTGCATGACAGCGTCTTTATCGAAGACAAAAACTCGCCCTACGTGAATATTGTTGTCACGCGTGAAGACAATAAAGATGCGGAAAACGTGAAGGAATTTATCCAGTCCTATCAGTCGCCGGAAGTGGCGAAAGCGGCAGAGACCATTTTTAACGGCGGCGCGGTGCCGGGCTGGTAAGCCACGGTATAAAGGCCAGCGATCCGCTGGCCGTCAAAGCGTTACGCGGGCATCGGTTCGGCTTTCGGGCCACAGAAAACCCTGACCAGATTGTGCGCCGGACGCGCGGGCGCGGGCCAGATCCCGCGAGTTCTCAATGCCTTCTGTGAGGATTGATTGAGCGATGCCCGCCCTGATCTCCCGCACAAACGGGGCAAGCGGCGCGCGCTCGCGCAGCGCTGAACGGTCAATTTTCACCCCGTCCAGCGGCAGCGCAAGCCGCGTGAACGTCTCAGCCAGCTCCCGGGTTAAATCGTCCAGCCAGATTTGCCATCCCGCCTCTTTTAACCGAACAAGCGTGGCGTGAAGACGACATTGCTCAGCTTCGCTCAGCCGTGTGATGGTAAGGGGATCCTGAATTTCAATCGTTAACCGTTGCTGATGGCGTAACGCCAGCAACAACCGGATAGCGCGTTCGTCGAGAAGGTGTTCTGCCGGGAGGTTAAGCCAGTAAGCGTCCCGGCCGGGGATCTGTAACAGGGTGTTGGCCTGCCAGAAGAAGATTTGCAGCGCGCTGCGCGAGGGCAGCGAGGCAAACAACACCTCAAGATTGACGTTATGGATCTCCACGAGAACTTCATGCGCGAACACCTGGCCCGAATGAAGATCGACAAGCGGCTGGAATCGCAGCCCGGAGATACGTTGCAACAGGGGAGAGGGAAGAACGGTATACATGGAACAGCCTTCAGGAAAAGAAAAAAGGTTCCCGCGGACACGGGAACAAAAGGCAAACGACACACGGTCAAATTCTTAATTCAGGATCCAGCGAATGCTCTGGTAAAAAGAGGGACCACGCACGGCTTTAAGCTTGTTCATGGCGTTGTTCTTATAGAAATAAACCAGCCTGACGTTACACCCCAGCTGGCGGGCGATTTGCTTGGTTTTGAGGTTACAGGAATAGCCGCGCAATACGCTGGCCTCCTCGCTGGACAGCCTCGCCGGGGTGCGTAAGCGGGTAGTCATGCCCACGTTGTAACGGCCAGATTCTTGCGGCGTCTGGCTCATTAGTATTTGCCACAGCGCTTTGATATCTCCCAGGGAGACTCTTTTGCTGATTACCCCATCAACATGTTTGAATTTCAAATAGCCGGCGGATAAAGAATAGATATAGATCTTCGCCGTCGCTTGCTTCTGTTTAATACAGAGAATATCGTCATTCGTCGTCACCCGGAAATGACGCGTATTCAACGGATCATAAATGATAATATCAAAGGGTTGTTCACTCATAGCAAGCTCTTCGATATGGGTAAATCCATGGAAAATGACGTCGTGCTTTTCATCAGGCTCACGCTTTCCAAGCGATTGCAGGCCAATCATGGTGAATTCGCAGCTGTCAACAACGGCAACGTGAATTGTTTTTTTATTTTGCATTGGCATTCTCCTTTCGCTGAGTAAACAGTCCATATAAGAGAAAATGGCGGATCGCACTCTCTTAATAAAAGAATAGCGAGCACTTATTTAAATAACGCGATGCGATGGCATCAATGTAAGCCAATACAAACCGTCGAGTAAAGCTGATGCCAATTGTTAGAGAAAGATAAAATTGAAAAATGGTTTTAATGGTATATGTAATTGTTTTAATCTTCGAATAATATTCATGACAGCTTTTTATTCTGTAAATGAGTGGATAATAAGCATCAGGTAGTGGGTTAATGGCGTTAATCCATTGTTTTATCAGTAGGTTATTGCTGCTTCTGTGAGAAAAGATGTGATCGTGGCAGGATTATCTACATCCCTTTATCTGCGGGGGGGAACGGTGTGCAGAATAAAATAGAATTTTTTCTATAAATTTAATGTCCTTGTTCAGATTTTTAGGCCTGAGAAGGATAAAATCCTGGCGTGAAGAGGTTGTGAGTGGTGAGTACATAAACTATTATCCTTTTCCTCCGGTCACGAGAATTTAGAAAAGACATGAATAATACTGAACGTATCGTAAGGGTAATGGTGTTTTACAAAATAAATATATTTAAAGAGATAATATTCCGGGCGCTCCAGGATCTTTTACCCGATTACGTACTGAACATTACTCAGGTCGATTCTACTGAACAGGCGCTGGCGGCGGTGGCGGATAATAATGTGGATGTTTTCTTCACTGAATTTAATTATCTGCTTAATCATAAAGAGTGGAGTGCGGAGGTCAGCAGCCGTTTCACCTCTTTATGTAAAACCCATCACGTCAGGCGTGTTCTGTTGGTGCCCGAGCTGCCTTACGGGCTGTTAAAAAAAGTTCTGGAGATGAAATTTGAATTAACCATCAGCCAGCAGGATGAATTAACTGAACTGAAAAAGGAATTACCCGCGCTGCTCATGGCAGACGGGCAAAAACCGTCGGTCTCGTCGTGGCTCAGGCGGGTCATGCGATCCGGCTCCCGGGCGCGGTCCATCCTCTCGGCCCGAGAGTGGGAGGTGCTTCATCTTATCGTGGAAGGATTTTCAACGACGGAGATTGCCCGTCATCGAAACCGTTCGGTCAGTACCATTGCGACGCAGAAGCACAATGCGATGAAAAAACTGAATCTTTCCAACCACAGCGAACTGATTAAGTATGTGCAAACGGTTGGAAAGATGGAGGAATAGTTCGCATCAGGGGTAGATAATATTCAGCGTAGCCGATGTATTGATCTTACCCTGGCTAACCTGGTCGGGTGCCCACACGTAATAGTACGCCGCCATAGGAAGGGTGAAATGTTCGTCCAGCGCCGCGCCAGCCGCCACGCTGAAAATCATTGTGGCGTTGCCACGGCTGGTGGTCGAGGTTGAGAAGGTCACTGGCGTTTGCGGGGCGTCACGTTTTATCAGCCGTAGCCCCACGCCCTGCGCCGCGCTACTGCTGCTGTCGATCAGCACCGAGCTGTCGGTTGAGAGCAGTTGCGTACTGGACAGGAACATCTCAATTGCCCGATCGGAATTGCCGTTAACCCCGACGTTCTGACAGCTCATGTTCAGTGAAAAAGGCGTCAGCCCCGGCTGTGAGGATGCACTGAGCTGGGGAATGCCGAGCGTCGGCAGCGCCACGGTCAGCCCCGCATTATCAAAGGAACAGGTGGTCAGTTTTGGCGCGTATTTGATGATCATCGGCTGACCAAACATATCGCGGTTGTCGTAAGGCCACTTGAACCCGCTGAACAACCACTGGGCGATTTTGATGACCTGATTGATTGGCCAGAGGATGATTTCCAAAATCGACAATCCGCTCATGTCGCTGACGAACAGAACGTCGCTCATGTTCGCCGTATCCCCCGTCAGCGTGGTACCGCTCTGGTTAACGAGGGTGAAGCGAACCGTAAACGGTGTGTTCAGTTCAGACGCCGTATGGCTACCGCTGGCAGACAGGGTTTTATTGGCCGGGGGATTGGTGATCTCCGCCCGCACCATATACTTGTTATTGCTGAACCCGAGAATGGTCGCGTATTTGCTGTCGGTCGAGAGGATCGGCGTGTAAGAAAATTCACTGTTACCCGTCGTGCAGTTGAACGAGCCGCTGTACTGGGTGGTGAAGCTGCCGGTCCAGGTGGGCGTGGCGGGGCTAAGCTTATCCGATAAATCAATGGTAATCGGTGTGCCATAAACGATGCTGCTGCCGGAGCAGGTGGCATAGCTCATCCCGCTAATGCTGGTGAGGAGCAGGAACATGAATGATCGTAACATTTTGATAATCCGTAATTAATGGCAAACCGATGAGGGGCTGTTCAGCCCCCAGGCCGGGGCGGAGATTTCGCACTTCCCGCCGCGGAAATGCACGTTAAGCGCGCGTGGCGGCTGTTCAGCGCGGATGTACAGTACGCTGGCCTGACCGACATACCCGACAGATCCACCGTGTTCATCAAGCACTTCGGTGCCAAAGGGCAGCGGTTTGCCGTCGGCACGGGTTGCATGAAGCACCCACGACTGGCGTTTGTCGGTTTCAAAGCGGATATAACTCACCGCCCCGTCGTAAGGAGCCACGTTAGCCATGTTGCCGATCACCTCCGCGCCAGCGCTGTTTTCCGTTTGAGTTAACGTAATCGCGTTTTTGCGATATGGGGTGGCGTAAGGCACCAGCGCCACGCCATCGCGGTTCGTCATAATGCTTTCATCGCCGTTCACCATCAGCCCCTCTGCCTTTGGCGCATCGACGATGGTCATGGTTGTGCCGGTTTCGTTTGAGGCGAGAACGTGCCACGGGTAGGCCACCAGGCTTCCCCGTCCGCTTAGCCCGGTCTGGCGGTAGTCAGAAGATTCGCTGTAAGAGCCACCGAGTGTGGCAAAGTTCGAACGGTACGCCGCGTTAACGCTTGCCGCATTTTTACCCCCCCGCGCATTACTGCCGGAGAGGGTATAGCTCAGGCGGTTCGACGCCAGCGCATTCCCGCTCATGCTGATATTGCTCTGCTCGTAATGCGAATCGCTGGCCGTCAGGCTGGAGGTGATCCACGCATTATTATCAAACAGGGAGAACGGCAGGCTAAGGGAGAGATAAAGGCGCGTCTCTTCTTCACTGTCCTTATTTCGTACCCGACTGGCCGACAGGGTATAGCTGGCGCGGCCGATGGCGTTGGAATAACCCATCTGATATTCGCGCGTGGTTTGCTGTGAGTTCCAGTAATCGCGCTGTGTGCCGGAGACAAACACCGTGCCCCAGTTATTGAGCAGGCGCTGATTAAGGTTAAGCGTAAAGGTATTCTTGGGCTGCGCCGCGCGCAGAGCATCCCAGGTGCTTAGCGACATGTCGGGCGCCACGCCAAACCGATCTTCATAGTCGTCGTACTGCGCTCTCAGGCGCTGATACCCTTCGCGCGAATAGAGCGCGTCGCTGAAGCTGTAATAGCCTTTAGTGGAATAGCGATAGGCCGCCAGCGTAAAGTTGGTGGCGGTGGTATCGATAAATTTGCTGTACGACACGCGATAACTCTGACCGCTGCTGGTGCGATCCTGTAGGGTGGTTTTTGCGTGGGTGACATCAAACGAGACCGCGCCAAAGGGAAGGTTCCACCCGGTACCGACAAGCCCGGCCTGGTAATTATCGCTAATAATCGTCCCGGTATAGCCGGTGATGAGGTTATTAAACCCGTAGCGCAGCGTGGCCTGCATGAATGCCGGTTCGGCGTCGAGCGTGTTCTGGTGTACTTTACCCGCCACCACGCTGTACTGGCTTACCCCCTCTTTCAACATGCCGGGAACGGCGGAAAACGGCACCGTGAAGGACTGCTGTGAACCGTCCGCCTCACGCACCACCACCAGCAGATCGCCCGCGGAGCCGGTGGGTTGAATGCTGTCGAGCGTAAACTGGCCCGGCGGCACATTCTCCTGATAGATCACGTTGCCATTCTGGATAACCTTTACCAGGGCGTTCGTCCGCGCCACGCCGTGGATCACCGGTGAAAAACCCTGCTGTGAATTCGGGCGCATCTTCATGTCCGACGCCAGCGACACGCCGCGCACGCGCAGGGAATCAAACAGATCGCCCGGAATATAAAAGTCACCCAGCGTCAGGTTGGATTTCAGCGAGGCCAGGGGACGGCGCAGATAGCGGGTATTATTCTGCCACTGGCTCTCCCCGCTGGCCGATTTGCGCCAGGCGCTGCTGTCACGAAACTGCCAGCCGAACAGGTTGGCGCCGGAATCCAGCCCGGCATAAAAATCATCGTTTGTATCTTTCGCGGTGCCTTTTGAATGGGTGTTATACCAGGTCGTGTTCCAGGAGAGCATCAGCGCCGGGATCCCCTCGTTCCAGAACTGGGGGGCAATATAACCTTCTTCAGTACGTAATACGGCCGCCTGCGGAACGGTAAGCGCCAGACTCAGGGTACTGGTATCGGTTTTGACTTCACCGCCCTGCACCAGATCGCGCAGCTGGACCTGCCCATGCGCAATGGCGGGGGCAGGAACGGACGCGGTGTTAATGCCAAGCGACTGAGCATCTTTCCAGGCAAGGCGGATGTCGTCACGCTGCTCGCCGTAGATGACGGTATAACCTCCCTTCCAGCTGCCGTTTACGTAGATATCCATCTCCTGACTGCCGGCAGGCATGACGTTGTTTTCGGAAAAGCGAGACAGATCGGACTCACCGGATGCGCCAGCAAGCAGGGAGGGATCAAACGAGACGGCCCCTGATTTATGCGAAAGCAGAAGCGTGCAGACTGCCAGCAGACAGAGTCTGTTTTGTTTCATTTTCATGGTGAGTCTTTCCGATCACTGACTGGTGAAAGTCCGGGTTTTATACGCGCCAAGATCGTCCACATACATCAGCTGGAAGGTCTGTCCGCGCTTAACCGTATTTTTTGTGGCGACCGTCAGCTGCCCAAACGGGGAAACCATCGGGGACTCCTGAAGTAATTTCGTTTTACCCAGCGAAATATTGGCGACCGTAATATGGAACGGACTGTTATTTGTAATGCGAAAGCGATCGCCGTCGGCGGCGAGCGTCAGTTTCGCCACCGCGTCATCCAGGGTGCCTTTCAGCGCAGCGGGTCGATAAAAAAGTTTGATACGGGATTTAATCGCCAGCTGAACGGTATTTTGGTTTTGCAGATTTTCAGGCTTTGGCGGAATGTCGAGGACATTCAGGAAAAAGACGGATTCCCGATCCGCAGGCAAACTGGACGGCAGCTTTTTAATACGAAGCTGTTGGCCATTATGTTCATCGACCTTTATCACCGGCGGCGACAGCAGAAACGGCACATTGGCTGTTTCCGGCGTGGAGTTAATATCACCGTCATCTATCCAGGATTGCACCAGAGCGGGCGCATCGCCCGTGTTCATTAACTGGACGATCACCTCTTTATTATTTTCAGGATAAAGGACACGGGTGCCATTAATGACAATATTGGCCCATGAGTGACCTGTGCTTAACAGTAAGCCTGCCAGCAAAATTGCCTTGCGCATGATTGCAACCTTAAATGCAGGCTCTGCGAAAACAGAGCCTGAATAATCATTATTACAGGTAGGAAATGGTATATGTTACGTTAGAGCTTAACTCGCCCACCGTGGCGGCAGCGGCGTTGGTTTTATAGTAATAAACATCCAGCGTCAGCGTGGC
>NZ_JBMKHS010000044.1:0-24565 GCF_049238105.1 Enterobacter cloacae complex sp. IR5418 | reverse complement strand
CTGAAAACACAACCCGCTACGGGGAGACTTACCCGAAATCTGATTTATTCAACAAAGCCTAACTGAGTATGTCGGTTGCCAGTCCATTAATTGTGTATTCACCGTTTCAGGATTCTGTTCCCAGTCAACCTGTGGTGGTTCAGGCGGAGAGGAACAGGCAGAGAGAAAAAGGACACTGACCATTAACATTTTTTTCATAGTAAAACCTCTGACTCCAGCTCACCGACGGAGAGCATTTTTTCTTTAGAAGGATATTTAAGCCCTTTAACACCCAATACTTTTTTAGTCTTATTCAGAGAGGCGGTTAACTCGGTAAGTTTGGGGCTTACCATCATCAGCCTGTCCATAAAATACGGGTCGAGGAAGTAGAGGGCTTTCTCAGCTTTAACCGGGTTTTCACCTTTAAGAATGATAAATTCTTCTTTAAAATCCAGCGTTCCCAGCTCCTGCGGGAGCACAAGGGCGCGCTGCGCCTCACTTTCTGAACTGCTTTTCGACGTTGAGCGTCCGCTTGTCTTGCTTGAACCTGTCGATTTGGTGGTGATATAGCCCAGCTTTTCCGAAATCTTTTTAGCGTCATCTTCTTCACTGACAGCGTAGATAATCCGGCAGGGATGCGCACTCATCAGCGTTTTGGCACCTTCAACACCATAGATTTCATTAAGCTGACTGATATTCTGGTAAATCGTCAGAAGTTTGAGTTTAAACCCGGCAATATAACCCGAACCTTTTTTAATGATTGGCATGTAACCAATAGACGGAAACTCATCCAGGAACATCAGACAGTCATGTTTCAGTGTCGGGTCAAAGTCAGGGTTTTCTCGTAACGTGACTTCCACAACGAAGTTAAAGAACAGGTTGAGGAAGTCATAGGCCAGGGACATATCTTCAGCATTAACGCCAACATAAACAGTGATATCTTCCCGGCGCAACTGGCGAAGGTCGAAATCATTGCCGTCTGTACATTTGCGAACAGTCGGAAGATAAAACAGACTCATTTTCTTACGAAACGAACCATCAATACTCGAACGTTGTTCGTCTTCGGTTTCGTGATACTCCCTGATTTTGGTCAGGGCATCGCGCAGATGATACAGCGCGTTTTCATCAAGTCCTTTTGTTCCCTCCAGGTCTTCTCGCTTACTGAGTATCAGCTCCCGGTCGATGTTGCTGTACAAATCGACTACAGAACCAATTGAGAAAACAGGTTTAAGCCCGAACTCACCAAGCCAGGAGGGGTCGTAGTTAATAAAGAAATGAAGCAATTTTGCCAGCCCCGTCCAGTACTGCCCCGCGAGGTTATTAAAGTGTGCTTCCGCTCCGGTCAGACCGTAAGACGGGAACAGGATCTCAATCAGCTTCAGCAGGTCTTTAGCCCCGCTCTCTTCTTTTAAATCAATATAGAAAAGCGGGTTAAACTGATGCGTTTTACTGTTGAAAGGGTCAAGAAGATAGACCTTATTACCCAGCAGTTTTTCACGTACCTTACTGGTGATTTTCCACAGTTCCTGTTTTGGATCTAATGCAATCAGGGAATGTTTCCTGACCAGCAGGTTTGGAATACCTATTGCAGCCCCTTTACCTGCGCGGGTTCCTGCGCCAAGTGATACAAAATCTGGTGCGGTATACCACAGGTATTTACCTTTATATGCACCTACAAGAATATCAGTATCGTTTTCTTTCTCCCATTTCAGAAGTTTCGATTTTCTTAAATCATTATCACTGGCAAACTTCGCGTCACCATAAAGAGCAACATCCGTTTTATTCAGTTGCCAGATAATAAAAACAGGCACAATGAGAGACGAAACCATACCTGATAAAAGAGAGGGGATTGCGGTTAACCTGATATCTGTCCGTATATTACTCTCTGTTATTATCCGCCACAGCAGCATGGAATCAAAATTCTTCCATATATAAAGCGGCGTTTTTCCGTTCAGGAAGTAAACAGCAACTGAGCCAGTATAATACGTCACAAGACACATAACCAGACCGATAAAAGCCCACTGGCCTTTATCGGGTAGTTTCAGAGACATAATCACTCCTTCAGCTTTTCAAAGTATTCCTGAAAATGAATATCACGATAGTAAATACCCGATGCAAATCGGTTATCTTCCTCATCGATGTACTTAATACTCATAATCACATCGACGTTGCTTAACACCCTCCGCAATATAATGTTATAAGGCAAATTCTGACATTCAGGGTTCATATAGCACCGTTGAACCAGTCCAAGCACAGCATCTTCAGGGGTGCTCTCATGGACGGTTGTAAGGTTCCCTGCATGGCCGGAACTTGAGCCTTTGAGAAAATCCCAGGCTTCCGCGCCGCGAACCTCAGTCATGAGGATTCTGTCCGGGTTCATACGAAAACCAGAACGTAAAAGAGAAGCGGAACTGACAGTGCTACTTTCCCCTTCTGACGGGTAATACAATTTCACATGATTTTTGTGGAACCTGAACTTTGCTTCATCTGTATCTTCAATTGAAATACATCGTAAATGATGGGGTATGTACTGAAGACAGGCATTTGCAAAGGTGGTTTTACCCGCCCCCGTTCCGGCACAAAATACCATCGTTTTACCCTTAACCAGGCATTCAGGGACAAATTGTTCAAAACAATTATCTTTAAACATTGAAGATAATTCATCTTCTTTATCCCTGAATTTCCCCCCTTGATTTAGCCTTGAGTAAAACCCTTGTTTAACAAAGGTATCATGGTCGATAAACACACTGGACGGCTTACGGATTGTAATAGACACCGTTTCCCGTTCCGTTGCCGGGGGAATAACTATTTGTACACGCTCCCCTCCGGGGAGCGTAACAGAACGTAAGGGATATTCTGGCGTAACCGACCCACCATCATGATAATCAGAAATTGCCCCTGCAAATGACATACAATCTTTAAAATCCATTTTTAATTCATGCTGCTGCCATTTCCCACTCACTTTAACAAACAGTTCATCAGGCCGATTTACCGCGATTTCAGTTAAACCATCGACTTCATTAAGCCAGTGGTGGAAGTATTCATCTATTATTTCATAAACAATATGTCTGTTCTCTGCATCCTTCATAATTCACCTTTTCCTTTAAGATCTTCAATAAAACGCATGACTTCTTCGTAATTAAATCGATGCGTTTTGATTTGTTTCAGTGGTTTGGGGAAAGGAACGCCATTTATTGGTATGCCCTTACGAATATGATGGTATATTTCGCTTTCCCTTATTCCTAACAGCATTGAAAACTCTTTGATATCCAGCGTTATCAAATTACCTCCGGGTACCCACCATTTTTAATTTGTAGATGCTGGAGAAATCCAAATCCTGACCAACGATCAGAGTAATGATTTCCCCCTGGTTTTTATAAAGCGTTGGAGGGATATTTACGCTGTTTGCAAACGCTTCGCGTGCTATATCAGCAAAAGCCTGGCGACTGTTAGCTGTATAGTCGGTCTGATTGTCTTTATTACTTTTAGCCGCTCCACTTGCGGCCTGTGCCACATCGGGGATCATGCCAACCATCATCGCGCCCATAAAGCGATCTGCAAAATGTGTGTCAATCCAGCCTGAAGCCCCGGCCTCACCCAGCGCTCCCGCCGCCTGTGTATCAATCAGCGGAATATCAATGAAAGGTTCCTTACGTGTTCTAAGCTTCGTAGCAGCGATAAACACGGCTCCCTGACCATGATTGAACGTGCCCGTTTTATACATCAGATATGCGGCTGTTCCCTTTTCAATTAGCTTTACATTCCTGTTTGCACTGTATACGTCCTCATTAATCGTACAGACCAGCTTGCCAGCCAGATCAGAAATAAATCGTCTGTCCAGCGAGCACTTAATCGCGGTATTTTCAGGAATGAAAAGGTTAGGGTCATAAGGAACGCGCGTAATTTTAGAAAGCTGCGCGGGTTGCCCTGCATTAACAGGCTGAACCTCTGCCTGTTTGTCACTGCCGTCCCCCTCGTTCCTGGTATTGCTGGCCGTTGATGAGCTACCACCGGAATTTGAGGAAGCAGAGCTGCTCCCCCCATAGGCCACATCCAGCGCACGACTGAAGTTTTGTTGTACTTTTTCCGGTGGCGTTTCCGCTTTGCCGCTGCTTTCCTTCCGTTCTTCCGTCTTAGCCGGTTCTTCCCTGGTGTTGAATGGATCAACATCATCGCTGAGTCCTGTCGCGCGTTTTACTGAACCAGTAGATACCGCATTACTGGCAGGCTTATCATCACCGCTGGACATTGCACGAATAATCGACGGGATATAGTAGACAGACACCCCGGCGGCCAGCAGAAGGAAAGCGGCCACAATAATCACCAGCCCCTTACGCGATTTTTTAAGCTTCTCGATACCCAGGCGTTTTACTGATTTACCGTCATCTTCATCTCCCTTATCCGTTTTATCGTTTTGCTCAATTTCTTTCTGATGCCGTTCCCGTAGTGCCTGTTCAATTTCTACAGCGGTCGGGATTTTATTTTCCTGTTCGCTCACTGGATCACCTCTTTCTCAACGTTCGGGGAAACGGTATCTCCTGCCGGAAGACGGACTTTGCCAAAGCCCCGGTTTTCAACCCCAACAACCTGATTTCCCATACGCAAAACAAAGCGCTGGTCTACAGGAACACCAACAACGGTGAAACTACCGCTGTTTTTGACTACCGGGTTAGTCAGCGTTTCCTGTTCGCCGCTCATAACAAAGACGCTGGGGATTTTCTTCAGGGGGCTGAAGCCAAACCAGGTATAGCGGCCATCGTCATACGCATAATCCGGGCTGATTGACTGGCTGCCGTCAGCTACCCGCTTCCAGTAATCCCAGTTCTTGGGCGACTTCGCATTTTCAAGAGAACGGTTGATTGCCTGCTCCTCCTGCCGCTTGTTAAGAGCCTCAATCCGTTTCTTCTCGATTTCGGCTTGCTCCTTCCGGCGTTCCTGCGGGTACTGGTAATTAACAACAAACGCGATCTTATCCGGCTGCCGGAACGTTCGGGCGTTCAGCTCCATGCTGTAATTACGTTTTGTTGTGCGAACAAACAGGTTTGTTCGCCAGCGTTCCAGGTCGTTTTCAGGATCAAGGGCTACACTGACCACCTCTGAAGACTGGTTGCCATTGTCATCGGTACTGTTCTTCTGTACGGTCTGTTTGACGGGCTTCACTTCGAGATACACCAGGTTATCTTCTTTGTTCACTTCCCAGCCCTGGGGAAAGCCGGTTCTGGCACTGATGACCGTTTCATCCTCGTCAAATACCAGTGTGGTTGTATAGCCAACCGCACTGTTTATGACTGTCGTGTTTTGCGGGTTATAACTGACAATCTGATTACGGGGATCAAAACGGCTGGCTGCTGGCGTAACGGCTGCATGGCAGACGTGCGACACCAACAGAAGCGCCACAATTAGCGCTCCTTTATTCATTTTCATAGTTTTCACCCTTTCACTTCTTTATCGCGTACATAGCTCGTTACAACGAATTTAAGCGGGTTATTGTTTCGGTCACCCGATGCCATTTCGACCTGTGGTTCAATACGGTAGGTCAACCGGACGTTCCAGTATTCATAATCATCCTGGCCTGTCGCGACATTTCGAATGGTTAATTTAAACCGGATATATGCTCCCATATCCTTATCATCGCGCCGGGATGACGGACTGATAATCACGGACGGATTATCCTGAACAGATGCGGTTTTTTCCGCTTTATTATAAATAACCTTTGGTGACTGGTTGCCGTTGATTAAAGCGTTGTAATCCGTCGCCACATTCTCAGCGCTGTATAACAGAACATAATCATAATCATGCTGGAGACTGAAATAGTTATACCCTTCACGACGCTTCACATACTGAGTAATGAAGTATTTCGCCAGCGCTTCATTTTCAGAGAGGTTTTCTTTTTTAACAGAAGTCAGTCTTTCAGCAACGCCAGTGACACCATTAATAAGATAAGCTTCGACAACCGTACTCTTTAACGGTAGCGCTCCATTCAGTGCCAGCAGAGACAACACACCTACGGCAATTCCTGCAATACCACCGAATTTATAAATGCGGTTCATTTTCTCCTGCATCAATACATTTTTCTCTTCAAAAGTAGTTGAAGAGTCTGTTACTTCTTTTTTCTTGTTAAAACCGGGAAGTTTTAATCCTGAGAGTTTAAACCCCATTGCGCATTACCTCTGCTGAATTAACAGGTTCGCTTTTTCCGGATACCGGAGGTTGTTTATGTGACGCCTGGCATCCGACAAGGCAAAGCGTCACGATAGCCGTGATAAGTAGTTTCATAATGTGAGAACCTAAATAGAGGAGTGAATATTTACTGCGGAATACTCAGAGTTGACAGATTTAAATAATAAATCGGTTAACCTCCATATTTCTTTTTCGCCGCATCTATCGCAGCCTGGCGAAGCCTCTTAGCGCCAATATTAACGCCCTGCCCGGTCAGATTCCCCAACTTACCGGATACACCAGGAGACTGGTTGAACCCTCCATCCTGACGGCGAACGCCTTTCCATGCGCCAATCCCTGCATTTTTACCCATACCAAGCAGATTACGCCCCATACGGGAAGCGCCGAACACGCCAGCACCAATCCCCATTGCGGCTGCCCCTTGCATCGCGCCTTCAACACCTACCCCTGCGAGCTGGGAAGCATAGGTTTTGGCTTGCCAGATAATCCAGGCCATAAATGCACCTGCAACCCCGGCCTGAGCACCTGTTGATATCAGATTTAATTCATCTGCGTTAGCTATCGAGATTGTCAGAATGCCATTAAGGAACGTCATTCCCGCTTTAATTGCCAGTCCACAAAACAAGAATATGAAGCATGAGCTAAATATTAACTGAAGCCAGCTATTAAACATCTGCCTTAAAAAACCAAATGAAAGACAAATAATAAACAACGGCGCGGTAATAGTAAGTATCTTAATAGTAACTTCGGCGGCGAGATAAACTATTGAAGTTAGCAATAATGCAATTATCCCTCCAGCATATGTTAATAAAGATGCGATTGCCCCATCTGTTTTCACATACTTCGAAGTATCTTTGGACATAAGATATGCAGCTACCTGCTGAACTTTCTCCCAAAGCTCGTCAACCCATTTCCAAGGATCACCTCCTGCAAATGTTTCCTTCAGCCCATCAATGGCCTGAGTTGCACTATCTAACCACCCCCCCATATTTTTGACAAAAACAAGAATTAACCAGAATCGACATAGATTCCATAAAAAATCCTGCACTGCGGTTTTTTGCTTCCCAACTATTGTGGTATAAGCATACCACAATATATAAATGGAAATACCATACTTACCCAACTGAGACGCTATTGAAGAAAAGTTATCTAACTGACCAGTCAAAGACTGGTCAAGAGTTTTAACAATAACGTCATGAGCGGCCTGGAAATACCTAGAAGTTGCCATAGTGGCTCCTTTTAACTTCCATCTTTACCCAATACATTTTTGAATGCATCTTTATAGTCAACATGCTTAGGATGTAATTGCTTATACCTAAACAAACCTTCCTTAGCGTTTTTACAATTTTCGCTATCACTCCCAGACTTTTTGCATTCAGCTACTTTTTTCGTTGCATCGTCTACGTGAGACTGCCACCAGTCTACAGATTTAACCTCTTCACACCCGGTAAGAAAGAATGTAAGCCCCAACGCCGCAACTAATCCATATTTTTTCAAAATGCCCCCTCAGTTCATTTCATAACTCTGCTGCTCAAATGCTGCCTTATAATCAACAACTGGAGTTTCTTTATTAACAGCCCCTAATTGTTTCTCCTGGAAAGCAGCCTGTAACATTTTCTCCTTGTATTCTGCAAGATCGCGCTGCTTATCGCGATACATTTCATACTGAAATTTGAGCTTGTTAAATTTCAGGCTTGCCAGAGATACAGCGTTTGTCGCGTCCTGCGTGGCTTTCGTGTCCTGGGCGTTCTTCACCTGGTCGATAAGGTCGGCCATTTCCTGATTATCTTCACGCAGTTTACTTTCCAGCTTATTGCCGTACTCGATCCCCGCCAGTTGGGACAGGAACGAGGCTTCACAGCCCCGCACCAGGTCGCCCGTATATCCCAGCCCCTTACAGGTGTTTGTCACCTTATAATCGGCCAGTAGTGATCTGGCTTGCTCAGACAGGGTGGCTTCCGGGTTCTTAATGTAATCATCAATGAAGGAGTTCCCCTGGTCGTAAATATTCTCCAGCTCCTTACTGACAGATTGCGCAGACTGCACCAGTCCCTGAACATCACGAATGCCCGTTTTGGTCAGCAGCTCCTGCTTATAGGCATTAATCTGTTTCTGGTAGTGGTTCACGGTGTCCTGCCACTGTTTGAGGCGTTCTGTCCAGCGCTGCGCTTCGACAGCCCATTCAGGGTTTGCATCAATGGCAACGGGAACACCAGCCTGAGCACCAGAAATAACCGTAACAGAGGCGATAAGTGCCGCAACGATATGCTTTTTCATAGGGATTCCTTAAATCAGGTTTGCACGTTCCAGATAGGTATCAAGCCACTCTTCCGGCTTCATACCCTCTTTCCAGATTTCATCGAACAGTTCAAGCTGGGGTTTCGATGCGCTGAGAACCGGTAGGTAATACGCCGCTTTTCCCAAATCCAGTCTTGCGAAAGCCGCAAAATCATCACTTTCCCCCTTCCTCTGTGGGTTTTTGACGACCAGGAACTGACGAGATAACGGGTCAATGGCTTTAATTTTGTCAAAATAAAGTTCTCTCACTTCCAACTCGTCTACGTACTCACTACGTTTCGCTTTGGGGTTCGCCAGATAAATATGTGTTGCGCACTGCTCACGAACGGCAGCCGCGATAGGTGATTTAATTAGTTCATCCGGCGATTGTGTCGCTACGACAAGCACCATATCCAGCTTACGCGCGGTTTTGAGTTTGTTATAAACAAAATCTCTGAACGCTTCGTTGTTAATCCATTGCCAGAACTCATCCATGTAGATAAGGAGTCGGCGGCCATCAGCCAGCATGGTGACACGGTAGATGAGATAGAATGAAGCGGCGCTGGAAAGTACTTTGTTATCCAGAAACTCCGTTCCGTCTATACCGAAAACGTCCAGGTTGTCCACATCAAACGTATCGTCCGGGTTATCAAACACCCAGCCAAATTCCCCTCCCTGCACCCAGGCATTCAGGCGTGCTTTAAGCCCATGCCGCCGGGTTTCAGTATCATCAGGCTCCAGAATGAGTGGTCGCAACTTACTGATCGGATAAGAGCGGTTTGACCTCTGCATCAGGCGCTCAACGGCATCAGAAATCAGGCGGTTCTGGTAATCATCAAGCGGCTCACTGTTAAGCGTACAAAGTAGCCTCACCAGGTCTTTCATAAAGGAAATATTTCGTTTGGTTGGTGGCAAAGCCGCAGGGTTCCAGCCAGTCGGCTCTCCTTCTTTCACCCGAAAGTAAGCACCTCCCATTGAACGTATACCGGGTTCCGCTGCCCGATCTTTGTCGAAAAATACTGTAGTTAACTTCTTTAATTTCCTCTCAGGTGGAAAAGACTCCGGCGTTCCGAACTGCTGGGCGGCGAAAGCCTTAGTCATCATCACTACCGTTTTACCCACGTTTGACGTACCAAGAATTTCGGTATGCCCCAGCGTGGGGTTTTTACCGAAGTAATTTTGATGCTCGGTAGTCATGTGATAGTTCAGGTTATAAATATCATTTCCTGAGCCGCCCAGGGTGATAAGGTTGTTACCCCAGGTATTTCCTTTCTCCTTGCCCGTAAAGAAATTATGGAAGCTTTCCATTTCGGCAAAGTTCAGACTGCTGATAGAACTCAGGCGTGGCCGTAACGTGTAGTTACCAGGTAACTGAGCAAAATACGCTGCGCCAAGACTCAAGGTTGAATAGGTTACGATCAGCCCTAAATCCTCCAGGGTCGTCGTTACAATATTGGTGTCCTTCACCAGACGCTCCGGCGAATCTGCGTAAACAATCAGTGTCTGGTGACTTTTCCCGAAAGAAATATAGCCGCTGGAGACCATATCGAGACCAACTTTCAAATCAGCGAGCAAGGATTTAGCGGCATCATCGGTCATTTCGAGTTTGTCGATCTGATCATCCAGCGCCTTGATTGCAGACTGCTTGTCTATCGGAGTTAAAGAGGAAGTCTGTACATACTCAACCGGGAGATACATCAGTGCATCAAAAATTCCGGCATCCGTTTCCTGAAAGTAGTCCTTGATCTCGATGCAACGAAAGTACCGGGCATGGTCAGAGGCAGTGATTTGTCCAGCATCGTTACCAAAGAACAGGTCTTTACCACCCAGGTATGTATAAAACGGACTATTGGTGACTCTGACTTTCTGCCAGCGCCCGGATAGCAGTTTCTGGAACAGCGTAAGCTGTTCTGAATAAACTATATTATTTTCTTCATATAACCCAAGACGACGGGAATGAAACCGGGAGAGATAGGTGCTCAATCTGCCACATATTTCATTCATATCATTAATGGGTTCTTCGAAGATATTTTTATTACCCTTTTTCCTTGAAAGAAAATGCGTCACTTTATCTTCAGCGCTGAACGGTTTATAGCATACGGTTAAGTATAATTTGTTTTCAAAATACTCAGCCGCCGAAAGCGATTCGTAATAATCGTTCATCACTCTGTTGACGAATGGGATCTTGCTGTCAAATACAGGTCGCACTTCTTTTCTAACCCGAATACGATGCGTATAAAAGGTAACGGGTTTCCCATCAAAACTACGTATCAGCGTATTGAGCTGGTCAGTAAGCAAGGCTAGATCCGCTTCATCTACACATTCAAAATAAGCTCCGTCAATCTGCCAGGTCGCCAGTAGATCATGGTTTCTGGTAACAATGAGGTTATCAGTGATGTGTGATGAATACGGGATTAACTCTTCAAGAGAAGACTGGTCTTTAAGCTTCATAAAATTGTCCACTTTCGATATATCGACTGCGTCGTACGAACTCCCCGCATAATGGACGGCATTGAAGCGCTTGTTTGCCAGAGGATTACCTTTGATTTGCATTCGCAGATAAAGCAGGTCAAAAAAGCGTTCATCTATCTTCGTAACTCGCTTGATGGCATACCAGCCAGGGAGGATGAGGGCATACATAGCCTCATGAATCCAGACACCAAGCAAAACGCAGATAACGCACATTCCAAGAAAGGGGTAGAGCGGAACGCCCAGCCCCCTAATCAAAGCGGGGCGTGTCAGCCCTTTAAAAACGGTACTCATTTTTACGCCCCCTTTTATTACATATTACGCTAACCAGTCAGGCAGATATGGCGCAACAATAAAGATGATAATCCCGATAATTAAAGGCGTAATCCACGCTGCATGCTGGCGTGAGAAGATAGCGATATAACCAATTACCAGCGCAATGATGGTGATTGCTGGCTTACGGATATCCGTCAGAAAATCGATAATCTTCTGCAAGAAGCCAGTTGTTTTAGTGGATACATCATCAGCAAAGGCGGGTTCTGCTACACAAAGCATCAATGCAGCCATAAATACAGAAAGAGTTAAATAACGTTTATTGAGTTTTAACATCGTTTGTTTCCTTTTCATCTAAAACAGTGCCACGCATGGCATATTGGGGATATACGGTAACTTCTTTAGGTTTGATACTCTGTGTTACATTCTCCTTTCTGATTGCATCTTTAACTGAAGGAACCACCCAGTTTTTTTTGTTATCAGGCGGATTAAACCCTATGCGCTGTATATAACTGGTGTTATTAAAATCTGATTCAGGTTTAGTTCCTGTTTCTGGATTGCCGGAATAATAGCAACTCAGGCCACGTAAAATATCGCCACCACGTTTATAACAATCCACCAAAATTTGCTCTGAAACCTTGAGATTTTCGCAGGGGTCAAACATTTTCTCAGCGGTTGTATTGAAGTTTGCAAAATTCGTACTCGTTATTTGCATAAGACCGACTGAGTAACGATGATTTCGTGATTCAATTTGATTTACGATCTGGAGTGCAGCCTCCTTAGTTTTGGGAAAGTAGGACACTACGCCTTTGTCACCGGGCTTACGTTCAACCTTCGGTATTATCTCGGCAATAGCATATGGGTTAAAACCAGATTCAACCCTTGCAACTTCATGCGCAGTATCGGGATGAACGCTGGCCGCGCATTGCAAAGCAAGCGCCGCAAAAGCAGTAGTAGATAACATGATTTTCTCCCGGCCAGAACAGCGCGGAAAGTTTAGACTGAATGGTTAGTCATCGAAGTCGTCATCGTCTTCATCGTCTTCGTTTATCAGCTCCTCAATAGCCTGGCTGGAATATTTTTTTATGAGGTACTGGACAACACCAGAGCTTGAAATACGTCGCCCCCTGCGATAGCCAATCTCCAGAGCAATTTTATCCAGTTCCTCACGAGAAGCTGAGGGCAGGTAGAGTGTATTACGTTGGGGCTTGCGTCTCGTTGCGGTTTTTTTTCGGGTAGCAGTCATTTTTCTTCCGTTTCATTTTGTGGGTTAAGCTTCTCTCTGTGATGTAGTGGATGAAAGCCATACTTCTTTGCTGCGGATTATCCATGAGTAGAATTTCAGCAAAATCGTGTGGAATTGATTTCCTTAAAAGATTTGCCTGAGCTGTTGTATGTGATTGTCTGTACAAAAGCTCCGCCATCACATCTTCTGGTACAGGTAAAGGCTCACCGCCAAATGAGATAAAGCGTTGTACGTAAGGGATAGCAGTTATTGTAGTGGAATGAACCTCTTCAAAATCTGCCTGGATAAAAAGATAACCGGGAAAAAGCGGCAAACGTCTTTCTCGATATGAAATTATCTTATCCGGGCGACGATACCTTTCAGTCTCCATAGGACAGAAGTAAGAGAAGTTCAGGCGTTCGAGATGAGCAAAAACTGCTGCAAATCTCGTAGTGGTGAATTGCAAAACATACCATTCCATAGTTTTTCCTTTCAGGCGCTCTCTCGACTCGGATGACCCCGAATCAGAGAAAAAAAACAAAAGGACAAATTTACATCTCATAAAAACTTTATCAGCTACATGTGCTGCGTTCAACCACACAAGCAGATCTTTAGATCGCATTTACGACACATTTCATTTTGTTTGTGCTTGTATTTTATTTATATCTAGATACATATGCTATTTGATAACAAAAAAGCAGATCGATTGATCACCATGCGCTTATTTTATAGTCAAGTTAACTAAATTTTTTACCGCTAGTTACTTTTTACAAAAACTCTGCTAACAAGATAAATAAATCGATCTTAATCAATAAGTTACCGGAGAGTATGAATTATCCTAAACGAATTCCGATTTTCACTTTCTGTTCGCTTTGAATCATCGACTGTTTTATTTGCGAGAAATTTCTCATCTGGAGTTGCTGTTTCTTAATCATCTCCGCGCTGTTCAGCACCAGCTCTTTACTGGATGAAGAGATTCTGTCTATGCCCTTAACCCCCAGGTTCTCTAGCTGCCACTCATTCCTGTGTGCAGTCTTCCAGCCATGCTGTACACCGTTCTTATCAAGTGCAGGGATTTTCACCTCCTTTTGTCCTAACTTCTTCAGCTTAACAAGATCACCTTTCTTAACGTTCTCGCGAGTGGTTAACTCACCAAAATCAGCCCCCCAATATGTTTTCTCCACGCCCTTGTTCAGTGTCTTAAGCTTTATGAAATGCTGCTTTGGTTTGGTTTTATCGTTCTGATAATGGTCGTAGCCAACATCAACAACCTCATAAACGCCCTTCTGTCGTTTTGGCGCTGTTTTGTGCGCATCTTTAATAGACTGGTTAAGTCCATGCTGCTGCTTATGAGTGGCTTTAACGTCATAGCCCTTCATCTTCAGCTCTTCACAAAAACCTGTACGAATTTCCCGTAAATCTTTTTTCCTGATATCAGCTCGTTTACCGTCATTATCACGAATACGAAAAACGACATGCACGTGTGGATGTTCTTTTTTGTCGTTATGATAGCCAAGCACAAAACGATGATTTGGGTACTTCTTGTTCATCGTTTTCCTGACAGACTCAAGCAGATCTTCAGGTTTTACCTTTGCTGATACAGGCGGTGAAAACACAATATTTTGGGTTACTTTTTTATTTTCCTTACCTTTATCATCGAAAACATTTTGAGGGTCATTAGCACGATCTATCATGTGCTCTTTAGCCTCCTGAATCTCATCACCTTTCCATACCTGACCGCTTTCACTCATCACTGGCAGCTCTGACTCCCGGCTCATATAGTCAATACTGTTTCGAACTCCCTGCCGGGTAATCGCACCTCCTGAGATTTTGACAACAACCTCCTTACTGGCACCCTTGCGGTTGATACGTTCCTGAACGTTGCGTTGATAGTTTTTACCACCATTTTTAACTTTATGGGCGAAAGCAGACTTGCGGCCAGCTTCAGAGGACTTACGCTTAACCCTGAATTCCTTGTCAACATAAACGCCCATGATTACACCTCAACCTTGTTAGAAACAGTTCGCCCTTTGCATAACATAATGTAGTTTTCAAACTCACTTTTGAGACTCATTATCTCTGAACTCAACCGCTCAGCGTCCTGATAGAACCCATCTTTATCAAGTACTCTGGCATTATCATTAACGATAATATAATGAAAGTTTCGCCCTATTTTATCTATTGCATTACGGCAACGATTCATCACCAGAAGTTCCTGATCGAAAAAATCAAGTTCATTTTCAAGTGTCGTCTGGATTCGATAACGACATTCTCTGGATAAATTCCAGCCATGACGATGAGCCGCTTTCTCTATTAAAGTTCTTTGTTTCCCTGTCAAATACATTGTGGTTTTGATAAAATCATCATTGTCTTTTGACACATTAACATCTTCATTTTTAACCTTGCTTTTCAGTAAAGCATTGGCAAGCAGCTTCATTCCTTTTGCCACGGTTAAACCCGGTTCATCTGGATAAAGTGTTTTAAGACAATCAAGTAGATCATCATGTTGGCTTTCTTCAATCCTGAATTGAACTTTTTTCATAAAACTCTCCAACAAGAACCGACTGTAGGTCACCGGGCAAACGTTGCGGAATGGCGTCAGAGACGTCATTTTGCGGCGTTTGCCCTATCCTGCATCGCAGTGAACTACCTCCACACATAAATTGTGCTTCAGCGTCCATCGAAATGCAAAAAATGAAAGGCTATCGTGGCTGTGATCTGGTGCGTCTGCGACCGGAGACAACGGATTCGCGGCTAACTTGGGCGGAAATAAATTCGCTACGCGAATGGCCTGGCAGGGGGCGCGAGCGCTGTTTTACGGAATATACAAAAAAAGCACCTCCCGTAAACGGGAGGGCTTCGGCGATTCAGGAACGGGAATTTTATTCTGCCTCTGGTGTGTCGCCTTCCATGCCCTGCCGGGCATCATGGAGCCAGCGGCGGAGGTTACTCATTCTTTCCCGGTTTGCCCGGCTGGGACTTTTTCCCCTGTTACCGCTTAGTATACTCCAGACTCTTAACCCGGCCTCGTTAGTCCAGTGCAATACAATTTCCCCTTTGCTGTTAAATCCCAGCGAAAACCGGACAGCTCCCCGCCTCTGTTCTGCACTGATAAAATCTAAAAACTCCTGTTTTTTCATAGCACCTCCTGTTTTTCTATCAGTGCTTTTGTTTCTTTCTTTTCCAGGGCTTTTCTGAGTAATGCCATGTACTCAGGAAAAGCAGAGAATGGCATCAAGGGAAAAACCGGACGCCCACCCTTTTCAACAGTCTGTATTGCTGATAACATGCGTTCCGACATTTTATATTCCTCGCGAGGGAATTGAGTGTCACGGTATCAGGTTGCCTCCACAACCTGATACCACCCCTAATTGATTAACTCCGCAGTTCTCTTATCGCTTCATTTTTGGCTTCCTCCAGTTCTTTAAGGGTATATGCGAAATTCTTCCAGTTAATTACTTCGTTTATAACCTCAGATTTACTTAAACCACACTCATTAAACCAAAAGTTAATATTTTTCTTGAGGGAATTTTTCGCCGTCAGTTCCTCGGACAACAATTCACTAACAGACGTGATAACATAACCACGACCGCGATTTTTATCTTCGAAAGAATGAACGGCAAGGAAGAGAGTTTCTGAATGGACAAAAGCAGAGCAGGTGATTTTTTCTTTCTTAGTGTTTAAAGCCTGGAAAGTGATAACATACGTGTTCATTTTAGTCTCCCGCCCGTTTGGGCTACTGGATCATGGTAAGGAACTATTCCCGACCTACAAATAAATTATACCATCATATGATGGTAATGCAATTTATTTAGTCACTTTATCCTGATTTTTTTCTCTCTTAACGAGCTGGTAATCTGGATGTTCATCAGCCAGGAGCAAAAGTAATTCATACGTACCAGCGGCTAAACCACGAGACGTTTTACCGGATGTTTCTTTGGCTTGCCAGGCTGATAACGTAAAACCAAACCGTTCAGCGGCTTCCTGCTGCGTAAAGCCAGCTTTAATACGTGCTTGTTTCACCTCTTCAGGTGTTGGCTTAAAACTCATGATTTTGTACCTTCACAATAGTATCTGTATAGAATTTCAATAAAATTGGATCATCAATTTCATCTTTAACGTTCGAGAATTCTTCGTAATAAAATGATTTTTGGAAAACAATCTTTTTAGTTGTTTTTTTATCCGCTTCTTTAGAGCGTACCTTCATCAGTTTTTCAAGTTCAATAAACAAACGTGTTGCATCTTCAGACACAACAATCCTGTATGTTACATTACCTTTGTTTTTCCTGTCGCTCAGGACTTCATTCATTTTTTGCCTCATAGCTGTTTAATAAACCCCGCTACCTTTATGAGCTGATCTACACTCAGGCCACGAATTACCATTTCATATCCGTCGCCCCGTTCTGATACGTTACCATCTAACCCATTCTCAACTTTAAACCCGGTCAATGTCCCATGCCAGCTTTCAAGATGCACTAAACGAGATAGCATTCCTTTCAGGATCAGTTTTTTCTCGCGTTTTTGCTGTAACTGTTGTTCATACTCTCGCGCCATATCTACATTATCTAAAGCATCCGACAGGATTTTCTTTTCAATATCGGCGGCGATTTCTACAGGGTTACGCTCTGGCGATACTGTGCAAGTATGGTAAGGACTTCTCCAGCTGCGACTATCTACGCTTCCAATGATAACTAACCTTCCTTTCTCCATTCGAATATGTATAGAGTAATTTTTAAAATCAGGTGAGGTTAGCTTAATCCTGTACTGGCAATCATCGAGCAGATTTACACGCCAGCCGTTCCCCAGGATTCGACAAACGATTTCAAACACCGGTTTATACCGTTCAAAGAAATTTTTCTGTTCTTTCATCGATTCAGCCTTTTGAACTCAATAAAAAAGCCGTAAATCGAATTACGGCAGTTTTAAGACTATTCATCAAAGTGTCCATCATCACTTGCAGCTTCCTGGGCTTCGCATTCCTGCTGATATGCTTCTTCCTTCGCAAAAAGATGCGCCCATCCTTCTGCGTTTAAGCCACGGTGCAAGACTGAACCATTTTCATTGCATTCTTTGGCTGTAACTTCGATCTCATCCGGGCAAATGTAGGCTCCGTAACTTTCAAAAATGTTTATCAGCTCCGCTTCCGTTATGGTCTTGTTTTTCATCAACGTGTCTCCGAATCAATCTTTGCCATGTTCTAGGGGGCTTTCGCCCCCATTCCGGTTATGCGCTTGCTTCTACACGTGTCCAGCCTGACGCCTTACGTTTACCCGCTGTACCATACATTTCACGAATTTCTTCAATGCTGTGTTCTTTACGGTTCCAGCGGCTTTTGTGTTCTTCAGGACGGTAAAACCATTGTTTTTTCTTAGATGCCCACTTACAGCCCATTTCCTTTAAAATGTCTTTGTGTTCTTTAGTTTCTCCGCTAATCCAGACCCAATTACCAATAACTTCATAGACAATCCCTGTAAGGCCGGAAAGCGTATTCAGAACTTTTTCCAGATCTTCACCGTAGTTGTAACGTGCGTTTTCATCAGTGCTTTGAAACTGATTGATTTTATCAATGTTAGCCATGAGAAAATCAAACGCAGCATTTACTGCTTTCATCAGCTCGGCACCCAATGGATTGCGGTCTGGATGATATTTTAAAGCCGCTTTTTTGTATGCCGCCTTGATGTCCTTTTCAGTCAGATCACCGGATAAACCAAAAACGTTTAATGCTTCCTGAATATTCATTTTTCGCTCCCGCCCGTGTGGGCTTCTGGAATCTGGCAGGGAACCATTCCCAACCAACAAATTCATTATACCATCAAATGATGGTTATGGAATCATTTTTAATGCTTTACATTGTAAAGATTACATAAAGATGTATATTGCTTTACCGCGCATGAAGGGATTTCCGAAAGAGGCGCGAACTGTAGTTACATAATGCGCTGTCGTAACATCGCGCCGGAGACGTTCGCCAGGACTGGCGAACCAACAAGCCCGAATGAGAGCGATAACCCCCCTCACCCCTGCCAGGCCAATTTCTGACTATCAGACGATGTTTAGCCTGTCGCAGTTAGCGCGTGAGCTTGCGAACGGTACGCCGGGTCAGTGTGAAACACTGGCGCGGGGCGCTGTATCTGCGCGTTATGAGATGCGTTAGCAGCGAATTACGGGGCGGGTTGCTGAAACCGATTGATGCCTGACAGCAAAAAATGAATCCGGGCGCCAGCTGCTGCACGAAAATTGCCAGCAAAAAACACTTGGCCATCCTCGCCGGTCGTGAAATTTTGCTGGCATAAGAAATAATCCCCCCGGTATGAGGGGCTTGTCTGAAAGGTTAGTGGTTGGGCTTACTGAGAGTGAACTGTAACCCGGCTACTGCTGCAAGCTGTGCAAGTGTTGTGATGGTCGGGTTTCCGTTCGGGGATAATGCGCGGTAGATACTCTGACGAGCAAGGCCGGATTTTTTGGCCGCCTCTGTTATACCCCCTGATTAGGGATCAGGTTAAAAACGAGCTGTATGACGTTCTAAGCGCATTTTACCCGCTCCGTTGAACCATGACCGGGTTAAAGCGGTTAAAACGCCTCTGAGGGCTTTTGAGAGCATTTAAGAATTGGATCGGAAAAGGATCCCGTCTGGATCTTTTAGAGAGATTACACCGCTCGCCGCAGCCGAACGACAGGGCGAAGCCCGCGAGTGAGCGAGGAAGCGGAATTTCCACGGGGTTTCAATAGAGCACTTACGCGCTAAGGTTAATATTTGCTCAATTTTTGGTGGTGCAGTGCTCAGGGAGGCCAGACGGATCTATCCTCTGGATTTATGCTGAGTTATCCACAGACGCTGTGCATTAAAAGCCTTATATTTTCTTCTTGATCTTAAAAACTTAAAAACTTAGCTCGCTTCAATTACCTGAAAATTATGGAAAAAAATTGCTAAAGGTGAGAGGATTTTTCACGTAAGGTGAGAGGATTTTTCACGTAAGGTGAGAAGATTTTTAAGTTAAGGTAGTTAGATTTTTCACTAAAGATGAGAGGATTTTTCACGTAAGGTGAGAAGATTTTTAACGGTTTCCACAGTTTGACTGAACATCAAGTGAAACATGCGGTTGTTGCTATCTTTAGATATGAAGATCCTCAGATCTTCATATCTAAAGGTGAGAGGTTTTTTAATTAAAGGTTGTATTGTTGTCTTGAATTACAACCTTTGTGGGGTTATGATTTGCCTACATAGGAAAGGTTATATGAGGCTTATCGTGAAGACAGTAACGGGATTAACGAAAGTTAGACATAGAAATGAAGTTGGGGTAACTCTTGCATCCCTTTCCCTTTCAGCAAAAAGAGTGCTTTTTCTGGCTCTTTGCCAGATTGATACAAAGGAAATGTTAGATGATGATATTTTGGAGGTTGATGCTGACTTTTTTTCAAAAGCTACTTCTTTAGATAAATATGCCTCTTATGCAGCTCTGAAAGAGGGAGCTAAAGTTCTTTCTTCAACTACGTTAGTTTTAAACAGAGATGATTTAAAAAATTTGGCTGATGAACTTGGGATACTATCATCTAAGAATAAAATACCTGATCGCTTGGATTTAAACTTAACAGAATTCTGTGCCTATTACGATCATCTTGCAACTGTACGGATAAAATTCACAAATACAGCTAAGCGATATTTTTCTAAGTTGATTGGTTCTGAAAATAGATATACCACTCAGGTATTGAAATCAGTTGTGTTGTTGAACAGTGTAAACTCAACAAACCTTTATCAAGTCATTAGGAAATATTACAGTCAGAATAGTTCAAAAAAATCTTTTGATATATCCGTGGATGATTTAAAAGAGGAAATGGGACTTTATACTATTGAGGAAGGGGAGAAGAAATATAAGTATCCTAAATACTCATTTTTTGTTCGTGATGTTATCAATAAAAGCATTAATGAGATAATTGAGAAAACGGAAATAAATCAGTTATCTTTCTCTGTTGTTGGGAAAAAAGGGAGAATGGCTCACATGCTTAGATTTGAGTTTAGTATAAATGAAAAATCCTCATCCTTTTCGGAAGATGATATGGCATTTTTAGAGGAGTTTGACAAAGTCGTTCCACCAAAAAAGAATAAGTGAGGCAAAACATGGCTAAAATATATGAGTTTCCGCAGGGAGCCGAACGAAGTAAGCTGAAAAAAGAAATCATCCGGGAACGTAAAAAACGATTGCGAGAAACGAACGGTAACCCGGTTATCCGGCACGCTAAATGGTTCTGGTTTTATCTACGTCTTGCTACGGCTGGCGCACTGCATTTAGTCTCTGTTATTTCTCTGGCAGTCCTGGGGGCTTTCAGTAAAGCTATTTTCTGGATTGGTGGAATGCTCTGTGTTGTTACATGGTTCCACCTTGAGCGCCAGTTCTGGACGCCGCAAAATTTCACGATTCCAGTAATCGTAACGCTGTGGGGATTGAGTTTGTTTGCCACTCCCCTGATGGAGCTGCTTAACAAAAAAATGCCGTGGTATCGTCTTCTGGTTCCTGATGCAAAGCACACTAGCACTGAGGCAAC
The DNA here is from genome assembly GCF_049238105.1 of Enterobacter cloacae complex sp. IR5418. NCBI lineage: Bacteria > Pseudomonadati > Pseudomonadota > Gammaproteobacteria > Enterobacterales > Enterobacteriaceae > Enterobacter > Enterobacter cloacae complex sp. IR5418. The sequence continues at coordinate 3,624 of NZ_JBMKHS010000044.1, read as the reverse complement.
CAATGATGATCAGCCGTGAAGCAACAATGTTATCCAGTCGGCTTGCAGTGCTTCTTTCAGCCTTTTATCATCGGTTAATCATAGCGCACGAGGCGAGTTCTTTTCACTGCGATGCAGGATAGGGCAAACGCCGCAAAATGACGTCTCTGACGCCATTCCGCAACGTTTGCCCGGTGACCTACAGTCGGTTCTTGTTGGAGAGAGTTATGAAATATCAGGTTAAAGAGTTTATTAACGAAAAATATTCTAAGGCTGTTAATATTTTAAAGGATAACCTTAAAGAACACTACCATATTTTTTATGGTTTGAGATTAAGTGAGATTCTTTTTCCTGCCAGCGAATACGGCTCTGAAATGTTTTTTCAGGAGTTTGAAGCGATTAACAGTGTAATATTGCCTTTGGTGATTTTTGATTTGATAGACCGAAAGCCGATTATGGTTATCGGCTTCGGTGAAGTATGTGGAGTTGATTCACTTGTTGATTCTGGTATAGAAGTTGTTTCTTTAGACGGTTTAAGCGATCTGCTACTGGTTGAAAAACTGACGCCATTATTTAACTAAACCTCTGGATAACTATCTTTTCAGTTTTCCAGTAAGATTTTTTCTATATCTGAAAGCACTATTTTTTCAATGCTTTCTATATAGTAATGCTCATTAAAACCTGTCATTTCTGTAAATTTTAGCTCTGCATCATCTTTCGAATAAGCAATAACAACTCTGAAATCATTTTCCCACAAATCCCACCTGTATTTGTCTTTTATACGAACCCTGTACAATCCTTTTTGGATAGTGCCATCTTTTTTCTCTTCCTGTACTTTTTTTAATTTTTCATTTTGCACCTGTTGTTCAAGCCATGATTTATTCATAAATCCCCCACGGTTAACGTCTTTAGGCTCGGTTTTTACTTAACGAAATCTTCCGGTTTTACACCTGTTTTTACCTTCATATACTTGCCCTCCCCCCTTAGCTTCGGCTGAAGTTCGGTAAAGTACCATCCGGCAACGGTAATAATGCCTAAAAATACAAAAATAGCAGGCTTCAGAACATCAATAGCTGATACAGCGCATAACTCAATATTGAGATTAGTACAAGTTCCCTCATCAGGTGCATAGAACCCCCATAAGCCTATACCTATAAGGAACATCCCCAATATCGGTTGGATGTATAACAAGTAGATATTAATAAGAGTTTTAATATATCTGAATATGAACATTTTTCTTTCCTTAGGTTTCTTTCTATTTTGGATTTCCAATTCTTAACCAATGTGATGGTTCGACAATCCATTCTCCGCAGTCATAGGCAACGGCCTTATTATGCCTGTTAGCGAACCATACTAACCAGGCTAATAATCGCTGATTGCCGCTGTATTTGGTTTATCTCTAACCATCACAACATATCTCTTTTTCTTAGCCATAACGCTACCCTAATTTTGCAGATTCAAGCAGCCAGTGGTTTTTCAGGTTCTCGTCCAGGTTATCGAATGCGGCCAGCGCTGCCTTTAGAACGGTTGTCTTGCTCTGGCCTGTTCTCTGCGCCTCCGCTTCCAGGATCTCCTCAAAGTACGCTGGCAGTCTGAAGTTCATCAACTTTGGTTTACCCGCTACAGGCGCTCTGGTAGCGCCGGAGATAAAACGCGCGGTTTCTGCGTTTGTTGCTGGTTGCTGAGATTCATCGATGTTCGGGCGGTTTAGTTTTAAAGCCATGAAAATTTCCCCTTGTACGGTATGCATTAATTGTAAATATCATAGTATCTTTATGGTGTATTTACAATGTAAAGATTTCGATGAATATTGTTGATATTTCTATAAAATGCCAATTTCCTGTGCCACAAGTTCAATCTGTGCTTTCGCTGTTGAAAGGCTCGATGCCCGGCTAACGTCATGTACCCCTGCCCCTTCATTACAGGCGCTTTCATACACATCCAGCTCGGATATCCGGGTTTTCAGAGGTTGAATCCAGATGTTGTCCGAACGCAGTAATTTATCCAGATCAATGGCCGCTTTTCTGTGGCGGGGTTTCGCTGAGTTGATTCTGGTGAACAGCACCCACGGTTCCAGAGCTGCGTTAGCTTTCTGAGCGGTGCGGATTTTCTCTGTAACACTGGTCAGTGTTTCGCTTTCGAAATCAGAGGACGGCTTAACCAGTGTCACCACGATATCTGATACTGTCAGGGCGCTACGGAACTCCTGGCTGTCGTGGCCGGGGCAATCGACAATGAGAACTTCACACAGCTTACTAAGGCGCTTAATTTCGTTGCTGACGTTTCCGTAAGCTGCGTGAACCGGGATAGTGAGTAAGCCGTTATCTGTCCGCTTTTCGTTCCAGCTCAACAGATCGTGGTTTTTATCTGTCTTCAGGATAATTACCGACTTACCTTTGTTGACCAGCATTGAGCCTGTGTTAGCCACGTAGGTGCTTTTGCCTACCCCACCTTTATCTGATACGACAAGCAAGATTTTACCCATTTCAGAATCCCTCTCTTTATGTTGTAAAGCTCATGTAAAGATATGAATGTCTTTACATGGTGTGTTTTTCGTAAAGATACTTTTGTCTTTACAGTGTCTTTATAATGCAATGGCTTTACCATGTAAAGCACAAATAAAGATATATTTATCTTTATGGTGTCTTTACATGGTAAATGTTGCTGTGTCTTTATGTGCGCTTTATGGTGTAAATCTTGGTGTGTCTTTACATCATCTTTATGTTGTAAATTTTTAGTGTGACGTTGTCACTATAGGGCTGGGGTCTGTTTGCTGGTTCTTTTTGAGTGTGCCTTCCCTGAACCAACTGAAATGGGTACTGTATGGGTGTGTCTGGTTAACTCAAAATGAACTGGTTCCCTATAATGACTCAAACAGTACCGAAAGGCTTTGTCAGAGCTTACTTACGCGCATCCACGACTGAACAGGATGCAACACGCGCCCTGGACACGATAAATACCTTCGCCATCGAGCGCGGCCTGAGCATCTGTAACTACTACATTGAAAATGAATCAGGTTCTAAGCTTGAACGCCCTGAGTTGTTCCGGCTCCTGAAAGATTGTCAGCAAAACGATATCTTGCTGGTAGAGGATGTGGACAGGCTTTCACGCCTGGTAGGGGAGGACTGGAACACACTGAAGAAAATGATCCGGCAGAAAGATATCCGGGTTGTGGCCGTCAACGTTCCGACAACCTGGCTCGCATCGGGTCACAATGATTTTGACAGCCGAATGTTTTCGGCCATAAACGATATGTTGCTGGATATGCTGGCCGCCGTCGCCAGGCGAGACTATGAACAGCGCCGGGAACGGCAGCAGCAGGGGATCGCCAGGGCGAAAAGGGAAGGGAAGTATAAAGGCCGCCAGGTTAATCAGTCTCGCTATGACGCCATAAACAGGCTGATTGCGAGCGGCAGCTCCTGGAGCCAGATTCAAAAAGTGCTGGGTTGTAGCCGGGCGACTATCAGCAAAGCTGTGAAGCAACAGACCGTTAACAAAATGAACCATGAACCTGAAGGTAGGGAGTAGTTACAACATAATAAACAGTGTGTTGAAGAATAAAACTGATTCTTTATACTGTATATGCATGGGTCTTCCCCGATCATGGTGGGAAGGCTCAGAACGCCATATTCAGCTTTCCGTAGT
>NZ_JBMKHS010000043.1:0-25134 GCF_049238105.1 Enterobacter cloacae complex sp. IR5418 | reverse complement strand
AACACAACCCGCTACGGGGGAGACTTACCCGAAATCTGATTTATTCAACAAAGCCATTCAACAGGCACGTAACGGTAATTACGCGCTGTTTCTTGATTATCTACAGCGCTATGAGCAACAGCATGCTTTAACGCCCGAACAGGTTGCGGACTGGTTACAGGTAGCCTCCTGGGCAGGACGCGATGACGAGGTTATTCGGGTCTGGCAGCGTTATGGTATTTATATGCCACTGCCCGCTCGCGCCATTGCTGCTGTCGCGCAGTCCAGAAGAAACCAAAAAGCCTGGTCATCCGCCTTATCGCTGTGGAAAGAGGCGCAAAGCCTTGCGCCGGATAACGACGATTACCGCATCGGCTATGTTAAAACCCTGGCCGATGCCCGCAGAGATCGCCTCGCGCTTTCGGAAGCCCGGCAACTGGTTAAAGCCGATCCTTCTCCCGCGCACCTTGAGGCGCTCTCCTATGTCTGGATGCGCCAGGGAAAAAACGCGGATCGGCTGCTGGCGGACATGCGCGCACTGAACGCCGCACCAGGGAATAATGACCTTCTTCGCGAGACGATCGAGGCGTTAACGGATAACCGGGTAAGCACGCCTGCGGCTGGCACAAAACGCATTAGATCGCTATCACGCCCTGCTTTCCCGCTGGCAAAACGAACCGCAGGCGGCTGAAGACGTCATCCTTGCCCGTATCGACAGGCTTGGTGCGCTGTATGCGCATGGTGATTACCGACAGGTCATTAGTGAATATCAGGCGCTGACGGCCGCACAGCATCCGGTGCCGGACTGGGCCATCGGCTGGGTGATCTCCGCCTGTTTGCAGGAGAAAAACACCGCCGCCGCCTTCTCGCTTGTGCAACGTTATCCGCAATACGCCGCCGATCCGCAGGACGAGGAGCATGCGCTTTTCTATGCCTGGCTGGATACGGGGCAGTATCAGTCTGCCCGCAAGTATGTTGAGCGCGAGACCCGCAGCGTTCCCTGGATCCGCTACGATTTCGGATCTCCAACCCCTCAGCCGAACGATCGGTGGCTCACCGGGCAGACCCTCAAACTTAACTATTTGCTGGCGACCAACGCCCTGCCGGAAGCCGAAGAGCTGTCGTATCGTCTGGCGTCAACGGCGCCGGGCAATCAGGGATTACAGATCGACTATGCCACCCTGCTTCAGGCCAGGGGACTGCCGCGCGCGGCTGAAAAAAAACTGAAAATGGCGGAGGCGCTGGAACCCTCCAGTACAGAACTTGAGCAGCAGCAGGCTTACGTCGCGATGGATTTACAGGCGTGGCGGGAGATGGATTTACTTACCGATGATGTGCTCGCTCGCGCCCCGGTCGATCGCAGCGTCCAGCGCCTGGACAGGATCAGAAACGTCCATCATATGTCCGAACTGCGCCTCAACGCGGGCAAGGGATTGCACTCCGATAACCCAGTCAGCGGTTCACACGATTTCACCTGGGAGGCCACGCTCTACGGCCCGCCCGTCGCGGATAACTGGCGATTATTTGCAGGCACCCGCTTTGCGCAGGGGCGTTTCGACGAAGGTAAAGGCACCAGCCGTCACCTGTCAGGCGGGGTTGAGTGGCGGCCCCGTGACCTCACGCTAGAAGCCGAACTCTCCAGCAACCGCTATCACGGTACAAACAGGCCGGGAGCACGACTCTCAACGACTTACAGCCTGAATGATAACTGGCAGGTCAGCGGCAGCCTCGAACGCTTGTCCCGCACCACGCCCTTACGCGCACTACGCAATGGGATTAGCGCCAACCGGGGTGAAGGTGGGGTGCGCTGGTATCAAAACGAACGACGTGAATATCAGTTTAACGCCGCCGTCAGCCGCTTCTCAGACCATAACCGCCGTCAGGAATACACCCTTACGGGGAAAGAGCGTCTCTGGCAGACCCCGACCCTGACGCTGGATCTCGAACCGGGGATCGCCGCCAGTAAAAACAGCCTGCGGGATACGCTCTATTACAACCCGACCCGGGATCTGTCCGTGACGGCTGCCCTGTCCGCCGATCATGAGATGTACCGCCACTACGATACCCGCTGGAGCCAGCAGTTCGTGGCAGGCGGCGGCAGCTACTGGCAGAAAAATCAGTCCACGGGTGTCATCACCCTGATGGGTTACGGGCAACGCCTCCAGTGGAACAACGTTGTCGATACTGGCGTGATGCTGAACTGGGATAAGCGCCCTTACGACGGCAAACGGGAGAGCAATATCTCCGTCACGTTAGATGCGACTTTACGCTTTTAAGGATGAATATGCTGAACACACGTTTTTCTGTAAGCCTGATCGTCATCGGCTGGCTCTGCCTCAGCGCGAGCCTCTGCGCGCAGCCGCTCTCGTTTATGGCCCCCAAAGAGAGGCCGCAGCTGGAGGCCAGCAAACCCTGGCCGGAAAACCAGTTTCTGGTCCTGGCCTACCACGACGTCGAAGATGATGCCGCCGATCAGCGCTACCTCTCCGTTCGCACCAGCGCGTTAAACGAGCAGATAAGCTGGCTTTTGCACAACGGTTATCACGCCATCAGCGTGCAGGACATTCTGGATGCGCATAAAGGGAAAAAAGCGCTGCCGCCGAAAGCCGTTTTGCTCAGCTTTGATGATGGCTACAGCAGCTTTTACACCCGCGTCTGGCCCCTGCTTCAGGCCTGGAACGTTCCTGCGCTGTGGGCGCCGGTGGGCAGTTGGGTGGATACGCCAGCAAATCAAAACGTTAACTTCGGCGGTCTGATGACCCCCCGCAATCGCTTTGCCACCTGGGATATGGTGCGCGAACTCAGCCAGTCCCCGCTGGTTGAGATTGGCTCGCATACCTGGGCCTCGCATTACGGCATACCGGCTAACCCGCAGGGAAGCCGTGAACCCGCCATTGCCAACCGTTTTTTCGATAAGGCGACGGGGCATTACGAAACCGATGAACAGTTCAACCAACGGATCGCCGCAGACGTACGGAAAGTCACCGATAAAATCACCCGGGTGACGGGAAAAGCGCCGCGTGCCTGGGTGTGGCCCTATGGGGCTGCCAACGGAACGTCGCTCGCTATCGCCCAAAAACAGGGCTATCAGCTGGCCTTTACCCTGGAAGACGGGCTGGGAAACGTGCGCGACCTCGGCAATATCCCGCGCCTGCTGATTGCCGGGAATCCATCGATAAAAGCCTTTGCCAACACGGTTACCCGCGTTCAGGAGTTTGATCCGGTGCGCGTTATGCATGTTGATCTTGATTACGTCTACGATCCCGATCCGGCCCAGCAGACGAAAAACATCAACAAACTCGTGCAACGGGTCTACGACATGAAAATCAGCCATGTGTTTCTCCAGGCGTTTTCGGATCCACGGGGCGACGGCAGGATCGGCGCGCTCTATTTCCCCAACCGTTGGCTGCCGGTCCGGGCCGATCTCTTTAATTTTGTCGCCTGGCAGCTACAAACCCGCGCGGGAGTGAAAGTCTTCGCGTGGATGCCGGTCCTCTCGTTCGATCTCGATCCTTCCCTGCCGCGTGTGCAGCGCCGGGATCGTCAAACAGGAGAGTTGACCGTGGCCGCCGAGCCCTATATCAGGCTCTCTCCATGGGATCCGCAGGTTCGCCAGCAGGTGACGGAAATCTATGAAGATCTGGCCCGCTATGCCAGCTTCAATGGGATCTTATTTCATGACGACGCGGTGCTGACGGACGTTGACGATGCCGGACAGGACACGACCCGACAGAAGAGCCAGCTGCTTATCGGCTTTACCCACACCCTGAGCCAGGCTGTGAAAAACATCCGTGGTCCGCAGATCAAAACCGCGCGGAATATGTTCGCGTTGCCCATTCTCCAGCCGGAAAGCGAGGCGTGGTTTGCACAAAATCTGGATGATTTTCTGTCGGCCTACGACTGGACGGTGCCGATGGCAATGCCGCTGATGGAGTCCGTCCCGGCAGAAGAGAGCAATGCCTGGCTGACGCGTTTAGTCAAAGCCGTCGCCGCACGCCCCGGCGCGCTGAATAAAACGATTTTTGAGCTTCAGGCCAGGGACTGGGCGCAGAAACCGCAGCGTGCCGTAGCCGATGAACGTCTGGTGGAGTGGATGCAGGTGCTCCAGCTGAACGGCATCAAAAATTACGGTTATTACCCCGACGACTTCATCAATAACCAACCTGATATGTCGCGTATCAGGCCTGAATTTTCTTCGTACTGGTATCCTGAAAATGACTGACCGCATTCTCGCCTTCTCAATTTTGTGTCTGGTATTCGGGTTGCCGTTAGGCGTAGCCGCGCTGTTTACCGGCGAACTGATTCTGGACTTTGTCTTTTTCTGGCCGCTGTTTATGTCCGTGCTCTGGATAACCGGCGGCCTCTATTTCTGGTTTCAGCTTGAACGGCACTGGTCGTGGGATGACGCAACCCCCGCCCCCACCTTAGCCGGTGAGCCGTTAATCTCGATTCTGATTCCCTGCTTCAATGAGGAACGAAACGCACGGGAGACCATTAGCGCCGCGCTGGATCAGCGATACTGGAATGTAGAAGTTATCGCCATCAACGACGGTTCTTCGGATAACACGGCGGAGGTACTGCACCAGCTGGCGCAGGAGCAGCCGCGCCTGCGGGTGATTAACCTCGCGGAGAACCAGGGGAAAGCCGTGGCGCTCAAGGCGGGTGCGGCGGCGGCCCGGGGCGATCTGCTGGTCTGCATTGACGGCGACGCCCTGCTCGACCGTGATACCGCGGCGTATCTGGTGGCACCGCTGATTCAGTATCCCCACGTTGGGGCCGTCACCGGAAATCCGCGTATTCGCACGCGCTCAACGCTGATTGGCCGCATTCAGGTGGGCGAGTTTTCTTCCATTATTGGGCTTATCAAGCGAACGCAGCGGATCTATGGCCGGGTCTTTACCGTCTCCGGCGTCATCGCCGCCTTTCGCCGTCAGGCGCTGGCGGATGTCGGGTACTGGAGTCCGGACATGATCACAGAGGACATCGACATTAGCTGGAAGCTTCAGCTACGCCACTGGGATATCTTTTTTGAGCCGCGGGCGCTGTGCTGGATCCTGATGCCGGAGACGCTAAAGGGGCTGTGGAAACAGCGTCTGCGCTGGGCACAGGGGGTGCAGAGGTGTTTCTGGTTAACCTGCGTAAGATGGCCCGCTGGGAGCATCATCGCATGTGGCCCCTGTTTCTTGAGTACGCGCTATCAACGCTGTGGGCGTTTGCTTACGGGACGACCGTGGTGTTGTTCATTCTCAGCCATATTATCTCTCTTCCCGCGAATCTGGCCGTTGCGAACCTGTTTCCGCCAGCGTTTACCGGGCTGCTGCTGGGCGTGATGTGCCTGCTGCAATTCCTCGTCAGTTTGTATATCGAGCGGCGCTACGAGCGGAAAGTGGCAGGCTCGCTGTTCTGGGTGATCTGGTTCCCGATGGTGTACTGGATGATTGGCCTGTTTACCACCCTCGTGGCATTTCCGAAAGTGATGCTAAAACGTAAACGCGCCCGCGCGCGCTGGATCAGTCCGGACCGGGGAAAAGGGAGCATTCAATGAACGAGAATACGTTAATTTTGACTGAGCATCGGCTGGCACCGCGTCTTTTCGATGCCGTATTAACGCTGATAGCCTGGGGAGGATTCCTGTTTTTTCTGTATGCCAGGCTGTGGATGCAGTTGACCGAGGAGAGCGATCACCGCTGGAGCGTGATTATCGCATCCTTCAATACGGTGCTGGTCTATCTGCTGATTGCCGCGTTGAACGGCTGGCTGCTGATCCTGTGGTATCAGTACAATCGCCGCCGCGCGCATGTGAGGCGGCGTCATCCGGAAATGTTGCGCCATGACGAGCTTGCCCAAAGTTTTAACGTCACGCCGCAAATCATGTCCGAGATGAGCCAGTACAACCTGCTGACGGTTTACCATGACCAGATTGGCCGGATCATTGATTTGAAGATCAGCGAGCAGCACGAAGAGGAAGAACAGTAATGAAAAGCCCCCGCAGAATGCCCTGCGGGGGCTTTTTATATCAGGGATAAGTTACTTATCCTTCACCACAATCAGCGGTTCAATATCGCTCTCTTTCTTCACCACCAGCGAGTCATCCCCGCGCAGACAGGTTCCGCCATAGTTTCCGCCCACGGTAAAAGTGCAGACCTGAATGTATCTGCCGTCAATCTTCGGCAGGCACCACAGTTGCTGGTAGATATTTTTGCGGTCGACAAACTTGCCGCTGGACTGGTCCAGCAGTTCTTCCTGGGCGCCGATCAGGTCGATATTGCTCCCGCAGCGTCCGGCGATCGGTTTAACGGCATAACCGGTGCGTTTGAGCAGATCGTTGACCTCAAAATCGGTATCCAGCAGGTAACGGTGGTTCGGGAACAGCTGCCACAGCACCGGCAGGATCGCCTTATTACCGGGGATCACCGTCCACAGCGGTTCGAAGACCAGCACTTCCGGGCGCAGCAGGACGTCAATCAGGCGCACTTCGCCTTGCGGATGACCGGTGCGGATAGGCACGGCGGCGTACTCGGTTTCGCTCACCTCGCGGATCTGCTCAATCGCCGTTTCCCACGCCCAGGTTTTCCATACGCAGTTAACGTGACGCCCTTCATCATCAATCAGTTGCCCGGCGGCATCCCAGCTCAGCGCGCCGAGGCCATGCAGGATTTTAGTGTCAAACCCGGCCTGCATCAGCGAGCGCTGAATAAAGAGCGCGTGGTAATCCTCTTCGATATCGTTGTCCTGCATGATATGCACGAACGGCCGCGCGTGGCTGTGCTTCCATGCGCCGGTCAGTTCCTCCAGCAAGCCTTCCGCCGGATTGTGGCCGGTGCCGCGATAGCCGTTTTTCACCCACTCTTCAAGAATAAGCCCGCCCTCGGTATGGCAGGAGGCGGAATCCGCGTTGTACTCGTAAACCTTGATGCCGCGTTCATCCATACAGAAATCCATACGACCGGTGATCATATGGTGACGACGCCACTGCCAGGAGAGACGCAGACGCGGCCAGAGGATTTTCGGGATGTCGAAAAGCGCGAGCAAGTTGTCGTCTTTCAGCACTTTATCGGTCGCGTGGAGATACATCAGGTGCAGTTCGTTGGTGGCTTTGATCAGCTCCTGCTCGGCACTTTCGGTAATGGTGAAGTACTGGCAGGGATCGTTGTTGATAACGTGGCCGTTGGCGCGAATGTACGCCTGTTGCAGGGCATCGTTTTCATTGAGCCATTTTCCGTCGAATTGGCGGTGGTTCTTCAACCGCGCGCCGCTGATTTTCAGCAGCTCACCGTCGATCTCCGGCTGAGGAATACTGTGTTCCGTCTCCTCCGTCTGGATCATCCAGCCGAGGATCTCGGTATCGTTGAAAGTGTCATGAAGGGTATAGCAGCCGTTCTCCACGCTCAGACGCAGCTCGCGCGTCCACTGCTGCCCCATCGGCAGCGGGGAGTGAATAACGTTCTGCTCGGCAATGCGCACTCTGTCATCCAGCAACTGGGTGATAACGGCGACGTGGCCGGTCTCATGAAACTCACCGCCCTTTTGCCAGATGAGCAGCGCACCGGCCTGCGGCGCGCGTTTTGATCCATTGGCAAAGGCCTGTAGCGGCAGAATATTGTCGTTCACCACTTCGCGTAAAAAACGCAGGGAGAAGATCTCCCACGCCATCCCGACGTCGGTAAAGACAAACCCGTGATTGAGAAACAGGAAACGGCGCGCAAACTCAACGCACTGCCATTTATGGCCCATGTATTCGTTGCCAATATAGCTGCGGAATTCCGCGTCTTCCGGGTAGTGACGCGGATCGAGACTGCCGTAATTTGAAGAGTAAATCGCCACGCCACCCGGCGCATAGCCTAATAACGTCCCGAAGGGTGCGTCACTGCTTAACGTTCCTTTACGCATGTATCCAACCTAAAACAGGCAGGCGGCAATTTTTTTGTGGGGTTGTCGTCGTCTGCACGTTGTAATTAACTGACAGAGGTGGCGTTATCATACACCCGCCCTGCCCATTACGCTCACATCGTTAAACGGTTCCCCTGTCTCCTGCTACACTGCCTCAACACAACACCAAAAAGGCAGGCCAACATGTCAGATAACACCTATCAGCCACCGAAAGTGTGGGAATGGAAACAGAATAACGGCGGCGCGTTCGCCAATATCAACCGTCCCGTCTCGGGCGCTACGCACGAGAAAGAGCTACCTGTGGGCGCGCACCCGCTCCAGTTGTACTCTCTGGGTACGCCGAATGGGCAGAAAGTTACCATCATGCTGGAAGAGCTGCTGGCGCTGGGCGTGACGGGCGCGGAATACGACGCATGGTTAATCCGCATCGGTGAGGGCGATCAGTTCTCCAGCGGTTTTGTTGACGTGAACCCGAACTCGAAGATCCCGGCGCTGCGTGACCACTCCACCACCCCGCCGACGCGCGTCTTTGAATCCGGCAATATTCTGCTTTACCTGGCCGAGAAATTTGGTCACTTCCTGCCAAAAGATCCGGCGGGCCGGACGGAAACCCTGAACTGGCTGTTCTGGTTACAGGGCGCGGCCCCGTTCCTCGGCGGTGGTTTTGGCCACTTCTATAACTACGCGCCGGTAAAAATTGAGTACGCTATCGATCGCTTCACCATGGAAGCTAAACGCCTGTTCGACGTGCTGGACAAACAGCTGGCGCGCGGCCGTTACGTAGCGGGTGAGGAATATACCATTGCGGATATGGCGGTCTGGCCATGGTTTGGCTGCGTGGCGCTGGGCAGAGTCTATAACGCCGCCGAGTTCCTGGATGCCGGGAAGTACACCAACGTGCAGCGCTGGGCAAAAGATGTGGCGAATCGTCCGGCCGTTAAACGCGGACGCATTGTTAACCGCACCAACGGCGAGCTGAACGAGCAGCTGCATGAACGCCATTCTGCGAGCGACTTCGATACCCAGACCGAAGATAAGCGTCAGGGCTGATAAACATCCGGGCGGTTCGCCGCCCTTCTTCTGCACGACGAAGACCAGGCAAGCATGATTAGCCAAAAAGGAAGGTAAACTCGCTGGCACACTTGGGCGATGTTTGATCTATGACTACAAGGAACCGTTGTGAAATACCTCAAAACCACCCTTCTTATCAGTGCACTTTTCGTTTCCACCTCCGGCATGGCGATGGATAAAACCGCGACAGGCGCTGTCGCTGGCGCGGCAATAGGCGCGATTGCGGGCAAAGATGTTAAATCCACCGTTGGCGGTGCCGTGGTCGGTGCAGGCACCGGGGCAATGTTCAAAAGCGGCGATAAAGGCAAAGCGGCACGTACCGGCGGCGCCGTGGGCGCTGCGGTAGGCGCGGGTGCGGCTGCCCTCACGGGTAAAAGCGTGCTGAAAGGAGCAGCGGTGGGTGCCGGCTCCGGTGCGCTGATTGGTGAAGCGACACACTGATAAATACGATGAAAACCAGCCAGCGCGCTGGTTTTTTTTCGCGCGGTATTGCGGTGAGTGGCCTGAAAAATTCATACTCCTGCTTATTCCGAACGGCTTGCGCAAGGATCATGGTATGTCAGACTCGCCGCTAAAACAGACCCGACAGCAGGCCATCCTTGATCAGCTGGGTAAAAGCGACTGGCTGGCCACCGATGTGCTGGCTGAAAAACTCGCCGTCAGCAAAGAGACGATCCGCCGCGATCTGAAGGCGTTGCAGCAGCAGGGGAAGATCCTGCGCCAGCACGGACGCGCGCGTCTGATTCATCCGGATAGCCGCGACAGCGGTGAACCTTTTGTCGCACGGTTAAAAAGTCATTATGCCGACAAAGCCGATATTGCCCGACACGCGCTGGGCTGGATCAGCGAAGGGATGACCATCGCCCTCGACGCCAGCTCAACCTGCTTTCATCTGGCGCGCCAGTTGCCGGACATCGACCTCACCGTGTTTACCAACAGCCTGCCTGTCTGCCACGAGATGGCGAAGCGCGAGCGGATCACGCTTATCTGCTCCGGCGGGACGCTTGATCGTAAGTATCGCTGCTATGTTAATCCGGCGCTGGTGACGCAGCTAAAAGGGCTGGAGATCGATCTGTTCATCTTCTCGTGTGAAGGGGTTGATGAGCATGGCATCCTTTGGGATCCGTCCGAGCACAACGCGGGCTTTAAGGCGCTGCTGTTAAACCGTGCCAGTCAGTCGTTGTTGCTGATCGACAAAAGTAAATTTAAGCGGGCAAGCGAAGTGAAAATTGGTCAGTTGTCGCAGGTGACACAGATTATTCAGAGCGATAAATGTCAGGCCGCCAGAGACGGCCTGACACAATAAGGTTACGCGGTGAGACGGAATTTCTGCACTGAGCGCTGGAGTTCTTCAGTCTGCCGTTCCAGTGCGGCGGCGGCGGCGGAAACCTGCTCCACCAGCGAGGCGTTCTGCTGAGTCACACCATCCATCTGCGTGATGGCAACGCCGACCTGAGAAATACCTTTGCTCTGCTCTTCTGACGCGGTGGCGATCTGCTTCATAATGACGGTCACCTCCGTCACGTCGCGCAGGATCGCTTCCATCGTGGTGCCGGTATCGTTCACCAGCTTCGCCCCCTGCTCCACGCGGGCAACGGAATCCGCAATCAGCCCTTCGATCTCTTTTGCCGCATTCGCGCTGCGGCTGGCCAGATTACGCACCTCGCCCGCCACGACCGCAAAGCCACGCCCCTGCTCCCCGGCCCGGGCCGCTTCCACCGCGGCGTTCAGCGCCAGAATATTGGTCTGGAAGGCGATGCTGTTGATGACGGTAGTGATTTCAGCGATTTTTTTCGAGCTGTCCGAAATGCCACTCATGGTTGTGACCACATCTTCCACCAGCGACCCGCCGCGGCTGGCCGTGCTGGAGGCGACATCCGCAAGCTGGCTGGCCTGGCGCGCGCTTTCAGCGTTCAGTTTCACCGTTGCGGTAAGCTGCTCCATGCTGGCCGCGGTCTCTTCCAGCGCGGCGGCCTGCTCTTCGGTACGCGAGGAGAGATCGTTATTCCCGCTGGAGATCTCCGTTGCCCCGCGCCAGATATTCTCGCTGCCGGAACGAATCGTGCTGACCGCCTCCCGCAGACTGTCCTGCATGGCGCTCAACAGCGGCACCAGTTGCCCCACGCAGTTGCGGCCCAAAGATTCAATCGGCTGGCTGAGATCGCCCTGCGCAATCTGGCGGAACTGCTGACGGATACGATCCAGCGGTTTCACCAGTATCGCCACCAGGTAGCGGTCGGTGAAGAGCAGGATCAGCAGACCCACGATCGTGGCGGTGATAATCACCGTCCGGGTCATGCTGGTGAGGCTGTCGACCACCACGCGCGTGCTGTCGAGCGCCTTCGCCGCGGTGTTGTTGAAGTTCTCAGCCGCGGCCCCGAATGCACGGCTTAGCGGCGGGGTGACGTTGTTGGCATGCTGACGATAGCCTTCGATCGTCGCCTGCTTCGCCTGCGCCATCTGCGGCGTAACGCCCTGATCGAGCAGCGCCTGCCAGGTAGAAATCACCTGTGCAGATACCTTTTCATCCATCGGGCCAGGGGAGATAGCTTTCATCTCTGCCAGCTTTTTACTCATGTTATCCAGCGCCTGCTGGGCGGAAGCCAGGTCCGGCGTTCCGCCCGCCGCTTTGACTTCCATCGCCCGGCTCAGGCGGGTGACGAAACGGAAATACTGATCGTTGCCCTGGCTCAGCACCGTCATTTGCCTGACCAGCTGGCGGTCAACCTCATTACCATCAGAAACACGAGACAGAGACCAGGTGCTGTAAAGCCCCACCCCTGCCCACATGACACAAAAGATCCCCAGTATCGTCAGCATGACGAAACGGATGGTGAAATTACGAAGCATCTTCATTGAGTATTCCTTGCCGTGAGGGTGAATTCGCCCAGAGGCGAGTACTACCCTCGTTATCGGCAGATACGGTAGAAAATATACTTTTTTGTTATCGAGTCGGCATAGAATGAAAACGTTGTTTCGAAATTTCACCGACAAGAAAGGAGACATCATGTCCTGGCACCCTTACACCGGCCGATACGAAAACATGCAGTACCGATACTGCGGCAAAAGCGGCCTGCGCTTACCGGCACTGTCGCTGGGCCTGTGGCACAGCTTCGGTCACGTTCAGGCGCTCGATTCCCAGCGCGCGCTGCTGCGTAAGGCCTTCGATCTCGGCATTACCCATTTTGACCTTGCCAATAACTACGGCCCCCCTCCGGGCAGCGCTGAAGAGAATTTTGGCCGCCTGCTGCGGGAAGATTTTTCTGGCTATCGCGACGAGCTGATCATCTCCACCAAAGCGGGCTACGACATGTGGCCAGGGCCGTATGGTTCAGGCGGTTCACGTAAATACCTGCTCGCCAGCCTCGACCAGAGCCTGAAACGCATGGGCGTGGAGTATGTGGATATTTTCTATTCTCACCGCGTAGACGAAAACACGCCGATGGAAGAGACCGCCGCCGCGCTGGCCCACGCGGTGCAGAGCGGAAAAGCGCTGTATGTTGGCATTTCGTCCTACTCCACGGAACGCACGACGGCGATGGCCGAATTGCTGCGCGAGTGGAAGATCCCGCTCTTGATCCACCAGCCGTCTTACAACCTGCTTAACCGCTGGGTCGACAAGACCGGCCTGCTGGACGCGCTGGAGAAAAACGGAACGGGCTGTATCGCCTTTACCCCGCTGGCGCAGGGCCTGCTGACCGGAAAATACCTGAACGGTATTCCGGACGGTTCACGTATGCAGCGCGAAGGGAAGAAAGTACGCGGCCTGACGGAGAAAATGCTGACGGAAGCCAACCTGAGCAGCCTTCGTCTGTTGAATGAGATGGCGCACGCGCGCGGGCAGACGATGGCACAGATGGCGCTAAGCTGGCTGTTGAAAGATGAGCGAGTGACGTCGGTGCTGATTGGCGCGAGCCGCCCGGAGCAGCTGGAGGAGAACGTTCAGGCATTGAATAACCTGCGCTTTAGCGAAGATGAACTGACGCGGATTGACCAGCACGTGGCGGATGGGGAGCTGAATTTGTGGCAGGCATCGTCCGATAAATAGTACAGTCCGATGCTTTCGCCCCTCACCCTAACCCTCTCCCCGGAGGGGAGAGGGAACTTGAACACCCTCTCCTCTCCGGGGAGAGGGCAGGGTGAGGGGCGCTGTAAAATTATTTCTTACTGATCTTATCCAGATACCCCATCACAAACGCCGACAGCACAAACGTCAGGTGGATAATCACATACCACATCAGCTTATTATCCGGAACGTTCT
Source organism: Enterobacter cloacae complex sp. IR5418 (assembly GCF_049238105.1). Lineage (NCBI taxonomy): Bacteria > Pseudomonadati > Pseudomonadota > Gammaproteobacteria > Enterobacterales > Enterobacteriaceae > Enterobacter > Enterobacter cloacae complex sp. IR5418. Next base: position 11,933 of record NZ_JBMKHS010000043.1, on the reverse strand, counting down.
TCGCATCCATAAAGACGCGTAACAGGTGAATAGACGAAATCGCCACAATCGACGCCGCGACTTTATTCTTCAGCGATGAGGCGTCCATTTTCCCCAGCCAGTTGAGCTTTTCTTTGTGCTCGGCGATATCAAGCTGAGAGACGAAGTTCTCATAACCGGAGAACATCACCATCACCAGTAATCCTCCCACCAGCGTCATATCCACCAGCGACAGCAGAACCAGAATTAAATCGGCTTCTGCCACGGAGAAAATGTTTGGCAATACGTGGAAAATCTCCTGGAAGAACTTGATCGTCAGGGCGACCAACGCCAGGGAGAGACCGAAATAGACGGGTGCGAGCAGCCAGCGAGAGGCATACATTGCGTTTTCAAAGAAGCGTTCCATAAAATCCTGTCTGCAAACGAAACCAGCGCTCAGTATATCTCAACTATACCTCGTTGGGATCCACATCCGGGCGCGCATACTCCGGCCAGACCAGCGCGACCAGTTCCGGGTAGGCTTCCAGGCTAAACTCGCGAAAACACTGACGCAGATTTAATACGTCTAAATCGGAGTACGATACCTTCTCGCCATTCAGACAGCGCTTTTTGATATTGTCGTAATATTTATAGACGGCCGAATTAAGGTCGCTACAACGGCGCTGCGCGTCAAACAGGCCGGGCGTGTCATTAATTTCGGCCATTTTCATCCGCTTAATTGTCGCATGAAGAAAATCGATATATTCGTGATTCACCCGCCAGTACCAGACCGGCGTGACGGCATTCATCAATACCGAGAAATGATCTTCTCCCTCCTCTTTGGACATCAATTCAGGCTGCGGCGGTTCACTGGCGTCTTTCGACACTTTTGTTTTATTGAACTCTTGCATCAATAAAAGCACGCCAGCGGTCAGTAAAAGTAACGTTATGACCGTGAAGAAAATGCTGTTCATGGGTAGGCTCCATTTTTTTTGATTTTAAAATTGCCTCATGATATTGTCAACGAATCTCACCCTTTTTCCAACCCCACCCTTTTGAAATTAAAGGAAATTAAAATGCTGCCCGACAATCTTGTCCCGGCAAAGTACCACATTACGCCTGTGGAACAGCCTTCGACGGAAGCAGATAAAGAGGCCAATTTCACTCAAGGAAAAAGAAAACTCTCCGACTATGAAGCCGATATATTAATTGGTGTTTCGCGCACCGGCAAATCTCGTAATATGGTGCTGGAAGAGCATGACCGCCATTTAAAAGAGCGTTTATTTCGTGCCATCAAGATTGAAGCCTTAGTTCATCTGCTGAATGATTTACAGGCCGAAGGGGAAATAGACGCCCAGACGCTAAGTCAAATAATGGCCGAAAAAACACAGCAAATAAATGAAGCTGGCAATGAAATTTGGCTTAATTTAATTACCCGTGAAAAAAACAATCCCATTTTTTATAACCTGGGGGAAGATTAACGTGAATGATGACAGCGGTAATAACGTTTATTTGACTTTAGATGATAAGAAAAGCGATGAATTTATCTTAAAGCAGAATCTCGACGCTCTCAAAAAGATAAAAAATGACGAGATGACGCGCATTACGCAGGATTTGATTTCGATTCCGGCCACGCTGGTACGCCTGAAATGGCAGAACCGACGGGAAATTTATGCCTTGCAGGCCAAAGAAGAGATTTACGGCGCGGTGATGAACGCCATTATTGAACAGCGCCCTGAGCTAAAAGAGAAGATCCTCGGGCGGCTGGAGGCGAACTATCAGTACCTGCTGGCACGCGAGACAGCCACCCTGCGCCTGACCCGTAAGCTCTCGGAAGGTAATTACCGTACATCAAACGTGACCTGTGTGGCGCTTGATGAAAAGGCGCCGACGGCGCCTTCAGAGTGAGCCAACAATGATTGTTGCGCAATGCAGGCCGGGTAAGGCGATGCCGCCACCCGGCAAGGAAGGCTGCAAACGCCTTCGTTTTACTTCGCAGCCGCTTTCTCTTCGCCGACCAGACCAATCTTCAGGTATCCCGCCTGATGCAGCGTGTCCATTACCTTCATCATGGTTTCATAATCGACGGTTTTATCCGCGCGGAAGAAGACGGTGGTGTCTTTCTTGCCGCCGGTCAGCTGGTCCAGCGCCGGAATAACCGAGGCATCCGTTACCGGATCGTTGCCGAGGAACATGGATTTATCCGCCTTCACCGACAGGTAAATAGGCTTTTCCGGACGCGGCTGCGGCTGGCTGGAGGACGCAGGCAGATTCACCTTCACGTCCACCGTCGCCAGCGGCGCGGCAACCATAAAGATAATCAGCAGAACCAGCATGACGTCGATAAACGGCGTCACGTTGATCTCATGCATTTCACCGTTATCGTCCAGATTTTCATTAAGACGCATTGCCATACAATCAACCTACGCGCAGTTTGGACGCCGCATGTACCGGTTTAACGGCGCTGGCGTTCAGGTCGAGATCGCGGCTTTGCAGCAGCAGAACCTGCGCGGCAACGTCACCCAGTGTGGCTTTGTAACTGCCAATCATGCGCGCGAAGATGTTATAGATAACTACCGCAGGAATAGCGGCAACCAGGCCGATAGCCGTGGCAAGCAGCGCTTCTGCAATACCCGGCGCGACAACCGCAAGGTTAGTGGTCTGCGTCTGGGCGATACCGATAAAGCTGTTCATGATGCCCCAGACGGTACCGAACAGGCCGACAAACGGGGAAATGGCGCCGATAGTCGCCAGGTAGCCGTTACCGCGGCCCATATGACGCCCCACGGCCGCAACGCGACGCTCCAGACGGAAGCCGGTACGCTCTTTAATGCCTTCGTTATCTTCACTGCCTGCGGAGAGTTCCAGCTCGTTCTGCGCTTCGTTCACTAACAGGGTAGTCAGGCTTTTCGCATGGAAGGATGAGGTGATATCAGAAGCCTGATCCAGAGAGCGGGCTTCTGCCAGCTGCTTCTGCTCACGCTTGAGGCGGCGTTTTTGTGAAAGAAGTTCGGCGCTCTTGCTGAAGAAGATAGCCCAGGTGATCACGGACGCCAGAATCAGGCCGATCATCACAATCTTAACTACGATGTCAGCATGTTGATACATGCCCCAAACGGAGAGATCCGTCTGCATCAAATTATTACCCACTCTGTATCTCCAGGACGCAAATCACAAAATCTGAACGTAATAATATCAAAACGTCGTCGAATTGATAGTAGTTCTCATTAGTATTTACATAGTGCCGTAATTTTCGCTCACTTTCCTTGCGCTTACGCAGTAAAAATTTCTTATGCGAATTTTTGATAATATTTTCTGCTTATTCGATAAGCATCCGGATGCACATTCTGACAATCGTGGTAGTCTGGACGTCCAGACGTATAAAAATAGGGTTAGCGAACATGACTAAAAAGCAGCTTGAGACCACGCTGGTGCAGGCAGGACGCAGTAAGAAATACACACAAGGCTCGGTTAATAGCGTGATCCAGCGCGCCTCCTCGCTGGTATTCGATACCGTTGAGGATAAAAAAATCGCCACGCGGAATCGCGCCAAGGGCGGGTTGTTTTATGGTCGTCGTGGCACGTTAACCCATTTTTCGTTGCAGGAAGCCATGTGCGAACTGGAGGGCGGCGCAGGCTGCGCGCTGTTCCCGTGCGGTGCGGCGGCGGTCGCTAATACCATTCTGGCGTTTGTGGAACAGGGCGACCACGTCCTGATGACCAATACCGCCTACGAGCCAAGCCAGGACTTCTGCACCAAAATCCTCAGCAAGCTCGGCGTTACCACCAGCTGGTTCGATCCGCTGATTGGGGCAGGCATTGCCGGACTTGTTCAGCCCAACACGCGCGTTGTGTTCCTGGAATCTCCCGGCTCCATCACCATGGAAGTGCATGACGTGCCCGCCATTGTGAAGGCGGTGCGCAGTATCGCGCCGGAAGCGATCATCATGATCGACAATACCTGGGCGGCGGGCGTGCTGTTTAAAGCGCTGGAATTTGACATTGATATCTCCATTCAGGCGGCGACCAAATATCTGATTGGCCACTCCGACGGCATGATCGGTACGGCGGTATCTAACGCCCGATGCTGGGATCAATTGCGTGAAAATGCCTACCTGATGGGTCAGATGGTGGATGCCGATACCGCCTACATGACCAGCCGCGGTATCCGTACACTCGGCGTGCGCCTGCGTCAGCATCATGAAAGCAGCCTGCAAATTGCACAGTGGCTGGCGCTGCATCCGCAGGTGGAGCGCGTTAACCATCCGGCGCTGCCGGGCAGCAAGGGCCACGAATACTGGCAACGTGACTTTACGGGTAGCAGCGGGTTGTTCTCATTTGTTCTTAAAAAGCGCCTGAATGACGCCGAGCTGGCACGCTATCTGGATAACTTTACCCTCTTCAGCATGGCCTACTCCTGGGGCGGGTTTGAATCGCTGATCCTGCCCAACCAGCCGGAGCAGATTGCGGCCCTGCGCCCGGGCGGCGAGGTGGACTTCGAGGGAACCTTAATCCGCCTGCATATCGGGCTGGAAAATGTGGACGATTTAATTGCGGATTTATCGGCAGGATTTGAGCGCATCGTGTAAAGTGCTGGCTGAAATGTACTCCCCGGACGTTATTCTGAACACCGCAAGCAGAAAAGTCTGTATGAGATGCGCCTGCGATCAACCCCGACAGGCGAAATTGGGAGTACAATAGCGTTATATCTGCTGTTCCACAGGAAAGTCCATGGCTGTTATTCAAAATATCATCACGGCGCTCTGGCAACATGATTTTGCCGCGCTGGCGGACCCACATGTCGTCGGGATTGTCTATTTCGTGATGTTCGCGACGCTGTTTCTGGAAAATGGATTACTGCCAGCCTCATTTTTACCCGGTGACAGCCTGCTCCTGCTCGCAGGGGCGTTAATCGGCAAGGGCGTGATGGACTTCGCGCCGACAATGGTGATCCTCACCTCTGCGGCCAGTCTCGGCTGTTGGCTAAGCTACCTGCAAGGGCGCTGGCTGGGAAACACCCGCGTGGTGAAGGGCTGGCTGGCACAACTGCCGCATAAATATCACCAGCGTGCGACCTGCATGTTTGACCGCCACGGCCTGCTGGCGTTACTTGCCGGGCGTTTTCTGGCGTTTGTTCGCACCCTGTTGCCTACCATGGCGGGTATTTCAGGCCTGTCTAATCGCCGCTTCCAGTTCTTCAACTGGCTAAGCGCCCTGCTCTGGGTGGGGGTGGTCACTACGCTCGGCTACGCGCTGAATATGATCCCCTTTGTTAAGCACCATGAAGACCAGGTGATGACCTTCCTGATGATCCTGCCGATTTTCCTGCTGGTGGCGGGACTGGTGGGGACTATTGCGGTAGTGATTAAGAAGAAGTATTGCAGCGCGTGAGGTAATTGCCGGGTGGCGCTATCGCTTACCCGGCCTACGTTTTTCGTCAGGCTCCCTGCATGGTTCGGATGCGCGACGCATCTTCTCCCGGCGTGACGCCGAAGTAACGCTTAAACTCCCGACTAAACTGCGACGCGCTTTCATACCCGACCCGCATCGCCGCGGCGCTGGCCTTCATGCCGTCGTGGATCATCAGCATCCGCGCCTTATGCAGACGGTAGGTTTTGAGGTACTGCAACGGCGACGTGCTGGTGACGGATTTAAAGTTATGGTGAAACGCCGAGACGCTCATATTGGCTTCCGCCGCCAGCTGGTCAACGCTGAGGTTTTCCGTGTACTGGCTCTCAATGCGCTTCAGCACGCGGCTAATCAGGCTGAAGTGCGTTTGCCGGCTTACCAGCGCCAGCAGCGCCCCGCCGCCCGGTCCCATCAGCACGTGGTAAAGAATTTCGCGGATAATCTGCTTTCCGAGAATACGGGCATCCAGCGGCCTTTCCATCACGTCTAACAGGCGTTCAATCGCGCAGAGAATTTCCTCCGATAAGGTCGCGGAGTTGATACCGCTTGCCGCCATCGATGGCCGGAAAAGTTCATCCTCCCCGATCTCCATCAGCAGCTCCTGCAACTGGAGGATGTCGACGTTGACGCGGATCCCTGCCAGCGGTACCGCCTCTGTCGCGAAGGTTTCACATTCGAAGGGTAAAGGTACTGTCAGAAGCAGATATTCATTGGTGTCGTAACGGAACACGCGCTCGTTGATATAGCCAATCTTATGGCCGGAAAAGAGAAAAACGATGCCAGGCTGATACATCACCGGCGTACGCGTCCCGGGCTGGGTACCGTAGAGCAATCGAATATCCGGTAACAGGTCCGCCGTAGTATTTTCATTATCTATCAGTCTCTTAATCTGCGACGTTAGCTGGCGGCAGATGGCATCACGGTTCATTTTCAGTTACTCCGGGTATGGTTTCCGACGCTGACAGTGTGCGCATTTTCTTACCATTTCTCCAGCGCGCTGTAGAAATGGGCAAGACATCGGCAGGAATGTGCATTGAGAGGATAGCGCCTGCCCGCCACAATGTGCAGCATCAGGTTGCCTTCTGCGCCACCACGATTTTTTACCCACTACAGGGAACAAGCCATGAATAACTTTAATCTTCACACCCCAACCCGCATTCTGTTTGGTAAAAACGCTATCGCCGATCTGCGCGCGCAAATCCCGACGGGCGCCCGCGTCCTGATTACCTACGGTGGCGGCAGCGTGAAAAAAACCGGCGTACTGGATCAGGTTTACAGTGCTCTGGAAGGTCTGGACGTGCGTGAGTTCGGCGGTATCGAGCCTAACCCGTCTTATGAAACGCTGATGAACGCGGTGAAAATCGCCCGCGACGAGCAGATCACCTTCCTGCTGGCGGTGGGCGGCGGTTCCGTGCTGGACGGCACCAAATTCATCGCGGCGGCGGCGCATTACGCTGACGGCATCGACCCGTGGCATATTCTGGAAACGGGCGGCAGCGACATCAATAGCGCGATCCCGATGGGTTCCGTACTCACGCTGCCAGCCACCGGATCAGAGTCCAACAAAGGCGCGGTCATCTCCCGTAAAACCACCGGTGACAAGCAGGCCTTTATGAACGAACACGTTCAGCCTGTATTCGCGATCCTCGATCCGGTTTACACCTATACCCTGCCTGCGCGTCAGGTGGCGAACGGCGTGGTCGACGCTTTTGTTCACACCGTTGAGCAGTACGTGACTTACCCGGTGAACGCCAAAATTCAGGATCGTTTCGCGGAAGGCATTCTGCTGACGCTGATTGAAGAAGGTCCGAAAGCGCTGAAAGAGCCAGAAAACTACGACGTGCGTGCCAACGTGATGTGGGCCGCCACCCAGGCGCTGAACGGCCTGATCGGTGCTGGCGTACCGCAGGACTGGGCTACCCACATGCTCGGCCACGAGCTGACGGCGATGCACGGCCTGGATCACGCCCAGACGCTGGCGGTGGTTCTGCCTGCGCTGTGGAACGAAAAACGTGACACTAAACGCGCCAAACTGCTCCAGTACGCCGAACGCGTGTGGAACATCACCGACGGTTCCGACGATGCGCGTATTGATGCCGCGATTGAGGCCACCCGTCACTTCTTTGAAAGCCTGGGTGTGCCAACGCGTCTCTCTGGCTACGGCCTGGACGGTAGCTCCATCCCTGCCCTGCTGGCGAAACTGGAAGCACACGGCATGACGCAGATCGGCGAGCACGGCGACATCACTCTGGACGTCAGCCGTCGCATTTACGACGCGGCACGCTAAGCGTTTTTAGGATCCTGACTTTCGTTTTTTGACATTTCGTCCAGACTTAATGCACATCACATCGTCGGAGGTTCCCTCCGGCGATGAGCATCTGAAGGAGGAAAAATGGCAAACCAAACCGTAATCAAGCTACAGGACGGCAACGTGATGCCCCAGCTGGGGCTAGGTGTATGGAAAGCCGGTAACGACGAGGTCGTCTCCGCCATTCATAAAGCCCTGGAAGTCGGCTATCGGTCCATCGATACCGCCGCCGCCTATAAAAACGAGGACGGCGTGGGGAAAGCGCTTGCCAGCGCTGGCGTTCCCCGGGATGAGTTATTCATCACCACCAAGCTGTGGAACGACGATCAAAAGCGCCCCCGCGAAGCGTTGCAGGAGAGCCTGGAGAAACTCCAGCTCGATTTCGTCGATCTTTATCTCATGCACTGGCCGGTACCGGCTATCGACCATTACGTTGATGCCTGGAAAGGGATGATAGAACTGCAAAAAGAGGGGCTGATAAAAAGCATCGGCGTCTGTAATTTCCAGGTACATCACCTGCAACGCCTGATTGATGAAACGGGCGTCGCGCCGGTGATTAACCAGATTGAGCTGCACCCGCTGATGCAGCAGCGCCAGCTTCATTCATGGAACGCCACGCACAAGATCCAGACCGAATCCTGGAGTCCGCTGGCTCAGGGCGGCGAAGGGGTGTTTGATCAGAAAATCATCCGTGAACTGGCGGATAAGTACGGTAAAACTCCGGCGCAGATCGTTATTCGCTGGCACCTGGATAGCGGTCTGGTGGTGATCCCGAAATCGGTCACGCCGTCTCGCATCGCCGAGAACTTCGACGTCTGGGATTTCCGCCTGGATAAAGACGAGCTGGGTGAAATTGCGAAGCTGGATCAGGGTAAACGGCTTGGGCCGGACCCGGATCAGTTTGGCGGGTAGTTTCCCCCCTCACCCTGCCCTCTCCCCGGAGGGGAGAGGGTTAGACCTGTAGGCCCGGTAAGCGCAGCGCCACCGGGCATTTTTACAGGTTTAACCGGTCTTACGTTTTACGTTCTTCTTCGTTCCCGCACCACCATTCGAACGCTGATGCACAATCGGGGTATGTTTGGTCAGCGCCGGGCGCGTATTGCGGTTCTGGCGGCGCGCTTCGCGCATCTCTTCCAGCGTTGGCGCAGGCACCAGGCAATCACGACGCGAGCCAATCAGGTGCTTTTCCCCATCTCTTCCAGCGCCTGACGGATCAGCGGCCAGTTTTTCGGATCGTGGTAACGCAGCAGCGCTTTGTGCAGACGGCGCTGTTTATCCCCTTTCGGCACCACCACGTCTTCGCTCTTATAACCAATCTTACTCAGCGGGTTTTTGCCGGTGTAATACATGGTCGTCGAGTTGGCGAGCGGCGACGGGTAGAAATTCTGCACCTGATCCAGACGGAATCGACGCTGCTTCAGCCACAGCGCCAGGTTCACCATGTCTTCATCACGGGTGCCGGGGTGCGCGGAGATGAAGTACGGGATTAGATACTGCTCTTTCCCCGCCTGTTTTGAATAGGTGTCAAACAGCTGCTTAAAGCGATCATAGCTGCCCATGCCCGGCTTCATCATTTTGGACAGCGGCCCTTCCTCGGTGTGCTCCGGGGCGATCTTCAGATAACCGCCCACGTGGTGCGTCGCCAGCTCTTTGATGTAGCGCGGATCTTCCACCGCAATGTCGTAACGCACGCCGGAGGCGATCAGGATCTTCTTGATGCCTTTCAGATCACGGGCGCGACGGTAAAGGTTGATCGTCGGCTCGTGGTTGGTGTCCATATGCTCACAAATGCTCGGGTAAACGCAGGAGAGGCGACGGCAGGTCTGCTCGGCGCGCGGCGATTTACAGCGCAGCATGTACATGTTGGCCGTTGGGCCACCCAGATCGGAGATCACGCCGGTAAAGCCCGGCACCGTGTCGCGAATCGCTTCGATCTCGTTAACAATCGACTCTTCGGAACGGCTCTGAATAATACGGCCTTCATGTTCGGTGATCGAGCAGAGCGAGCACCCTATAATTCTGATCATTTAGAAATTTTTTTGCGTTTAAAATCAATGAATTGAAAGATTTCATTTTTCTAAGTCTGATAAAACAGATGAAAACCCAACTGACTATACTCATAAAACTCAATCTTTGCGCTGCTGTACGATACCAGTAATTACAGGCGCCGAGTTTAACATCATGAAAAGTAGCCCAATAATGAATGACGCAACGCCAGCTGCGGTGCCTAACTTCTGACTGAACACCATTGAAACAAAGTACATATTTGGGATAAAAACGGACATAGCAATCACGAAAAGTAACTTATTCAGATAATTATTTATTCGGGTCTTAACCTCAACTCTATCATAAAAAGCCATCGAAACGTAAGCAGTTATCAGTGAATAAAAAGACCATGTCATATAGTTAACCGATTCATTAAATGCCTCTCGCAAAAGCAAAGCACTTTCTGTCATTCCCTACCTCATTAAATCAATAGAAAATAAATCTGAATAATTTATTTTTAAAAGAAAAGAACACAACATAACTTCAGTAGTTATGATTAATCCCTGAATGATTATTTCTTAGCAAGATATAACATGCTTAATGTATATCAGGCAATAAAAAAACTCCCAAAGACCACCGCTGTGGTCTTCAGGTATAGGATTTGAAGAACGAACTCAGTCCGGAAACGTATCACTATCTTCTGTAACGTCCGCTTTCTCTGGTAACATTCTGTTTTTAATATACTGTGAATTCCTGCAGATGAGAGGAAAAATCTCCGAGTTATTCATTATACAACTCGTTGCCGTACGGGCGTCCTCCGGAGACCATGATGAAAATGAAAACGTCTGACGGTCAAGCCATTGAGACAATAATACATTATCAACAGAAGCGCTAAACAGCGCCGCAATAGCCCTGCGTTCAACGGCCTTCTCAGGTTCAATAAACGACAACTCATTATGAAAACGGGTAATAATCGCAATACGGCTGTCAATACGAATATGTCTTTCAAGTAAGACATCGTGCAACTCATCAAGTACAGTCTCTCTCTGGGTATCGTCGAGGCAAGACCACAGGAAATGAATGTTCTCGGCATTTGTGACAACGTCTGGCTCTGCATCACGGAACCATGATGCAAAGATACCCACACTACCTTCCATCCGGATATGCTGCCCCTGAAGTTGCATTTGTTCAAGGATAAAGCGCATGTTCACAGGAAGAACCGTAAAACACTCAATAAGCCTTTCAGAAGAACTAAATACTCCACATGCCAGGGCGTTCAGCTTTTTCTTCAAAATATCAAACTGCTCACCTGACTGATATACGTCATGGAGAAATACTGGACCCATAGCATTCACATCAGACTCAATTATTTTCTCTGACAGTGCTTTTTGACGCTCTCGCACAAATATTAAAAGAGAGGTTGCATTTGTAGCTTCTTTGATGACGTCATACTGACCTTTAACAAAGCTCAGGACAGGTATATTCACCAGAAGACCTAAATCAACAATCCTGCCAACAGCATTTTTGATGTACGGCAGAACATTTTTATCCTTAAGTGCTATAAAGATACTCTCGGCAGTACGTAGATAACGAAGATATGCAGCCAAAGCCAGGTCAAACCGTTCCTCACCAATATGTTCACTGTACGACTCGATACCGGCATAGTTACCATGGAGCACCATGTGAGCAACAGCCTGTGCAGCAAATTCCGCAGGGAAGAGATTCCTCGTCGCCGTATTATTAAGATAATATTGATTTAAAACATTATTATTCCAGTCCGGGCTCAGAACAATTTTTCTGAAATGGATAACGTCCTCAACAACCTGACGATTTTTAAGCGTCATTATTGCAGAGCTAACCTGAGCCCCACCTGTACCATCATTCTTTCCAATTACGTTCTGTACCGCCTTCGATGCAATATTGATATGCCGGATAATTCCCGGATTAAAAAGGTCTATCTGAGGTTGCTCAGCTCCATAGCGTAACATCTCCTCCCGACCGTGATTTCCGATATCTAGTGTGCCAATTTTCAGGTTTGACAAGGTCTCTTCATTATTGACAAGGTATTCCACATAAAATACGCCATCTACAAAATTCTCCATTTTATTCAGTAGTGATTCACCGGCCAGAACAGAGTATGAATCAGCTTCCTGCAGCAACGTCTGCGTGGATTCAGCCTCCAATTTTTCTGAATCCTGAATTTCATCAAGTTTACGACTTTGTTGAATAAATCGAACTTTTGCTGAGTTGAAGGATCAGATCACGCATCTTC
>NZ_JBMKHS010000042.1:0-26256 GCF_049238105.1 Enterobacter cloacae complex sp. IR5418 | reverse complement strand
TATTTTAACCCCTGTAGATGGCATCATTCGATGGCTGCCCCGAGGTTTTTCATGCTCTCGTGGGATATGTCTTTTCTTTTTGAGCGAATAAGTACCGACGGGCTCTACTGGTATGTTGACGGTAAGAAAACTGAAGACGTGAAGTCCTGGCGTGCAGCTGCAATATTTGAGGCAGGCAGGCTAATGACTTCTCGTCCTGACGACAGATAAGGAATATGTAATGGATATCGCGCTTTTTCCCGGTCAGAGCCGGCGCCAGTGGGCTGATACAATGATCAATCTGGAAGCCCGAAAGCTTGTTAATACCGCAAATACCGTCGCGGCCATGCACCTCAGTGATTCACTGACCCGTCTGAAATTTGTGGATGAAATCAGACAGGTTGTCATGCAACAGTTTGACGCGGCAAGGAGAGCAAGAAATGATGAAGAGTGCATTTCCTGCCTGAAGAACCTCAGGGCTGAAAATGAGTTTCTACTTGAACAGTCGCGTATGCTGAAAACCGGTTATGCCCGGATCTACGCTGAAATACAGTACGTAACAGAGCAGAATAAAATTGTCGGATACTTCATATCCGGCATTAAGGTCGTTCTGGCCGGCGTACAGGCTGTGTTTGGCGGTGTTATGATCGCCACCATGACACCAGCTGGAATGCTTGCCGGTGCCGTTCTGGTCGGTGATGCCCTTAATACGGTATCACGGGAAGCAGCCCGTCAGCTCCTGAATGAACCTGCTTCAGAGGGGATCCTGGCGGACGGCGCCATGTCCGTAGCGGAGTTTATGGGTTTCAGCCGCGATGTCGGGCTGGGGATTTTTAATGCAACCACGCTTGCAGCCAGCGTTTATGGTGTGTTTGGTCTGACCGGGAAAGCTGAGGCCTGGCGTCTTTTCCGTTATCTTCCCGGAGACTATTACCGCAAGGTGGAAACCATGTCTCCGGGCAAACTGACGATGAAGGTTCTGGGATGGGGGGTCAGTGCAAAGGTGGTACTGGAACTCCTTACCCGTGATGACCGGAGTCGCTGATATGTGATCTCATCAGCTTCCATGATTTATAGCCAAGTCTGACCGGCATCACCAGAAGCAACACAATCAGCAGAAAGACGACGGCAACCACGCAGGAGATAACATGGCTGGCGCTGCCAAAAATCGCGGTGAGCAGGGTGATGATGACCATCCCGCCGGAGATCCAGGCTACCGACAGGAAATAGCCGGCCAGATCCTTCAGCACCTTTTCCAGCGAGTCCCCCGTCGCCTGGTGACGTTTGATTCTCGCTATTTCCTTACTGGTAAATCCTGCCGCGATAAGTTCCTGGTTGTTCTCTGTCATTCACGTCTCCTTTAACCTGATAAAAAGAATACACTATTTAGACGTCCCGTTCCTTCCTGCTTTTGCCTTCCCTGTCCGGATCGTTGTGCCGTTGCCGTTAAACAATCCATGCTTCCCATTTTTCCTATACTTACCCTTTAACGGCAGGAAACGCTTATGTGTGGACGTTTTTCTCAGTCACAGACCCGCGCTGAATACCTGGCTTATCTGGCCGGTGAGGTTGATGCCGGGTTTTCTGCAGTACCGGAGCCTATCGGACGCTACAACGTGGCGCCGGGGACCCGGGTACTGTTGCTCAGTGAAAGCAATGATCAGCTGCAGCTCGAACCTGTTCTGTGGGGGTATTCCCCAGAGTGGTGGCACAAAGCGCCCCTGATTAATGCCCGTGTTGAAACCGCAGCTGAGGGACGTATGTTTCGTCCGCTGTGGGAACGCTGCCGCGCCGTTGTGTTTGCTGACGGGTGGTATGAATGGGTACGTCAGAGGAACAAAAAACAGCCGTATTTCATTTACCGCAGGGACGGTCAGCCCGTATTCATGGCTGCCATTGGCGCACGACCGTTTGGTCTGAGGGATGACGGGGAAGGCTTTGTTATTGTCACGGCAGCAGCGGACAAGGGGCTTATCGATATCCACGATCGTCGTCCTCTGGTGCTGACGCCGGATGCCGCGCGCGAATGGCTACGCGAAAGTCTCAGTGGTGACGAGGCGGGCAGGACGGCCAAACAGGGGGCGGTGCCTGCTGAGGCATTCACCTGGCATCCAGTTTCCCCTGCGGTCGGCAACGTGCGGAATCAGGGGGCGTCGCTAATTGAACCTCTCTCGTGATGCTTGCTTCGCCAGCGCCAGGGTTCTGTCTGTCCAGGGACTGACCAGAGACCTGTAGCCTGACGACGGGCTTCGTCTTCCAGTGTTGCGTAGTCGCTCCGGACAGGTTTTCCGTGATACCGATATGCCCAGGCCAGTCCCTTACGGATCTGTTCGGCATTCACATCCTTCGCGCCAAGCCACACCGTGCCAAGCAGCCGGCCGTAACGATCCTCATCCTCGCCAGTGACGGTAACGATGCGCTGTGTCACCATCGATGAGAGTTCCTGTCTGGAACGCTGGCCAAAGGGTTGGTTCTTTTCAGGCGCATCGATACCGGCAAGACGAACACGCTTCAGCTGGTTCCCCTCACCAAGAATCTCAACGGTATCCCCGTCGAGCACACGAACAATCCTGCCGTTAATATCCGCACTTACCGGATAAGTCACGATGAGCAAACTAATTATGTACAGTGTCCGAAACATGTCTATATCTCTGGTTTTTTTATATATTGAGTGTCTCATTTTGAGACGGCAAAGTATATCTCGATGACGTGAATAGTGGATGTGTCTTATAGAGAAGGACTGGTGCGTTAAAAAGGGCACAATGTGCCCTTTAAGTTACCATCAGATATTATAAGTACACCATATTCACTTTAATGGATTACCAAATTCATTTAGGTACAGCTGACCGAATTTATAGGAAGCATAGTCGGTAAGATGTCCCACGTCACGATAGACAGTTACGCCATCAATATTTGTAATGCATTTACCACTAATGCACTGTATTGATTTAGGATCAATAAAGGTCAGCGTTGGGAACTCAGCCTTCATTTTACTCATCAGTTGCGTGACTTTTTCCCCGTTGGTATTTGCCGGGTTTTGCATATCACATTCATTGATGTCAAATGGGCGTCGATGAATAACATGCTGATTTATACAGTTTTGATAGTTGCGTGGCATGTTCGCAATGGTGAACATGATTATTGGCTTTGAACCAGAATCTATGATAGTACGTATGGCTGTACGTAACGCCATTTCGTATCGACTGGCTGAGAGTGCCTCACTTCGCTCATCCTCATCTTTAGTGATTAACTGGGCAGAAAAATAATTTGACCACACATGCCCTAAAATAACATAGTCATAGTGATTTGATTTTATATTATCATAATATTTCTCAGCGTTATCATGACATTCTTCATATTTGACGCCTTTATATTTCCACCAGTCATACTGATAAATTCCCGGTAATGCCAGGCACGAAGACGTGGTGAGGGAGTACATTTTTATGCCAGCATTCTTAGCCAAGACATCATAAAAACCCCAGAAATGGTTAGCATTTGAATCGCCAATCAGAAAGGCTTTCTTCGAACCTTCATGGTCGCCGAACTGACAGTCCGTAAGGTCCTGGCTTCCACTAAGGCAGCCATCCCTCGATGCGGCATTCTCGGAAGCGGAATTCAACAGCTGTAACGAGTGATTGTATTCATCGCTGAAGCGCTGTGGCAAACCATTCGTTTTCACGGTTAATGTGTAAAGGCCCGTGCAGACCGTAAGGGGGAGCAATACAAGCAGGATCATACTCTTTGCAAATGACAGCTTAACCCGGCGGAAGCGCTCTTCAATACCGTGATAGGTAAGCACTGCCAGTCCTGCAGTTATCACCAGCGCAATGCACAGTGTCTTGCCGGACAGAGTGATCTCAAGATAATTGAACGCTGCAAATATGGGCCAGTGCCAGAGGTACAGAGAATAAGAAATTTTACCTGTGTAGTTTATCGGTGCTAATTGTAAAGTTCGATTTACGAATGTGTTCTGGTTTATCAGTAATATTGCTGAGGCAAGGCAAACAAGCAGTGTCCAGCTATTTGGATATGCCTCAACTGGTATGCTTAAACCTGAAGTACAGATAAGTACAGCGATAGCTACTACTGCCAGAGGATTAGTTATCCATCTGTTGGTTATCTGAATTCTGTCCTTTAATAAAGCTACGCTTCCACCAATCAGAAACTCAAAAGCGCGCATATTTAATGAGTAGTAATGCTGACTGGACGAGTACAGGCTGATAAGAATAACAATTATTGTTGCAGTTAAGGTAAGTAACAACCAGCCATAAAGGAACGGTTTATACGCAAATTTTCTTTTAAATTTACTGACAAGCAGTGTCAAAATGGTCGCGAAAAGCGCAAAGAAAAAATACCACTGCCATTCAATTGCTAAAGACCATGTATGCAAAAGCAGGAAGTAATCAGAGTCAGGAGATGCGTATGCTGCACTAAGCTTATCAAAATACTGGTTTGATAAGAAAAGAGTGGTGTATTTGGCACTTTTTGCGAATGCGGTGTAATCGTCAGGAATGTAGCAGTATGTCGCTACAATGATGGCGCCGAGAATTGTCACCAGCAGTGCAGGCTGCAATCGCCATAATCTGCCTTTTATAAAATTAGTTAGTGAGAATGTTCCTCTTTCAATTTCACTGATGACTTTTCCGGTAATCAGGAATCCTGATATGGTGAAAAATATATCAACACCAATAAAGCCCGAAGGGAAGTACGATAATCCTGCATGGAATAATATAACAAGCAGGACAGCGGCAGCGCGGAGACCGTCTATGTCTTGCCGGTAATTTTGTACTGCATAGCTTTTAGTATGATTATCTAAAACTAAATCCATTTTATAATGGCACCTTACATTTACATATTTATGGTTATTAAGATTGTGGTCAGTCTATCGGGAAGCAGAGC
Source organism: Enterobacter cloacae complex sp. IR5418 (assembly GCF_049238105.1). NCBI lineage: Bacteria > Pseudomonadati > Pseudomonadota > Gammaproteobacteria > Enterobacterales > Enterobacteriaceae > Enterobacter > Enterobacter cloacae complex sp. IR5418. The sequence continues at coordinate 21,378 of NZ_JBMKHS010000042.1, read as the reverse complement.
ACGCAATATTTCCCTGATATCTTATGATATCGTTTCTCAGCTACGTATACCAAAAATAAGTCGTGAGTGTTTGTCTTACGTCTTGCCTGGATGCTTATTTACATACGTCGTTAACAAGTAACTGAGTGGCATAGCTGATATTGAGGCCAGTCATATTCGTGTTGAGCGCATTTATCATGTCTGCACTGGTATAAATGACGCTGCCCTTCAGGATTCCCTGGTAACCTTTTGACGTCACCACAACAAGCTGTTCCGGGGTACAGAGCGCCTCCCTTCCTGCATACAGATCTGAATCGACGGCACGCAGGTACACCGGAGAGGCGGCCACCACAAACCGATCGTCAGGCCTCGACTGCATCAGCGTCCTCAGGGAAGCATACCGTCGTTCAGCAGGCGGGCAAGCTGTCAGGCTTTCCCATAGTCTGCTGTGACTAAACGGCATCGAGGAGAACGTTGCCTCATAAGGGACCACCGGGTCTGATACGTGCAGCAGCCCCAGACCCGCTGAAATCACCCACAGCTCTGCGCCGGTACGTTTTGCAGCCGCAGCAGCCCTGCTCCAGTGCTGGCCCCTATACAGTTCACCTGCTGTTATGGCAGCGCCGTCGTTCCGCGCCCTGGCCAGCCTTTCCAGCCAGACTTCATAAGCATTTCCGGCGTCGTGTTCATATGGAAAGACGGTTTGACCGGCTGTTATGGTTTTGCGGCGCGTGCAGGTGACGATGAGATTGACGTTGCCTGTGCTCATGACGGCATCCCCGCGCTGTCATCGTTCCAGACGATAACCGTGGCCAGATGGTCCGCCACCTCCTGCCCCGTGTAACCGGCCAGGATCGTCAGCGCCCTGGAGCCTGCGTCACGGGAGAGCGGACTCCGGAACCCGAATCCGTCCGTCATCAGGAGCCACTGCAGACGGTCAGTCCAGCGCTCGCCGGGTTTACGGACCGGCGAAAACACAATCTCCGTCAGTTGTTCGCGGTTGCAGTACAGCTGTCGCCGTTCCAGCTCATCCAGCAGGCTGTTCAGTTCGCGCCGGTCAGCGTCTTCCTGACTCATCTGAGCCCAGCGGATGCGGTGCAGCCGCAGCTCCTGTGCCTGTCCCGACGTGAATCCGGCCCTGGCCAGCAGGGTGTCCAGAGCGGCGCCGGAATCTTCTTCATACCCGGCAGCCGTGAGCGGGAACGCCTCCGGGCTTTCGCGCAGAACGTGCAGCAGCCGCGCCGGTGCCGGCAGCGACCGGAGGGCTTCCTCAGGGCTCACCACGGCAAGGCGAATATCCTCAGTCAGACCGGTGATCCCCTGTGCCTGAAGCGCGACGTCCAGCTGGCGGTACCAGGTGCCGGTCAGGTCTTCCGGCTCGGTACCGATCAGCGTGCCCGCCTCCGGCGTGGTGCTCTCATTGATCTGCATCCGGACCGCAATACCCGCCCCGTGGCAGGCCTGGAGCCACTGCGCCACCTGAAGGGGATCGCCCGTCATACGCGTCACCTGCCCGGCCGTGTTCCACAGCTGGAGACAGGTGGTCCCGTCGAGGCGGATGACGTAGTCGCCCCGGCACGCCAGGTGCCAGATGCCGTCCAGCTCCACCGGCCGGTCGTGAGCCTCGTCTGCCTGGCCGGGCGGGATCAGGGGCAGAACCCGGACCGTTGTCGCGCGCTGCTCCGCCAGGACGCGCGCCTGTTCGTCAGCGAGAAGCGGGGCGGCCAGCGCACGGCCGGCGTCCGTCAGCTCGACGGCCAGCTGCAGGTTCGGGGCTCGCAGGGTGCGCAGCCAGCCCGCAGCTTCCATGCGCCGGCAGGAGGCGCGGAGATTCGGCCCGTACACCGGGGCGTCCCCGCCCTGCTCCAGCACCCGCTCAATATCCCGCGTGGCCACCGGTCCCGGACGTTTCGCACCGAGGGCGGCCAGCACAATCAGCACCCGCCGCTGTAGCGGCGATGGGCGGCGGTGTTTCTCAGCGGCCATCGGCAGGCGGCTCCTGGTTTTCGAGGATCAGTCCGGCCAGAAGCCGAAGCTGTCTGCGATCCTCCTCACAGTCGCGCCCCGGCGCCCTCATTGATAATGCCAGTGAATACCAGAGCGCAATGGCGCCGCTGCAACTCCCCCTGTCAAAGGCAGCCGTGGTGGAAGAGTCATCCCGGGAAGAACTGCTGTGCCGGCTGAGCACGCGAAGGATGCTTTTGATTTCGTCAAGCAATTCGTCATAGGTGAGATTCAGTGTCGGCCCGGTACTGGACATGCTGCGCTCCTGGAATAATGAGTAACAGATTGCGATAAAATCATATCACGTATGATTCATTTGATATTAAGTTAATATCATATCAGAAGTGATTTCATGAATAATGATAAATATCACACTTAGTATGATTTTATGTGAGTGATTCAATTATCATATCCTTTGCGTGTTTCCCGCCGCGCAGATCCGGTTTCTGGCTAAATCGGATAACAGGGAGACGAACTTTGCACGAAGGGCATCGGGTGACATTTTCCAGAGAAAAAAAGGTCACTACCGCTTATTATTCATAAAATTTCTTATGGAACACGCAGAATATCTATGTTTGGAAAACTTCTAAAAAGTCTCTCATGGCAGGTGAGAGCTGAACTCCGACGGAGCCTGAAGTCGAACCGGGATTACAAAAAACTACGCTGGAACCCGGTGGAGAGAATACTTGTTTCCTGCTCCACCCATTACGTCCGGGCTATGCTAATTCTATGGTCCGCAGCCTTCGGGGCTGTTGGCGTGGTCGAATATTTTCGCCCTGTATTGCAACCTTTCGCTGTGCAGCATTTTAAGGGCATTACCAAGCTTTCAGACTGGATGTCTAATTTACTGGGTAGCCAGTTGACTATAATCGGTATTGTTTTTCCGCTGGTTGTGGGGCTTATAAGTGTTTTGTTTCAAAAGAAATCAGCAAGGATCCATATTCAGTCCGCGTATCAACTTCATTCCGGATATATGTTTGCGGGCCTGAGTGGTCTTTTACTGGCTGCATTTATCGTGTTGGGCGGTATGACGTTATCTATAGGTGACGGATATCTTAATACTTCTTTCGCCGTAACAGCTTTTGTGTGGATGCTTTTCAATATTACTCTGTCTATCTGGTTCTTCGTCTCGAGTCTGAATGTCCTGGATGAGAGCAAGCGCGATCGACTAATGAATAAGTTTTTTTTGTCTCAGATAGTGGATGACTATATTCAAAAAGCATATATTCTTGCTTGGCTCCGATATCCGGGGGTAAATATAGGTGAGGATTACCTCGGTAATATTAAAATACTGCCTTACTCAATCTCAGAGAAAGACGACATGCTTCATGTCAAATCTAATATCAGTAAAGGTGATGTTGTTATAGATATTTATATAAGGCCACTTTTATTTCTGCTAAGAAGGCTAGAGGCGGTAGATGGGCAGGATGCGGAAATTATCATTTTGCCCTCCTTTGGTGTTCGTTCTGGTGAACTAACTTTATTGTCATCGAGAAATGTCAAGCCTGTTTCAGGATTGTGGCGGTGGTTATTTAGCCGTTGTATTGTAACAGGGCGCCCTAAGAACAAAAGGGATCTGGATGATATTACTTTTGATTTCTTTGGTGAGGCTTACGATGCGCTTAACGATAAAAATATTAGCGTCTTCAGAACAGGGATTGAACGATTAACAGATACCTATACCTCTATCAAAAGAAGTTATAACTACGGGGTTGATAAAAATTATCTGGATGAAGTAAAAGAATCAGGTTTTAGCCATACTTTCAGCGATTCATTCCATTATGAATTGAGAAAGTTTTTTCGTGAATCCGTAAAATCAACGGAATATTCAGGCGAATATTTCCGTGAATCGATGGCCATTCCATTGCATGTGTACAGAAAAACACAGAGCACTCATTTTACCGATTTCAGACAATTTTTACTCTCGCTTTTCAGAGTATGGCATGTGTTAAACGAGTGGAAAGCAGGACAGGGTGTCACCCTCTCGGCCAGCCAGGAGCAAACTCATCAAGAACTTGTACGCCATTTTATTGGCCTGTGGGAGGGCTGGAGTATGAGCTCGATCATTGGCAAACCAGGGAGCGAAGATTCTACTGGGCGCCTGATGTATCATCTGCATAACACCGCCAGGCTGCTTATTCCGTCAGTGGTTGCAGATAATGCTTCTTCCGTACGATATGCTCACGACGTTCTCTGTCTCTGGTTTAACCAGAGCCGGTTTCCACGGCACTGGGAGGAAGAGTACCACTGGCACAGTTTCTTCCTGACTCCGGATTATCTGTCTCTGGATGAAACAGACTCGCAGTGGGCAATGTTACTCAGGGGGCGTCCATATAAAAAAGATGCGGCCTTATCCATTATGTTTGCAAATGCCTTGTCTGATTTACGCCTGTTAATGGCAGGTTATCTCATTGCGCATTTTGAACCCCAAGAAAAGATAGATTTAGCTGATCTTGTTAACCATATCATTACGTCTGAATTATATGAAGAAAGAGACACTCATGATACGCTGACACCTGCGTTCAGACGTTCTGTCGATATCATTGATATGATACTGAGAATTGAGCACTGTAATCTTCATGCGAATACAAACTGGTACAGCGGGCTATCAGAAACCATTGAGGTTATGAACTCATATAATGAAAGGCCTTACATTCCGGGGCGTACGTATACAGGAGTACATGAGGATTTAGGGAGCCTCTACGGAGCATTTTCCTTGCTGGCTATAAAGCTCGCCAGACCTGCTGAGCAGGTTACGCAGCGTGCTAATGACGCCCTTGCGGGAGGGTTGTTTTCCTATTTCAGTAAAGTGAGAATAATTTCTGTTCTTGAACGGCTGAAACGTGATCCTTCAGTCCCTTATGAAGGCTATATCATTTCAGACGCGGATTATGCAACGAACGTGGTTTTCTTTAATGACGTTCTGGATAAATACATTGAGGTCTTCAGTCGCAGCAAAGTGGCAGATATCGTTGCTGCCGAAGTAGATCTTGAACGTCTCAGGAATACCGACACTCGTCTGACAAAAGAACTTCCTGGGGTATTGTCTGAAGATACTCTGCTTAACTACTTCACTTTTTCTCAAAATTCAGAATGCGATCGCAACTGGCTGGTGAGATACATTCCTGTGAGTGTTCCCAAAGATTATGTTGCCAGAGAACTTAATAGTAATTTCTACGGAGATTTTCCGTCTGTATCAGATGTTAGGACAAATATTTACCACAGACTGCATAATTTACTGTGGCAATCACAGGCTAAATTAACGATGAAGGTCAAAAACCTCGAAACACTGTTAATGAAAGTCGCGCAACGGTCCGCCGATCAGCAGTATTACATACTGGTGAGCTATGGTTCCCGCTTTAGCGAAGAACTGAGGGAACTGGTTTATCAGCCGGAAAGGCATGACGCGTTTAGCATACAGGTTGATGTTTCAGCCAGAGGTAGCCGCACTCTGCCCTTCAGGATCAATAACTGTCTTATTTACCTTGTCCTCAATTCCGAACAGGAATTTTCGGTTATGGTCAGCGCGGAATCCTTCGGTGAACTCAGGCTGTTCAGGTACCCGGATGGAACCCTTTTTAACACCTTCTACAGCAGTAGTGACAATCCACTTGAAGGCGTGATGACAACGCTCTGGGAAATGGAGATGGAAATCACTGGTCCACTGGTGGCCCGGTTTGAACATCGCTGAGCAAAATTAAGGTGACCCCGGATGGGGTCGCTGTTAAATTGCTTTGTTGTTAATAATTAATTCAAATTGCGATACTTATAGCAATAATCTACTCATAACAACAATTCACTGTTTTTTGTGCTTATTCTGCAATAATCGTTCTCTTCCACTCCTGAGATCCGAAAAAAGGTTGAGTCGGATCTTTGCCCGTGAATCTCTCGAGAGAGATGTATGGATAACTTCAAGATTGGACTTTTAGAATGGTTTTAGTGCAGGTTGACAGGCAGCTATGAGCGAGGAGCAGACATTCGCAACTGTAATCGCCATTGATAATGCTCTACTCACCCTCCCCTGTGTTAACCGACAGGGAGCAGGTCAAGACCTCGGGAGGGAGAGGTGGAATTTTATTGTTTGGTTGGTCGTTGATATCCTACACTGCGACCCGGATTATCAACGACCCGCCGAAAGATATGCTCGAAAACAGATGTAAAAAGCCTCCTGCTGGCTGCTTGTATTAAACTGTTTTTTCGATTCCCAGCATGCGCACCTCATGTTCCGACATCCAGTTATCCGTAGCCTCCGTATGCCCGTCTGATTCAGTAAACACGATAATTTCATGAGCGGGGTTGAGGCTCGCCTGATATTCAACAGATTTCAGCAGTTCAGGGCTTGGGAACATCAATAAATACACTGCTTCCGGCAGATAACTCTTATTCAGGGTTAGGGGCGAATATAAGCTCAATTTCCGTCCGTTAACGGAGATAACCTGATTTGACTTAAGTTTATTAACAACTTTTTTTTCAAAGATGCGTTCTAGTATTTGATCGCAGTGTGATTTGTTGTTCACGCACAGATAAACCTCACACTGATGGTGTTCGGCTCGGTCAATAGCATATTTTAAGATGCTTCCGTGCAGCCCGTTCATAAGCTCAGAAAACTCACGCTGCAATATCACCCGGTCAGTCATTTTAGTTCCTTTTGATGAATGAATTTCGCCATTTATTATATCGGTAACGCCCGGGTCAGCACAGTGCGGCTGGGCGTCAGAGTGCATGGTTCATGCATAATAGGCGTTTTACCTAATACTCGCAAAAAGGGAGCAAAAAAAACTGCCTCGCAGTGGTATTAATGCAAAGTACAATCGCTAGTGTCCGCTCCTGGCACAAAGCGGCCCTCAACAGCGTCCACACTGTCAGAGGTCAGGACGGATGTTCTTGCAGAAAAATGATGCGTTCCGTTTTGTGGCTGATTCGCCGTCAGGATGACTTGTCCACTCAGAGCAACAATCAGCACCTTTTCCTTCCAAAAAGACAACAATACACCATTCGCAACAATCCGCCACCTTTTGTGCTCATCATGCAATAATCCTTCTTCATTCCTCCTGAGATCCGAAAAAAGTAAGTTCCGGATCTGATTCAGCCCCGCCGGCGCGCAGCGGCCCGGAAACACAAGATGTAGCGGTGTTTCCAGCTGTCAGTGACCATATATGTTGTGCCCCTCCCCTGCCCCGTGACCGGCCGCTCACCACCCTGAAAGGGCGCTGTGGTTATTCCGTGTGCGTGGTACACTTCCGGAAACTGTGGAATAACATAAAAGTCGGATCCGGCCAGAGCGGCCGTCAGGTAATTTAATTACGTTGTTATATGGCTGCTTATTATTTTAGTATGTGAAAATCACTCTCGTGAAAGTCACTGTCGCGACAGAGTGGCACTCATCTGACGATGATTGAGGTGTGGTAAAATTGCACGGCTAACTATTCAACTGAGGAAAGGACATGTTTACTGCATTCAATGAGAGAAATGATTTCAGTTATGCTTTTGAAAAAATCCGTAATGCGATTTCCGCGCCAGGAGAAAATAATCTTTATGCTGCAACAGAATTAGGTCTTGGCATTCTGCTCCGTAAATACGAGCAGTTTCGCCAGGAACTGGATGCGGCCGGTGAGCTGGGAAACTGGGAATATGATCTCGATACCTACAATCACTGTATTGCGGTGCTGCAACGTTACTTCACCGGCAATCCATCCGGACTGACAGAACGTGATGCCCGGATTTACAGCCATTACCTGCAGACTGAGCACAAAAGGTTTGTGAAACTGGCTGAAGAGCTGGCTGCCGGCCGCTGACTACGGACAGAGGGCGGGATTTCTCAGGAATATAAAGGGGTAAATGATCAATGACTGATATACAGGCCGCAACTGAGAGTATAGTTGCTGCGACATCCCATCCGGTTTCCGTACAGCTGATTAATCAAGGGGCGGGGATCTGGGGAAACGTGGCAACCGGGCTTATCACTGGCCTGCTTACTGGGGGTATAACACTCACTGGCATCTGGCTGACACATTATTTCACGCTTAAGCGTGAGAGACAGGCGTCAGAAGATAAAATGAAAAAGGAACTGCATTACATTGCCACCGAGTTGGTATTCATGCTTGAACGGTATGCTGAGGGTTGTTTCCGGGTTGTGACGGATGACGGCCAGGATGATGATGCCCCCCAGCCTGAGAGAAAAGCTGTCACGAATTACCCTGAACTGAATCTGATCGATGTCTCCGGTGACTGGCGGACTTTAGAGCCACGTCTTATGTATCGCATCCGTGAACTGCCGGTGCTCCAGGATGAGGCCCACAGGGCAATTGCATATGCCGCCGAATACTCCGACCCTCCTTGGCATAAGGACTATTTCAGGGAACGGCAGTATCAGTTCACGCGCTTGGGCATCAACGCTGTCATTCTTGCCGTCCGTCTGCGCAAGGCAACCGGGATGCCCGAAACACGTCTTACAGGTCATGATGAATGGTCTGCAGTTTCCGTGTTTCGTAAAGTCTGGAGGCGCGAAAGAGCCCTGCGCGCTGCTGAAGCTACCCGCAACAGGGAGTGGAATCAATTAGTGATACCTGATGGAATGTCAAACCAATGAGCGGCCTCTTATCATATTCTCACCCGCAGCAGCCGGCGCAAATGCCGGTGGCCATTGACTATCCCGCCGCGCTGGCCCTGCGCCAGATGGCGCTCGTTCAAGATGAACTACCGAAATACCTGCTGGCACCGGAAGTCAGCGCCCTGCTCCATTATGTGCCCGATTTGCACCGCAAGATGCTGCTGGCAACCCTCTGGAACACCGGCGCACGTATCAACGAGGCGCTGGCGCTGACCCGGGGGGATTTTTCGCTGGTGCCACCGTATCCGTTCGTGCAGCTGGCCACGCTTAAGCAGCGCACCGAAAAAGCGGCCAGGACAGCCGGCCGAGCTCCCGCCGGTAGCCAGGCTCATCGTCTGGTTCCGCTTTCCGATCACCACTACGTCAGCCAGCTGCAGATGATGGTGGCCACCCTGAAAATTCCGCTGGAAAGACGCAACAAGCGTACCGGCAGAACAGAGAAAGCCCGCATCTGGGACATCACCGACCGGACAGTACGGACCTGGATTGGCGAAGCGGTTGAAGCGGCCGCCGTCGACGGGGTGACATTCTCGGTGCCGGTCACCCCGCATACGTTCCGCCACTCCTACGCGATGCATATGCTGTATGCCGGCATACCACTGAAGGTTTTGCAGAGCCTGATGGGCCACAAATCGATTAGCTCGACGGAAGTCTATACGAAGGTGTTCGCACTTGATGTTGCTGCGCGGCATCGAGTTCAGTTTCAGATGCCCGAAGCGGATGCGGTAGCCATGCTGAAAGGGAATATTTAAGTACTTAGGAGAATGATGCTGGCGAACGTCCTGCTCGCCGGGGAGGTCTGTCAGACGTTATCTGGACCAGCTGACGGGAATATCTGCTCTGTATTCCTCATACTGCTCATAGATCGCATGCTGAAGCATCGTAATACGTTCTGACAACCTGTTGGCGTCCGACATATGCCGCCATTCCCCCTCAATAGTGGTTTTCTGTCCATCCGGGAGATTGAGCGTGATCAATACCTTTGTATCACGAATAATCACCCCGTCAGTGAAAGAATTAAGACCACTCCTTACGGTATTATCTATCTGTATAGTTTCAAGTTTCATCTTGTTACCTCCTGTTGACCGGATCCCAAGCATAGATATCTGAATTCAAATTGCCTAGTGAAATGTCTGGATATGCCGCATTTTTCCCCTTATACAGCGAAGCTGGCCAAAGGCCAGCCCGCTTGGATTTATCGCTTTTGCCAGTAGATCAGCATGGCAAGGAACAGGATTGTTGCCCCCTGAGAAGCGGTCAGGAAAGTTTCCAGCAATGACATTATCGTAAAACTCCGCATTATTAATTTCAGGTGTGTGATTCAGGGGCCTTAGTCCCCCTTTTACAGGACGTAGTGTTCTGTCACGACGGAAGCCAGGGTTAATAAAAACGATTCGAATATGTCTGCAGGGACGATAGAAATCTTCGTGCGGGTTGTCTCGCTGTAGCCGGCTCTGGAGAGCGACTCGGGGGAGGAGTAGTATCTTCCGGCCACGGATATGATCGAGCCAGCAGTGCTCGCCGCAGTCGAGCGACAGGGCGAAGCCCCGAGTGAGCGAGGAAGCACCAGGGAACAAAACTTATAAATTCTGCTTACGCTCAATGCCTGAAAAATCACCTCTCCTCGGGGTTATCCACTTATCCACGGGCATATTTTTATAAAGTACTTTTTTATTCTTTTTCTTTATTTTACATCTTTTAGGGAGCCTGAAAGCCGCGTACAGTGCGGCCTGAGAGGGGGCCTGTATGGGCAACTGGTAAACATAATATGGGAAATTAATCACGTATCAGTGGGTTTTGTGTCAACAAGCTATGGGATACGCATCAACAAGCTATGGGAAAGAGGTCAAGTTCAGTTCTCAATTATCCACTTGTGGATAAAGTGCAGATTTTTCCGGTGGATAAGTATCGCGATAGCTTGCAATTTCTGTTTTCACTGTCATTATGGGTGGGTAAAAATTTACCCATAGGCATTGAAATGGATACTCAAGCACTCTTGCCAGCTACTAAAACGTTTAAAAAACGCGCCAGTATAAAGCAATCTAACGAATTGACCGAAGCTGCATATTACCTGCCTCTTCAGGCAAAACGTGTGCTGTGGTTATGCCTCATGCAGGCCTATTTTAATGACAGCCAGGAAGATGACTCTGACGTATTGCCGCTCTTCAAAATCAGCGTTTCCGATTACGTCAAATACTTCAATGTCGCTACGTCTGTCGCCAGTCGTGATGTGAAGGCTGGGGTAAATGCTCTGGGCGAATCAACGGTTACCTTTTATCCAAAAGAAGGTGAGTTTGAAGAAGTTAAACGTCCGTGGCTGGCTGAAGCAGGAATGAAGCGAGGCCGGGGTTCCTGGCAGATTGAATTTAACTACAAGGTCATGCCATTCCTGGTCGGCTTAACCTCCCAGTTCACTACCTATTCTCTCTATGACTGTGGCCAGCTTAATAGTGTTCGTGTCATCCGGCTTTATGAAAGCCTGTGTCAGTTCCGGAGCACTGGTGTCTGGATCACCACACATGACTGGTTATGTGAAAGGTTTATGCTCCCTGCCTCGCAGAAAAACAATATTGCTGAAATGAAGCGTACCTTCCTGGAACCTGCTCTGAAGAAAATTAATGAGAAGACGCCATTAAAGGTAACATATACCACTGAAGAAGATGGTCGCTTGCTGTTTAATTTTCTTGATAAAAAACAATAGTCTGTAATTTTTATTTCCTCCCCCCTTAGTTTGTTGCTGACATATGGGGGGATACTGAACTTGCTGTGTTTCCCATAGTGCTTGCCTAACTTGACCTGTTTCCCGCAATCGCGGCTGTCTGCGTAGTTGACCTGTTTCCCACAGTCCGGGCCGTCTGCGGAGTTGACCTGTTTCCCACAGTCCCGGTCGTCTGCAAAGTTGACCTGTTTCCCACAGTCCCGGTCGTCTGCAAAGTTGACCTGTTTCCCACAGTCCGGGCCGTACGCGGAGTTGACCTGTTTCCCACACTCCCGACCGTCCGAGAAGTTGACCTGTTTCCCATAGTCCGGGCCGTCCGAGAAGCTGACCTGTTTCCCATAGTCCGGGCCGTCCGCGAAGTTGACCTGTTTCCCACAGTCCGGGCCGTCTGCAGAGTTGACCTGTTTCCCACAGTCCGGGTCGTCGGATAAGTTGACCTGTTTCCCCTACTCGGGGCGGTCCGAGTAGCTGACCTGTTTCCCTTAGTCCGGGCCGTCCGCGAAGTTGACCTGTTCCCCACACTCCCGGCCGCCCGCGAAGTTGACCTGTTTCCCACAGTCCGGGCCGTCTGCAAAGTTGACCTGTTTCCCACAGTCCCGGCCGCCCGCGAAGTTGACCTGTTTCCCATAATCCGGGCCGTCCGCGAAGTTGACCTGTTTCCCAGAGTCCGGGCCGTCGGCGAAGTTGACCTGTTACCCACAGTCCGGGCCGCCGGCGAAGTTGACCTGTTTCCCACAGTCCCGGCCGACCGCGAAGTTGACCTGTTTCCCATACTCCGGGCCGTCCGCGAAGTTGACCTGTTCCCCACACTCCCGGCCGCCCGTGAAGTTGACCTGTTTCCCATAGTCCGGGCCGTCCGCGAAGTTGACCTGTTTCCCATAGTCCGGAGCGTCCATTAAAGTTGACCTGTTTCCCACAGTCCGGGCCGTCCGCGAAGTTGACCTGTTTCCCATAGTCCGGAGCGTCCATTAAAGTTGACCTGTTTCCCACAGAGGATGGAAAACTCTTCTTGTGCTGAGCGTAAGAGCTATCTGCCGGAACGGTTCCTCTTCGCTTCCTCGCCAGTTCGCTCGCTACGCTCGGTTACATGGCTGCGGCGAGCGCTGATACATAAGGCTCAGCATTGCACTGGTCGTAACTAAAATCAGAATCCTTCTGAATGACTCTCCTGTCTTGCAAGTTGAATACCTTTCTCAAAGCCCTTTTGTATGAGTTGCTGTTGATGGTCAAAAGTGCGTCTGCGTGTTGCTGCAGTGTGATTTAGTAGCACGCCCGTCGAGCTTCATCCCCCTTCTGTTGAGAGCGAAATCAAAACAATATGATTTTTTTCTTGCAACATGACACTTTTTGTTCAAAATGACAAAAAACGTCATGAGGTGATAAATGGACAATATTGAGCAGTTACGGAAAGTCGCTACACGTGCAGGTAAGCTTCTGACATCTTTGAGCGAAAGTATCCGACAGCAAAAAGAGGAATTGAAGCTTACCGAGTTCTATCAGGAATACAGCAAAGCCGCTCTGTATAAGCTGCCTAAGCTCAGTAAAGGCAGTGTTGAGTATGCTGTGTCCGAAATGGAAGCCGGTGGCTACATTTTTAAAAAGAAACCTTCTGGTAATACGATGAAATACGCGATGACGATTCAGAATGTCATCGATCTGTATAACCATCGTAAAGTACCGAAGTACAGGGATCGCTTCGATAAAGCCTTTACGATTTTTGTATGTAATCTTAAAGGTGGTGGTTCCAAGACAGTTTCTACCGCTTCATTATCACATGCTTTTCGAGCTCATCCTCAGCTTCTGTTCGAAGACCTGCGTATTCTGGCCATCGATTTCGATCCGCAGGCATCTCTGACAATGTTCCTGAGCCATGAGAATTCAGTGGGCTTGGTTGAAAATACGGCTGCTCAGGCCATGCTCCAGAACGTGTCTCGTGAAGAATTACTTTCCGATTTTATAGTACCGTCTATTATCCCTGGTGTTGATGTAATCCCCGCTTCCATTGACGATGCATTCCTTGCTGAAGGCTGGAAGGGATTGTGTGAAGAACATCTGCCAGGGAAAAATATTCATGCGGTGCTTAAAGAGAACATTATCGACAAGCTCCAGCATGACTACGACTTTATTTTCCTTGATAGTGGTCCTCACCTTGATGCGTTCCTGAAAAACTGCATTGGGGCGGCAGACCTGATGTTGACCCCTCTTCCACCGGCGACGGTTGATTTTCATTCTTCCCTGAAGTTTGTGGCCAGCCTCCCTGCCCTCATAGATTCCATCGAAATGGATGGGCACACCTGCAATCTCATCGGTAATGTCGGCTTCATGTCCAAGATCCTGAACAAGTCTGATCACAAAATTTGCCATAGTCAGGCCAAAGAGGTTTTCGGTGCCGATATGCTAGACATGGTTCTGCCAAGACTGGATGGTTTCGAACGTTGTGGGGAGACTTTTGACACAGTTATTTCAGCAAATCCAGCAACCTATGATGGAAGTACAGAGGCACTAAAAAGCGCAAAATCAGCAGCGGAAGACTTTGCGAAGGCAGTCTTTGATCGCATCGAGTTCATTCGTACTAACGGAGGTATGTGATGTCGAATGAGAAAAGAAAAACCATCGGCAGACAGTTAAATACTCAGGCGTCAATGCTCGAAATGGCTGACACCGGTAGAAGTCAGGTATTTACCTTAAAAACCGGCAGGAAGGTAACGTTCAGGTTTGTTCGGGTGCCTGCATCTGAAGTTGAAAGTAAGACCTTCGTAAACCAGGAAAACAATGGAAGAGATCAACTTGCACTGACCAGGGAGTCTCTGAAATCCATTATCCAGACGATTAAGTTTCAGCAGTTCTTTCCCTGTATTGGTATTAAGCAAAGTGAAAGGATTGAGATACTGGATGGTTCAAGACGGCGAGCCTCAGCAATTTTTGTCCGTACAGGCCTTGATGTAATGGTTACCGAAGAACATTTATCAGCTGATGAAGCTCGCCAACTGGCTAAAGATATCCAGACAGCTAAAGAACATAATCTTCGGGAGATTGGTCTGAGATTGATCGCTCTTAAAGAGTCCGGATTTAATCAAAAGGAAATTGCTGAACTGGAGGGATTATCTCAGGCTAAAGTTACCAGGGCGCTGCAGGCGGCGGCCGTACCGCAAGACTTAATTTCTCTGTTCCCGGTTCAGTCGGAGCTATCGTTTAGTGATTATAAACTTCTTTTAGAAGTTAATGAAAAACTCGGTGAAAAGGGATTAACGCCTGAAGAACTCATTCAGTCTGTATCAGCTCAGCTCGATGCAATTTTGAGTGATGGCGAGCGACCAGAAGACGAACAGAAAGCCAGTATTCTGAAGCTGATTTCTCAGGCATCTCAGGCATTGATAGATCCATCTCCCAAGGAAAAGTCAGTGGTTTCCCCACTCTGGTCTTTTGAAGAAAAGGACAAGTTCGCGCGTAAGCGTGTGAAAGGGCGCACGCTGACTTATGAGTTTAGCCGTATGTCAAAAGTGATTCAGGATGAACTGGACAAGGCTATCAACGAAGTCCTTGACAGAAATTTGAGTCAATAATTTCGCCATGGCGATTTCACATCTAACTTATTGTAATTAGGCAGTTTAGGTTGAGAATTTCACGGTGAAATCGCCATGGTTTCACGCCAGTTTCGCTGCAGGAATATCTGACCATCGTGTCGTATAAGCAGGAGAAAGCATCTCCCGTTTCATCTGCCATTCCGGGGCCATACCCCGCCCCGCAAACCATACTTTACCCAGCCCTGAGTTGTTGATCCCGTCCAGAACCCTCATCAGCTCAGCACTGTGAGGGCGTGGCGGGCGTTCGTCGAACAGTTGCAGCTGCGAAACTCCGGAGCCGGTGAAGTCATTCAGCATAACTCCGGCTTTGGCATACCGGTGCCCATCCCTCCAGATACGCTCCAGAGCCGTTGTAGCGGCTGCAATGATGTCCCTGGTGTCCTGAGTGGGTGTAAGAAGTTTTTCCGTAGCCACGTTGCCGTAGTAAGGCTCTTTAATGGCGAACGGAGACGTTTTGATGAAAACGGAAATATGCCGGCAATACTGGTGCTCTTTACGCAGTTTTTCAGAGGCCCGCTCTGCGTGCTGACAGATAGCCTGACGGAGTGACTCGTACTCCGTGATCTTCACGCCAAAACTGCGGCTGCAGACAATTTGCTGTTTCGTCGGAGGGGCTTCCTCAAGCGAAAGGCAGCTTTCCCCGTTCAGTTCCCGTACCGTTCGCTCAAGGACGACAGAAAAATTTTTGCGGATGAAGGCCGGGTTCGTCAGAGCCAGATCGAGCGCGGTTTTTATGCCCAGCACATTTAGCTTGCGTGCAATACGGTTACCCACCCCCCAGATTTCTTCAACCGGCTGCAGTGAAAGCAGTTTCCGCGTCCTTTGCGGATTTCCCCTGGTCAGAGCGAGTACGCCATGAAACTGTTTCCACTCTTTTGAGGCCCACTGGGCTGATTTTGCGAGGGTTTTCGTTGGTCCGGCGCCCACGCCAATGGTCAGGCGGGTACAGTCATACACCTGCTGACGCAGCTGCCGGGCGAAGTCCTCAAGCCCCATACAGTGCTCCACGCCGGTCAGGTCGAGGAACATCTCATCAATTGAATACTGTTCCACCCTGGGGGCCAGTTCCTCCAGGCAGTTCATCACGCGCGCCGATATCGAGGCGTAAAGTTCATAATTACTTGAAAACGCATATATTTTTTCCGGGTATCTTTCGTTTTTTATCTGAAACCACGGAGTTCCCATTTTGATCCAGGGCTTCGCCTCGGCACTGCGAGCGATTACATTCCCGTCGTTGTTGCTCAGGACGACTATCGGCTTTCCTTTCAAATCCGGGCGGAAAACACGTTCACAGCTGGCATAGAAGCTGTTCACATCGGCCAGGGCAAACATCAGTACATCTCCCTCGGGCGGTGGATGATATGCGTGACGACGCCAAAGATATCCAGCTCGTCGGGATCAGGATAAATCGGCGACCAGGAGGCATTCATGGGCTGCAGCGTCAGTCGCGGCGTCAGCAGAAGCCGTTTCACCGTAAACTCCCCCTGCATGCTGGCGACAACGATATCGCCGTGCCGCGGCTTTTCAGCACTGTCCACAACCAGCAGATCGCCATTGTACAGACTGCCGTCGGCCATGCTGTCTCCGCTGGCACGCAGGTAGTACGTCGCGCTCGGATGCCGTATGCAGTAATCATGGAGATCCAGATCGGACTCGACATAGTCAGCAGCAGGGCTGGGAAAACCGCAGCTGGCCAGATCGGCAAACAATGGATGGGCCTGTGGCGGGAGTTCTTTCCCGGTGCTGAAAAGTTGTAGTTTCATCTTTCCTCCTGACACTCTAATTTTACTGGTTATACATACAGTGTGCGCCGGGAGACCGGTAGAGATCAAGGGGTGAAAGTCCCCGACCATTGAAGGACCAGCAATCCACAAGGTCCCCGAGTCATGCGTTGCATACCGCGAGGTATGGGGCGAAGCGTTGACAGGGGTGTTGACAGGCCAGCCATTGAGCCACGAAATGTATATTAAATTACCGGGTGCCGACGTTGTACTGTTAACGGAAGGCAACATCATAGGGTGCGATACTGCGAGTGCCACATGGACCCGGCGGGGTCTGAGACCCTGGCATGTCAATACGATCTCTACGCGGGAACCGGGAGATCTCCCCTCTGACCATCTGCCAGTGTCGGAGATGGCCCGCACCGGGAAGACGAGGAGTCATAGCCGGTGATGTACGGAGAGGAGAAGTCGGACTCGCTCATAGTAGCGGCGAAGCAGGCGAACAACCCGAAAGGAGCGGAGTCAGTGGAGCGAAGGAGCGGGGCCAAGGGGAACGCGGAACAGCCACACATGCGCCGGACACAGAGCCGGGAAAGCATGTCACAGAGGCTGTCACGCGTGCGGGAAGCTGCGAAGCAGCGGAAGAAAGAACGGTTTACAGCATTGTTCCACCTGCTGACAGTCGAAGCACTGGAAGCCGCATTCCTCTCCCTGAGCAGGAAAGCGGCCGCCGGAGTGGATGGCATCAGGTGGATGGACTACGCCGGAAACATGAAGAACAACATAACAGATCTGCACCGGAGGCTACATCAGGGCAGCTACAGGGCGCAGCCCGGCAGGCGTCACTACATCCCAAAAGCGGATGGAAAACAACGCCCGCTCGGCATCGCCTCGCTGGAGGACAAGATCGTCCAGTATGCGCTGGTGAAAATCCTGAACGCAGTCTATGAAAACGACTTTATGGGGTTCTCATACGGGTTCAGACCCGGGCGAAGCCAGCACGATGCACTGGACGCACTGGCCACAGGGCTGGTACGCACTAACGTAAACTGGGTACTGGATGCCGACATCAGTCAGTTCTTTGACAGGGTGAGCCACGAATGGCTGATCAGGTTCACAGAGCATCGGATCGGCGACCGGAGGGTAATCAGGCTCATACGTAAGTGGCTCACAGCCGGGACGTCGGAGGAGGGTCAATGGCGAGCAACGGAGGAAGGCACCCCACAGGGTGCGGTCATCTCACCGCTGCTGGCAAACATATACCTCCACTACGTCTTCGATCTGTGGGCGCATCAGTGGCGACGTCGCTATGCCACAGGCAATGTGGTAATGGTCAGATACGCCGATGACATCGTCATCGGGTTCGACAAACGATACGATGCCCGGCGCTTCCGTATAGCCATGCAGCGCAGACTGAGGGAGTTCGGACTCACGGTTCACCCGGAGAAAACCCGTCTGATGGAGTTCGGCCGCTTCGCTGCCGAAAACCGTGCCATCAGGGGAAAAGGCAAACCAGAAACGTTCAACTTCCTCGGGTTCACGCACATCAGCGGGAAAGATCGCAACGGCAGGTTCATGCTGATACGAAAGACCCGCCGGGATCGGATGACGGCAACTCTGAAAGCCATCAAAGACGGTCTGCGAAGGCGCTGGCATTACTCAATCCCCGAACAGGGAAAATGGCTCAGGAGAGTGGTTCAGGGATACCTGAACTATCACTCGGTACCGGGCAACTTCCCCACCATGCAGAAGTTCAGGACACACGTAACAAACCTCTGGCGCCGGGCGCTCAGGCGCAGGAGCCAGAAGGATGATACGACCTGGACGAAAGCAAACAAACTGGCAGCCGCATGGCTACCAAGGGTTCGGGTTCTTCATCCATGGCCTGTGGAGCGGTTCACCGCCAGACACCCGAGGCAGGAGCCCGGTGCGTAAATCGCGCACGCCGGGATCTGTGCGGGGGGTATCCGGTAACGGGTATCCCTACCGCGACATAAAGGGCGGTGAAATTTCTGCAAGTGATGGGGGAGTGCCGGTCAGAACGTCCCCGAAAACAAACCGCCCCCGGATTCAGGAAGGGCGAACTGACCGGCTGCGGCAGTGTAACACCGCACACCACAAAGGCAGCACTGACGTCGTCAGTGCTTTTTTTACCTGTCCTCCGGACGCTGAAGGGCGATTTCACCCGTGCAGCTAAAGGGGCGGTAAGTCCGGGTGTGCACATCGTCATTTTCTCCTGTGATGCCTTTCTCCTGCGTATCAGCTTCCGGTAATCGTCCCCCGTCACAACCTGGTCAGCAAGGGTAAATGGCACGCTGCGCGCCCTTGCAGACCAGAACGACTCCGGGCAGGCCGAACCGTCAGGCGATACGAAGACGAAATTCACACTGACGGAGAAACAGCCATGACGATGAACCTGCACACTCAGACAACCGCCCCTAAAGCTTCACAGGCGACCAGCGTATCCCCGCTGGAGCAGTCAGGCTCCTCAAAAACGAAATTTTCCAGGGGCAAAAGCAAAGCCCGTGCTGGCGCAGTCAAAACAGACCTTTACCAGACCGTAACGGACAGCATCATTGCAGCCCTGGAAAGCGGCGTTAAACCGTGGGTGTGCCCGTGGGTTCGCAACGGCGCAGCGGCGGGATTACCGGCCAACTTCAGCACCGGCACGGCATACAGCGGAATTAATATCATGCTGCTGTGGTGTAGTGCGGCAAAACAGGGTTTTCAGGACGAGCGCTGGCTGACCTACAAACAGGCGCAGGAGCTGGGCGGCCAGGTTCGTAAAGGTGAACACGGCACGACGGCCATCTTTTACAAGACTCTGGAGAAAGAGGACGAGGACGGGGAAATCGAAAAAATCCCGATGCTGAAAGCCTTTACCGTGTTTAACGTGGAGCAAATCGACGGCCTGAGCATCGAGAGCGTGCCGCAGCCGGTTGCCGGTTTCGATCCGCTGCCGCAGGCGGAAGCACTCATGACCCGGAGCGGGGCAAAAATCACCGAGCAGGGCGTAAAGGCGTTCTATCGTCCGGCCACCGATGAAATCGTCCTGCCAGAGCGGTTCCGCTTCGCGGACGCGGCGAACTTCTACGCCACCGGCCTGCATGAGCTGGTTCACTGGACGGGGGCAGCGTCCCGCCTCAATCGTGAAAAAGGCAATAAGTTTGGCTCTGAGGCGTATGCGTTTGAGGAACTGATCGCCGAGCTGGGCAGCGCGTTTCTGATGGCGGATTTGGGAATTACGGGAGAGGTGCAGCATGAAAGCTATATCGCGTCCTGGCTGAAAGCCCTGAAGGGAGACAAGCGCTACATCTTTAAAGCGGCGGCAGCGGCCTCAAAAGCGCACCGCTGGCTGATGGACTGCTGACAGCTGGAGCCCTGCGGTGCAGGGCTTCAGAATTTTTGAAAGAGAGAGAATCAGGGAGGGAATTATATAAGTCACTGTTTTTTATAATTCTGTAACGCGGCCGGCATCAGCTGCAGGACGTCCTGCAGCTGATGCCGGCACGGGAAAAAAAACAGGACAGATTCAAAAAAAATGAACCCTTTTTCAGGCGGCAGCCGTTACGTATCTGGGATACGTAACGGCGCGATGTCTTACGTAAAAAATGACGTAACGGCTTTCGCCGCCGCAGCTAAAGGGGCGGTAAGTCCGGGTGTGCACATCGTCATTTTCTCCTGTGATGCCTTTCTCCTGCGTATCAGCTTCCGGTAATCGTCCCCCGTCACAACCTGGTCAGCAAGGGTAAATGGCACGCTGCGCGCCCTTGCTGACCAGAACGACTCCGGGCAGGCCGAACCGTCAGGCGATACGAAGACGAAATTCACACTGACGGAGAAACGACCATGACGATGAACCTGCACACCCCGACAACCGCCCCTAAAGCTGCACCGGCGACCAGCGTATCCCCGCTGGAGCAGTCAGGCTCCCCAAAAACGAAATTTCCTGAAATCAAAACCGTCAAAACGGCGGTGGTTAAACTGATCAGCGACATCGAGGGCAACCTCGATCAGCGTCTGGCATATCGCGAGGCCGTAGAGGGATTGTGCCAGGAGGCGGCCAACCGGATAACCCAGTGCATGCATTCACGCAGTACAGGGCAGACGCTACGTGATCTCCGCGAGCTGCTGTCGGTGACGCTGGACACCATTATCGTGGTGGAGTTTGAAGGGGAGCAGACCCGTCTCAACTATGGCGGACGTTCAGCAGAAGACGTGATCGCCATGCTGAAAGCGCTGCATCTTGAAGGGCGCAAAGCCTGGCTGGAAGTGGAGTAAAAAAAAAAGCCCCGTCCGCAGACGGGGCTGATTCAGTACAGGGCATTCAGCGGGGTGCCCTCATCCCACAGGCGGTTAAATTCTCGCTGGTACGTCTCCGCCAGCTGCGGCGCATCCTCGATCAGCAGCACGTTTTCCGCGTTGCGTGAAACGGCGCTTGCCGTGTAGTTAAACGACCCGGTCTGGACGTTTTTGCCGTCGATCACCATAAACTTGTTGTGCATGATGGCGTAACGGCCGTTAAGGTGCACCGGCACGCCCTGGTTTATCAGATACGTCACGGCGGTGTAGCGGTCGCTGTTCGCCTTTTCGTCGGCCACCACGCGCACGGCCACGCCGCGCCGGTTAGCACCGGCGAGCGCCGTCGCGACCGGCTTACTGGTGAAGCTGTAGGCCGCGACGTCAATGCTCTGCCTGGCGTTGTTTATGGCGCCGAGCACGATTTCAAGAGCAGGGCGCCCGTCAGACGGCGAAAAACCC
>NZ_JBMKHS010000041.1:0-26306 GCF_049238105.1 Enterobacter cloacae complex sp. IR5418 | reverse complement strand
GCTTCAGCGCTCTGTCGCGAGGTGGCGTATATTACGCTTTCCTCTTTCAGAGTCAACCCTGATTTTCAGGATTTTTTCTCTTCAACCGACCGGGCTGTCTGTGAAGTGATTCACATCCGCCGTGTCGATGGAGGCGCATTATAGGGATCCCAGTTTTTAGCACAAGTATTTTTTAGATCTTTTTTTCCAACTGATGATTTTCCGTGCTTTTCGCTGAAAACCCACCCGATCCGCGCAAAAATTGACGCATTTTGCCTTGCCTCGCTCCAGGAATACGATCAAAGTCTTCTTTATAGCGCTCATCTGTATCGAGGTAGATATGTTTGCAGAATTACGTCCTTATAAAGATCTGTTCCCCCAAAAAGGCGATCGCGTGATGATCGATGCCAGCAGCGTAGTCATTGGCGATGTCCGAATGGCCGATGATGTCAGCATCTGGCCACTCGTCGCGATTAGGGGCGATGTGAACTACGTTGCAATCGGTGCTCGCACCAATATTCAGGACGGCAGCGTGCTGCATGTGACTCATAAATCATCTTATAACCCTGAGGGCAATCCGCTCATCATTGGGGAAGATGTTACTGTCGGTCATAAAGTGATGCTCCACGGCTGCACGATCGGTAACAGGGTTCTCGTTGGGATGGGATCGATTTTGCTGGATGGCGTCACAGTAGAAGATGACGTAATGATTGGCGCAGGAAGCCTTGTTCCGCAAAACAAACGCCTGGAAAGTGGCTATCTCTATTTAGGCAGCCCGGTTAAACAGATCCGCCCCTTAAAAGAGGCGGAGATCGAAGGATTGAAATACTCAGCGAACAACTACGTTAAATGGAAGAATGATTATCTGGATCAGGATAACCAGACCCAGCCCTGATCGTCTTCCTGCTGATCGCGGATCAAATCGCTGGCTTCCTCTTCCAGATCCCAGCGATTTTCGCAAAAGACCGCTAACGGATCTGAACCACCAAAGCGCTGGAGCAGCGTTTCCCGTTTAATCGCACAGGTTAACTGCATTCCATGCACCAGCACCGGGAAACAAACCGCTTGCTTGTTCTCATCCCAGATTTCTCTGTCGGGAAAATGAATCGCCTGATTCACGCCGTCAGTTCCTGTTTCAGTTTTTCGATCACCGGTTCTACAGAGGGTAACACGCCATGCCAGAGTAACACCGCATGAGCCGCCTGCCCCACCAGCATGCCCAGACCATCAGCCAGATGTTTTGCCCCCTGCTGTTCGCACCAGGTCAGGAATGGCGTCTTCCCTTTTTGGTAAAACATGTCATAGGCGAAGATATGGGAATGAATCAGGGAGGCAGGAATCGCCGGGATTTCTCCATTAATTCCGCTGGAGGTGGCATTAATCACAAGGTCAAACTCGTGACCCGCGAGATCGTCAAGTGCAACCGCAGTTACGCTACCTGTATGTGCGAACAACGCCGCCAACTCTTCTGCTCTGGAGAAAGTACGGTTGGTGATTGTCACCGCACAATCCAGCGAAAGAAGAGGAAGCAATACGCCGCGCGACGCGCCACCCGCACCGATCAGCAGGATCCGAAAGCTAGGTTTAATAAACGACAGTCGCTCCAGATCGCTGAGTAAACCAATACCATCGGTGTTATCGCCCAGAAGGCGACCATCTTCAAGCCGCTTAAGTGTATTGACGGCACCAGCGAGCGACGCACGCTCGGTCAGTTCATCCGCATACCCAAAAGCCTCTTCTTTAAAAGGCACCGTGACGTTCGCACCTTTACCACCCGCATCAAAAAAGCTATTCAGCGTCGGTATAAAAGCATCAACAGGCGCCAGGATCCGACCATACGGGTGCTCTATCAGCAATTGCTCTGCAAACAGCTGATGGATCAGAGGCGACTTGCTGTGCGCGATCGGGTTACCAAAAACAGCATAGGTTTCCATAACATTATCCCTGGCGAAAACGTTCGCCGGTCAAAGCATCGCGAATTTCTGACGGGTTAATACGCCCCCCGGTTTCACCCACGGCTACCGGAAAATCATTTCCGAACTGCGCCAGAACTTCTTCGGTTGTCCGACAAGGGGGAAGCCCGGTCAGGTTGGCGCTGGTTGAAACCAGGGGTTTACCAAATGCCTGGCATAACTCCACCACCAGCGGATGGTCGGTGACACGTACCGCGAGTGAATCGAAACGCCCGGTTAACCAGCGCGGCGTTGTCGGTTGTGCCGGGAAAACAAACGTCACGGGACCAGGCCACGCAGAGAAAATGGTTTCCCGCTGTGCAGGAGTCAGCATGGAATCATCAATATAAGGCTTAAGCTGCTCGTAGCTCGCAGCAATCAAAATCAATCCTTTTTCGACAGGTCGCTGTTTTAGCGCCAACAAACGGTTAACGGCGACTTCGCTGTCAGGATCGCACCCGACCCCGAAAACAGCTTCTGTTGGATAGGCGATGACTTCTTCTTTTTTCAGGATTTCCACCGCCTGCGCGATGGAGCCTGATGGCAGGTTATTATTCACTGATTTGATCCGCCGAAACCGGCTTTCCACATTGTTTACTGGCGCAAAAGCGTTTCAAGCCTTGCGCGGTTTTCTTTTCTATAAGTAACGGATAATCGCAATGAGGGCAGACGCCCGCTACTGGCTTGAAATTGATAACGAACTGGCATTCTGGATAGCGATCGCACGAATGGAAGGTCTTGCCATAACGAGAGCGCCGCTGCACCAGTTGACCACGCTGGCACTGAGGGCAGGCAATTGCCGTTTCATCTGGCTTATCAATTTGTTCCGTATGCTCACATTCCGGATAGCGGCTGCATCCGATAAACATCCCGAAACGTCCCTGACGCAGTGCCAGTTCACCGCCACAGCGGGGACAAAGCTGTCCCTCCAGAATTTTGACGATATGTCCGTCCGCCTGGCTTTTCAGGGGACGGACATAATCACATTCCGGATAGTGTGAACAACCGAGAAACGGACCGTGTTTCCCGGACCGAATGACAAGTTCAGCCCCACACTGTGGGCAGGGCTCGTTTTTATGCACCGTAAAGAGTGCTGATTTGGCCATAACAACTCTTGTTGCTGCACATAGAATTAATGCAGCATACCTTCATTCACTTCAAAGAGTAATTCTTCCATTTGCTGATAGGCATTTTCACAGCCCGGAATGTTGAACAGAACCATCAGGATCACCCATTTCAGATCCTCCAGTTCAAACTCAGCAGTATCCAGCGCCATGACGCGCTCTATCACCATCTCTCTCGTTTCGAGGTTTAGCACCTGAATCTGCTCGAGGAATAAAATGAATCCCCGGCAGCTGGCATCCAGCCTTTCACACTCTTCAGCTGTATAGATGCGCACTGACAATGGGTCAGAAGCAAGCTGCATCGGTTCGGCGAGGCCGTCCTGATAATCAGCCAACTTATCCAGCCACATCAACGCATTATAGATATCTTCCCGCTCAAAACCTGCGTCGGTCAGATCCCGTGTTAATTTGTCCTGATCCACCTGCATTTCTGCTTCGTTGTGGATGTAAGTCTCAAACAAATACATCAGTACGTCGAACATGGCATGCCCTCCTTAATCGGACATAGCCGCCGGGTACAGCTGCGATCCACCCTGCTAACTCCAGTTCGAGTAGCTGTGCTACCGTTACTGGCACAGGTTGGCCGGCACGTTCAGCGACAACGTCAACAGGTGTTACCTCATCTCCTACGTTAGCCAGGAGCTTGGGAAATGGCAATGCTACTGCCTCCTGATCCGATGAAATATGTCGCTTTTGGCGATCATCCTGCAACCAATGCAATCCATACTGCAAATTTTCCAGGATATCCTCTTTACAGGTCACCAGTGTCGCCCCCTGTTTTATCAGCCAGTGAGGACCTTCGCAGCCGGGGTTCCCCAACGGGCCGGGCAGCGCAAAAACTTCACGCCCCTGCTCCAGCGCGCACCTTGCGGTAACCAGCGATCCACTCCGAATGGCAGCTTCAACCACCAGCACGCCCTGGCTTAATCCGCTGATGATCCGGTTACGCCGTGGAAAGTTACCCGGTCTGGGCGGTGATGAGAGTGAAAACTCAGACACTATCGCTCCCTCTGAAGCGATAAGTTGCTCAGCCAGAATGTGATGACGACGCGGGTAGATACTAAAAAGACCATTGCCAAGCACAGCAACGCTTCGCCCTTTTGCTGACAGCGCCGCATGATGAGCCACACCATCGATGCCGCAAGCCAGGCCACTGGTGATCGTAAAGCCACATTGTGACAGCTGTTCACTCAGCATTTTCCCCCAACGCTCGCCGTACCACGAGGGCGCGCGGCTGCCCACAACCGCAAGCTGCATGCTATTAAGTACGTCAACGCGGCCTCGCACAAATAGCGCCCCGGGAAAATCAGGAATAGTACGCAATAATGGTGGAAAGCGAGGATCATCAGCCGTGATTAGATGATTGTCCGTGTGTTCCAGCCATTCCAGACTACGTTCAAGCTCACTCTCACGGAATGAGAAAAACTTTACGGCATGTTTGGCCGAAAGACCTGCCTCTTTGACAGCTTCAGCATCGACGGTCGCCTGGCGAAGCAACCGCTGAGCGGTGTCCAGCATCGCATCACCGTATAACGATCCGATGTTTATAAGCCGTAACCATATCTCTGTGGACGTCATCCTTTTCCCTGCCATAAGCAGCCTCAGCAATCTTTGCGATTGGTCACTGATGCTGTCAATCGACCGGGGATTTGTCTAGAATAGAAGTAATATTCTTATCAACTCCTGAACACGACTCTGGAAATTTATGGCAGTTTTGCAAGTGTTACATATTCCTGACGAGCGCCTTCGCATCGTCGCGGAACCGGTTAAAGAAGTGAATGCAGAAATTCAGCGTATCGTCGATGATATGTTCGATACCATGTACGCTGAAGAAGGCATTGGCCTTGCCGCGACCCAGGTAGACATTCACAAACGTATTATTGTTATCGACGTTTCTGAAAATCGCGATGAGCGTCTGGTACTGATCAACCCTGAGCTGCTGGAAAAAAGTGGCGAAACGGGTATTGAGGAAGGCTGTCTGTCTATCCCTGAACAGCGCGCTTTGGTGCCACGTGCCGAAAAAGTTAAAATCCGTGCACTGGATCGTGACGGCAATCCGTTTGAGCTGGAAGCCGACGATCTGCTGGCAATCTGCATTCAGCATGAGATGGATCACCTGGTCGGTAAACTGTTTATCGATTACCTCTCACCGCTGAAGCAACAGCGTATTCGTCAGAAAGTTGAGAAACTGGATCGTTTGCGTTCTCGCGCTTAACGCCCCGGATACAAGGAATAACGTGTCTACATCACTACGTATAATCTTCGCGGGTACCCCTGATTTTGCAGCGCGTCATCTTGACGCGCTGTTATCGTCTGGTCATCAAATTGTTGGCGTATTTACTCAGCCGGACCGTCCGGCTGGCCGCGGTAAAAAACTGATGCCAGGCCCGGTTAAAGTGCTGGCAGAAACGCATGGTTTACCGGTATTCCAGCCTGCGTCTTTGCGACCTCAGGAAAACCAGCAGTTAGTGGCAGACCTGAACGCCGACGTGATGGTAGTTGTGGCTTACGGCCTCATTCTGCCGAAAGCGGTACTCGATATGCCCCGCCTGGGCTGCATTAATGTCCATGGTTCCTTGCTCCCACGCTGGCGTGGTGCTGCCCCTATTCAGCGCGCTCTGTGGGCAGGCGATGCTGAAACTGGCGTGACAATCATGAAGATGGACGTAGGTTTAGACACGGGCGACATGCTGTATAAACTGTCGTGCCCCATTACCGCAGAAGATACCAGCGCCACGCTGTATGACAAGCTGGCGGATCTCGGCCCGCAGGGGCTGATCGAAACGTTGCAACAGCTTGCTGACAATACAGCGAAACCCGAAGTTCAGGATGAAGCGCACGTGACCTATGCTGAAAAATTGAGTAAAGAAGAAGCCCGGATCGACTGGTCTCTGTCCGCAGCTCAACTCGAACGCTGCATCCGCGCCTTTAACCCATGGCCAATGAGCTGGTTGATGATTGACGAGCAGCCAGTGAAAGTCTGGAAAGCTTCAGTTATTAACGGCAATACATCGGCAGAGCCCGGTACGATTATCGACGCCAGCAAAAACGGTATCCAGGTTGCGACCGGAGAAGGGATTTTGAATCTTGAATCGCTGCAACCGGCCGGTAAAAAGGCGATGAGCGCGCAGGATCTATTAAATTCCCGTCGTGAATGGTTCACCCCTGGCAATCGCCTTGCCTGAACAAATTTACTCTTAAGGCCCGGTGTTTCCGGGCATTTTTATTTTTACGGTTATGAAAAGACAAAATCTACGCACTATGGCGGCTCAGGCCGTTGAGCAGGTTATCGAGCAGGGCCAGTCATTGAGTAATGTCCTGCCTCCACTGCAACAAAAGGTTTCCGATAAAGACAAAGCCCTGCTTCAGGAGCTGTGCTTTGGCGTGCTGCGCACCCTCTCTCAGCTTGAGTGGTTAATTAACAAGCTGATGTCACGCCCGATGAGCGGCAAGCAGCGTACCGTGCATTATTTGATCATGGTCGGTTTCTACCAGCTTCTTCATACCCGCATTCCACCTCATGCTGCACTGGCTGAAACAGTGGAAGGTGCCGTAGCGATTAAACGTCCTCAGCTGAAAGGGTTGATCAACGGCGTACTTCGTCAGTTCCAGCGTCAGCAGGACGAACTGCTGGCAGAATTTGCGCAAAGCGAAGCGCGCTTCCTGCACCCTGAATGGCTGCTGAATCGCCTTAAAAAAGCCTACCCACAGCAATGGAAAGACATTGCTGACGCCAATAACCAGCGTCCACCGATGTGGGTACGCGTCAATCGTAATCATCATACACGCGACGCATGGCTGGCCCTGCTGGAAGAGGCAGGAATGGGCGGCTTCACACATGCTGCTTATCCTGATGCGGTTCGTTTAGCCTCCGCGGCACCAGTACATGCTTTACCCGGCTTTGAAGAAGGCTGGGTAACGGTACAGGATGCATCCGCTCAGGGCTGCATGACCTGGCTTGAACCGAAGGACGGGGAGCAGATCCTCGATCTCTGTGCCGCGCCAGGGGGTAAAACAACGCACATTCTGGAAGTGGCACCGCGGGCCAACGTGATGGCCGTGGATGTTGATGAGCAGCGCCTTTCACGCGTCTATGACAACCTTAAGCGTCTGGGTATGAAAGCACAGGTTAAGCAAGGCGATGGCCGCACACCCGCAGACTGGTGTGGTGATACCCGGTTCGATCGTATTTTGCTGGACGCCCCCTGCTCTGCAACCGGCGTGATTCGCCGTCATCCCGATATCAAATGGCTGCGTCGCGATCGTGATATCAAGGAGCTTGCCCAGTTGCAATCCGAAATTCTGGATGCCATCTGGCCGCATCTCAAACCCGGCGGAACCCTGGTGTATGCAACCTGCTCTGTTCTCCCGGAAGAGAACAGTCAGCAAATTGCGGCTTTCCTGAAACGCACCCCGGACGCTACGCTGCACGATACGGGGACGCCTGAGCACCCGGGTCTGCAAAACCTGCCGGGCGCTGAAGAGGGTGATGGCTTCTTTTACGCTAAGCTAATCAAAAAGTGATGTTGAGAACAGGTCACGAAAGATGAAAATTATCATTCTGGGTGCAGGGCAAGTTGGCGGAACGCTGGCGGAAAATCTCGTGGGCGAAAACAACGATATCACCATTGTGGATACCAATGGCGATCGCCTGCGCGTTTTGCAGGACAAGTTTGATCTTCGTGTTGTGCAGGGGCACGGCTCTCATCCCCGAGTGCTTCGGGAGGCGGGCGCGGACGATGCCGACATGCTGGTTGCAGTAACCAGTTCTGATGAAACCAACATGGTTGCATGTCAGGTGGCCTACTCGCTGTTCAACACCCCAAACCGCATCGCCCGCATTCGCTCCCCGGACTATGTCCGGGATGCGGAGAAGCTGTTTAATTCCGAAGCGGTACCCATCGACCATCTTATTGCGCCAGAACAGCTGGTTATCGACAGTATTTATCGTCTGATTGAGTATCCGGGCGCGTTGCAGGTTGTGAACTTTGCTGAAGGAAAAGTAAGCCTGGCGGTTGTGAAGGCTTATTACGGCGGCCCGCTGATTGGTAATGCCCTGTCGACAATGCGCGAGCATATGCCACATATCGATACGCGTGTTGCGGCGATATTCCGTCACGACAGGCCTATTCGTCCACAAGGTTCTACTATTGTCGAAGCCGGGGATGAAGTCTTCTTCATTGCGGCTTCCCAGCATATCCGCGCGGTGATGAGTGAACTTCAGCGTCTCGAAAAACCGTATAAACGTATTATGCTGGTCGGCGGTGGTAATATTGGTGCAGGCCTGGCGAGACGACTGGAAAAAGACTACAGCGTGAAGCTGATCGAACGAGATCAGCAGCGCGCGTCGGAGCTGGCTGAAAAACTACAGAACACCATTGTGTTCTATGGGGATGCTTCGGATCAGGAATTACTGGCCGAAGAGCATATCGATCAGGTCGATCTTTTTATTGCCGTCACCAACGACGACGAAGCGAATATTATGTCCGCTATGCTCGCTAAGCGTATGGGCGCAAAAAAAGTGATGGTGCTTATCCAGCGTAAGGCTTATGTCGACCTGGTACAGGGAAGCGTAATTGATATTGCTATTTCACCCCAGCAAGCCACCATCTCTGCCCTGCTAAGCCACGTGCGTAAAGCGGATATTGTCGGCGTGTCATCTCTTCGTCGTGGAGTTGCTGAAGCCATTGAAGCCGTCGCTCACGGGGATGAAACGACGTCACGCGTTGTGGGTCGCGTGATCGATGAAATTAAACTTCCACCAGGCACCATTATCGGCGCCGTAGTGCGAGGTAATGATGTTATGATCGCCAATGATAATTTACGTATCGAGCAGGGTGACCACGTTATTATGTTCCTGACCGATAAAAAATTTATTACCGACGTCGAGCGTTTATTCCAGCCAAGCCCGTTCTTCCTGTAATGATTTGGGTGCTCAGACGAGAGCACCCAAATATTAACCTTCTAATTTTCATGCCTTTTATTTTTCATAACGATTATTTATCCCCAATGGCAATTAGCTAATCATTTGTTAAACTTATAGGCGTCAGCTAGCACAAGGAGAACATAATGAGTTTTATTAAAGAATTTCGCGAATTTGCGATGCGCGGGAATGTAGTGGATTTGGCTGTGGGTGTCATTATTGGTGCGGCGTTCGGTAAGATCGTTTCATCATTAGTTGCCGACATTATTATGCCGCCGTTAGGACTGTTGATCGGAGGCATTGATTTCAAACAATTCGCCTTCACCCTTCGGGAAGCTCAGGGTGATATCCCTGCGGTTGTAATGCACTATGGCGTATTCATTCAGAACGTATTTGATTTCGTGATTGTGGCATTTGCCATTTTCATGGCGATCAAACTCATCAACAGACTTAACCGTAAAAAAGAAGAACCGGCTGCTGCCCCGCCAGCACCAACTAAAGAAGAAGTCTTACTGACTGAAATTCGCGATCTGTTAAAAGAGCAGAATAATCGCGTTTAATCAGGCGACAGATACAGAAAGGCCAGTGGTAAAAAAGCGATTAGCTTGCTTGCCACTGGCCTCCCAGTTACCCCGTTGTGCATGTTTACCTTTACGCAAATAACTTCCTTTTCCTTTTTTGTTCTTCTCAACACGCTGTCTGAAAAGTGGATCGTGAAGCAATGCCTCAATGGCGTTATCCTTAATTTGTCCTTTAGTATGCTGATAGCGGCTCATCATTTCTCCTGAGCATAGTTAATGTCGGCGGGAGTCTAGTCCCTGGCTGATAAAAAATCAACAGCCCTGAGTTTCACTACTGGCGCCCTGTTCAAGTGCTTCCAGTATTGAGCAATAAACGCTGCTATGAGCGGTACCACAGCACGCGTCATTTAACCTTTGCAGAGATCGCTGCATGGACTGAAGCTCATGAATTCGCGCTTCAACTTCATCCAGCCGGGCCTGAACGATGCTTTTAGATTCCTGACACGTATGGTGTTCAGGATCGATACGGATCGACAGTAGTTCACGGATCGACTCCAGCGTGAAGCCGAGCTGCCGGGCATAGCGGATAAAACGCAGACGTTGCAGGTCGTTATCCGTATAAAGGCGAAATCCGCCTTCCGTTCTGACCTCATGATCGATCATCTGCTGCTTTTCGTAGTAGCGGATAGTATCCGGCGTTACGTTAGCAAGTTTCGCAAGTTCACCTATGCGGTACATGGCTACTCCTCGTTTATTTTTTGCATTAACCTTTCACTATACTCACCATGCAAAAAGTCAGTATTCATTCCCGTCTGGCGAAGTTTTAGTTCGATGAGTGCTAACCGACGACTGATTTCAGAGAACCGCGGGTCGTCCTTATGAATACCTTTAAGCAGATCGGCAAGCTCTACGGCTTCATTACGTTGCTGAAGTTCAGGGGGTAAACATCCTGCGTTTTTCAGTAATCGATAACCGGCCCGTAATTCAGGTGGAACATGTGAATCATCGTCCAGCATCAGCGGCTCACCGCTACCGGGAAGATTATCGAACTCACCTTTGTTTTGGGCATCACAAATATGGCGTTCAGCCCACTGATCGAGCAACCACATAATGAACTCCAGGAGTGAGCAGAAAAGATACAGTCATTGTAGATAAGTGGAGATTCTGCGGATATAAAAAAACCCGCCGAGGCGGGTTTTTTTACGTTACTACAGATTACTCTGCAGCAGCTTCTGCTTTCTCTGAACGATCAACCAGCTCGATGTAAGCCATCGGCGCGTTGTCGCCTGCACGGAAGCCACACTTCAGAATGCGAGTGTAACCACCGGCACGGCTCGCGAAACGCGGGCCCAGTTCGTTAAACAGTTTTGCCACGATCTCGTTATCACGAGTACGGGCGAATGCCAGACGACGATTAGCAACGCTGTCAGTCTTGGCAAGAGTAATCAGCGGCTCAACTACGCGACGCAGCTCTTTCGCTTTAGGCAGGGTCGTCTTGATGATTTCATGACGAACCAGTGAACCTGCCATGTTGCGGAACATAGCCTGGCGATGGCTGCTGTTGCGGTTCAGTTGACGACCACTCTTACGATGGCGCATGACCTTATCCTTCTCAGTAAAACCTTAACCTGTGATCCGGTTACTCGTCAGCAATGCTTGCCGGTGGCCAGTTTTCCAGGCGCATGCCCAGAGACAGACCACGTGAAGCCAGCACGTCTTTAATCTCGGTAAGAGATTTTTTACCCAGGTTCGGCGTTTTCAGCAACTCAACCTCGGTACGCTGTACCAGATCACCGATATAGTGGATAGCTTCTGCCTTGAGGCAGTTAGCAGAGCGGACAGTCAATTCCAGATCGTCAACAGGGCGCAGCAGGATCGGATCGAATTCTGGTTTCTCTTCTTTCACTTCCGGCTGACGTACATCACGTAAGTCAACGAAAGCTTCCAGTTGTTCTGCCAGGATGGTTGCCGCACGACGAATCGCCTCTTCAGGATCGATTGTGCCATTGGTTTCCATTTCGATGACCAGCTTGTCCAGGTCGGTACGCTGTTCTACACGCGCTGCTTCAACATTGTAGGCAATACGCTCTACAGGGCTGTAGCATGCGTCGACCAGCAGACGGCCGATTGGGCGCTCATCTTCTTCCGAATGAATTCGGGCAGAAGCCGGCACATAACCACGACCGCGCTGAACTTTGATACGCATGCTAATAGCTGCGTTCTCATCGGTCAGGTGGCAGATCACGTGCTGCGGCTTGACGATTTCAACATCACCGTCGTGGGTGATGTCGGCTGCAGTCACAGGGCCAATGCCAGATTTATTCAGAGTAAGAATAACTTCATCTTTACCCTGAACTCTCACCGCCAGCCCTTTCAGGTTGAGCAGGATTTCAAGGATATCTTCCTGAACGCCTTCTTTGGTGCTGTACTCATGAAGTACACCATCAATCTCAACCTCGGTCACCGCGCAACCCGGCATCGATGAGAGCAGAATACGGCGCAGTGCGTTACCCAGAGTATGGCCAAAGCCACGCTCTAAAGGCTCAAGGGTCACCTTGGCGTGCGTCGAACTCACTTGCTCGATATCTACCAGGCGCGGTTTTAGAAACTCTGTCACAGAACCCTGCATTGTGTCCTCTCTTTGGTACTAAGCTTTACTTGGAGTAAAGCTCGACGATCAGGTGTTCGTTAATGTCCGCAGACAGATCAGAACGTTCTGGCTGACGCTTGAACGTACCTTCCATCTTGCCAGCATCAACTTCCAGCCAGGTTGGCTTTTCACGCTGCTCAGCCAGCTCCAGAGCGGCTTTCACGCGAGATTGCTTTTTCGCTTTCTCACGAATGCTAACAACGTCATTCGCTTTAACCTGATAAGAAGCGATGTTAACAACACGACCGTTTACCATGATTGCTTTATGGCTAACCAGCTGGCGTGATTCAGCACGAGTCGCGCCGAAGCCCATACGGTATACAACGTTGTCCAGACGACCTTCCAGCAGAGCCAGCAGGTTTTCACCTGTGTTGCCTTTCAGACGTGCTGCTTCTTTATAGT
This sequence comes from Enterobacter cloacae complex sp. IR5418, assembly GCF_049238105.1. Taxonomy (NCBI): domain Bacteria; kingdom Pseudomonadati; phylum Pseudomonadota; class Gammaproteobacteria; order Enterobacterales; family Enterobacteriaceae; genus Enterobacter; species Enterobacter cloacae complex sp. IR5418. The sequence continues at coordinate 13,755 of NZ_JBMKHS010000041.1, read as the reverse complement.
AGTTACGGAACTGACGCTCCAGCACACCGTAGATACGGCGAACTTTTTGCTTTTCACGCAACTGCACACCATAGTCAGACAGACGCGGTTTACGCGCACCGTGCTGGCCAGGAGCTTGTTCAATTTTACACTTGGTATCGATCGCGCGAACGCCAGACTTAAGGAATAAGTCTGTGCCCTCACGACGGCTCAGCTTGAGCTTAGGACCCAAATATCTTGCCATTTTCTATCTCCAACTAACCTAAAAAACGAGCGTTATACGCGACGTTTTTTCGGCGGACGACAACCGTTATGAGGGATCGGAGTCACATCAGTAATATTCGTGATGCGGAAACCAGCGGCGTTCAGAGCGCGAACAGTAGATTCACGACCCGGACCCGGACCTTTAACCATAACTTCCAGATTCTTGATGCCGTATTCTTTTACGGCTTCAGCGCAACGCTCTGCTGCAACCTGAGCTGCGAACGGAGTGGATTTGCGAGAACCACGGAAACCGGAACCACCGGCTGTTGCCCAACCCAATGCGTTACCCTGACGATCAGTAATAGTAACGATGGTGTTGTTGAAAGAAGCATGGATATGAGCCACGCCGTCAGAGACTTGTTTTCTTACACGTTTACGTGCACGAACTGGTGCCTTTGCCATTATTCAATCACCCCGATTATTTCTTGATCGGTTTGCGCGGACCCTTACGGGTACGTGCGTTGGTCTTAGTACGCTGACCGCGCACTGGCAGACCACGACGATGACGCAAACCGCGATAGCAACCAAGATCCATCAGGCGCTTGATGCTCATGCTGATTTCACGGCGCAGATCACCTTCAACGACAAATTTGGCAACTTCGTCACGCAGCGTGTCGATTTGTTCTTCAGACAGCTCACTGATCTTAACATCTTCAGCGATACCCGCTGCAGCCAGAATGGCTTTAGAACGGGTCTTGCCGACGCCGTAGATCGAAGTTAATGCGATCACAGCATGTTTCTGATCAGGAATGTTAATGCCTGCTATACGGGCCACTATGCACTCCTACTATTTAATATGTACGCACCATGCTGAAAAGCCCGTTTTCAGGATACTCAAATGGAAACGTACAGACATACAAAAGATTGGCTGGCTAATCTAGCCAGCTCAACCCAACTTTGCAAGAAAAATATGCGAAATAATCAGCCTTGGCGCTGTTTATGCTTCGGCTCGGCACTGCAAATCACACGGATGACACCATCACGCTTAACGATTTTGCAGTTACGGCATAATTTCTTGACGGAAGCACGAACTTTCATTTTTACTCTCCGTAACTTCTCAGGCGACCAGTTAGCGGCCGTAGCCTTTCAGGTTCGCCTTCTTCAATGCAGACTCATACTGACTGGACATCATCAGAGTTTGCACTTGAGCCATAAAGTCCATAATCACGACAACAACGATAAGCAGTGAGGTCCCACCGAAGTAGAACGGTACTTTCATTGCATCACGCATGAACTCCGGGATCAGGCAGATAAAAGTAATATAAAGCGCACCAACCAAAGTCAGGCGAGTCATTACTTTATCGATATACTTCGCCGTTTGCTCTCCCGGACGAATTCCTGGTACAAATGCACCGGACTTCTTCAGGTTATCTGCTGTTTCACGCGGGTTGAAGACCAACGCCGTGTAGAAGAAACAGAAGAAGATGATCGCAGACGCATAGAGTAACACATAAAGTGGTTGCCCAGGCTGCAAATACAGCGAAATTGTTGTCAGCCAGTTCCAACCAGTACCGCCCCCGAACCATGACGCGATGGTTGCCGGGAACAGAATAATACTGGAAGCGAAGATAGCCGGGATAACCCCCGCCATATTCACTTTCAGCGGTAAATGTGTGCTCTGTGCAGCATAGACACGACGACCTTGCTGACGTTTAGCGTAGTTCACCACAATACGGCGTTGACCACGTTCAACGAAGACAACAAAGAACGTCACTGCAAATACTAATACTGCAACCAACAGCAACAGGAGGAAGTGCAGGTCGCCTTGACGCGCTTGCTCGATAGTATGGGCGATGGCCGGCGGGAGTCCCGCAACGATACCGGCGAAGATAATGATTGAGATACCGTTACCGATACCTCGTTCAGTAATCTGTTCGCCGAGCCACATCAGGAACATGGTCCCTGTGACCAGACTAACAACAGCGGTGAAATAGAATGCAAAGCCTGGGTTTAATACCAGGCCCTGCATACCAGGCATATTCGGAAGACCGGTAGCAATACCGATCGACTGGAATATTGCCAGCACCAGAGTGCCGTAACGGGTGTACTGGCTAATCTTACGACGTCCAGACTCCCCTTCTTTCTTCAGCTCTGCCAGGGCCGGATGAACGACCGTCAGCAGCTGGATAATAATCGATGCCGAAATGTACGGCATAATACCCAGTGCGAAAATAGAAGCACGGCTGAGAGCACCACCAGAGAACATGTTAAACATTTCAATGATGGTGCCTCGCTGTTGCTCAAGCAGTTTGGCAAGTACAGCGGCATCAATACCAGGGATCGGAATAAAAGAGCCAATACGGAACACAATCAGCGCGCCGATTACAAACAGCAGTCTGCGTTTCAGCTCGCCAAATCCACCTTTGGCACTTTGAAAATCTAATCCCGGTTGCTTAGCCATCTGCTACTTATTCCTCAATTTTACCGCCAGCAGCTTCGATAGCAGCACGAGCACCTTTAGTAACACGCAGGCCACGAACAGTTATCGGAGTAGAAACTTCACCAGCCAGGATCACTTTCGCGAACTCGATCTGGATACCGATAATGTTAGCCGCTTTCAGCGTGTTCAGGTCTACAACGCCGCCTTCAACTTTCGCCAAGTCAGACAGACGGATTTCCGCTGTGATCGCTGCTTTGCGAGAGGTGAAGCCGAACTTCGGCAGACGACGGTACAGTGGCATCTGGCCACCCTCGAAACCGCGACGTACGCCACCGCCAGAACGAGAGTTCTGACCTTTGTGACCACGACCACCGGTTTTGCCGAGGCCAGAACCGATACCACGACCCAGGCGTTTACCCGCCTTTTTAGAGCCTTCGGCCGGAGACAGAGTATTTAAACGCATCTCTTACTCCTCAACTTTAACCATGAAGTAAACCGCGTTGACCATACCACGAACAGCAGGAGTATCCTCGCGCTCAACGGTATGACCAATACGACGCAGACCCAGGCCAAGCAGCGTTGCCTTGTGTTTCGGCAGACGACCGATTGCACTGCGGGTTTGAGTGATTTTAATAGTCTTTGCCATGGTCAATTACCCCAGAATTTCTTCAACGGATTTACCACGCTTGGCAGCGACCATTTCTGGAGAATTCATATTTTCCAGGCCATCAATAGTTGCACGAACCACGTTGATCGGGTTGGTGGAACCATATGCTTTAGCCAGAACGTTATGAACTCCAGCAACTTCCAGAACGGCGCGCATTGCACCACCGGCGATGATACCGGTACCTTCGGAAGCTGGCTGCATGAATACACGAGAACCCGTGTGAACACCTTTAACTGGGTGTTGCAGGGTACCGTTGTTCAGCGCGACGTTAATCATATTGCGACGGGCTTTTTCCATCGCTTTCTGGATCGCTGCTGGAACTTCACGCGCTTTACCGTAACCAAAACCAACGCGACCGTTACCATCACCCACTACAGTCAGAGCTGTGAAGGAGAAAATACGACCACCTTTAACGGTTTTAGATACGCGGTTTACCGCGATCAGCTTTTCCTGCAGTTCGCCAGCCTGTTTTTCGATGTGAGCCATCTTACACCTCTACCTTAGAACTGAAGGCCAGCTTCACGGGCAGCATCTGCCAGTGCCTGGACACGACCATGATATTGGAACCCGGAACGGTCAAAGGAAACATTGCTGATGCCTTTTTCCAGAGCGCGTTCTGCGACAGCTTTACCTACAGCTGCTGCGGCGTCTTTGTTACCGGTATACTTCAATTGTTCTGAGATAGCTTTTTCTACAGTAGAAGCAGCTACCAGAACTTCAGAACCGTTCGGTGCAATTACCTGTGCGTAAATATGACGCGGGGTACGATGTACCACCAGGCGAGTTGCACCCAGCTCTTTGAGCTTGCGGCGTGCGCGGGTCGCACGACGGATACGAGCAGATTTCTTATCCATAGTGTTACCTTACTTCTTCTTAGCCTCTTTGGTACGCACGACTTCGTCGGCGTAACGAACACCCTTGCCTTTGTAAGGCTCAGGACGACGGTAGGCGCGCAGATCTGCTGCAACCTGACCGATCAGCTGTTTATCAGCGCCTTTCAGCACGATTTCAGTTTGAGTCGGACATTCTGCAGTGATACCGGCCGGCAGCGGATGCTCAACAGGGTGTGAGAAGCCCAGAGACAGGCCTACTGCATTCCCTTTGATAGCTGCACGATAACCTACACCAACCAGCTGAAGCTTTTTAGTGAAGCCTTCGGTAACACCAACAACCATTGAGTTCAGCAGGGCACGCGCGGTACCAGCCTGAGCCCATCCATCCACGAAACCATCACGTGGACCGAAGGTCAGAGCGTTATCTGCATGTTTAACTTCAACAGCTTTGTTGAGGGTACGAGTCAGCTCGCCGTTTTTACCTTTGATCGTAATAACCTGACCGTCGATTTTTACATCAACGCCGGCAGGAATAACGACCGGTGCTTTAGCAACACGAGACATTCTTTCCTCCGATTAGGCTACGTAGCAGATAATTTCGCCACCAAGACCAGCCTGGCGCGCTGCACGATCAGTCATAACACCTTTAGAGGTAGAAACAACTGCGATACCAAGACCAGCCATTACTTTTGGCAGCTCATCTTTTTTCTTATAGATGCGCAGACCTGGGCGGCTGACACGCTGAATGCTTTCTACAACAGCTTTACCCTGGAAATACTTGAGAGTAAGTTCCAGTTCCGGCTTGGTGTCGCCTTCAACTTTAAAATCTTCGATAAAACCTTCTTCCTTCAGCACGTTGGCAATTGCCACTTTCAGCTTGGCGGAAGGCATGGTGACCGCAACTTTGTTCGCGGCCTGACCGTTACGGATACGGGTCAGCATATCCGCGATCGGATCTTGCATGCTCATCTGTCTTTACTCCCGTGATTCAATTGGTAATTACCAGCTAGCCTTTTTCAAGCCTGGTACTTCACCGCGCATGGCGGCTTCACGCAGTTTGATACGGCTCAACCCAAACTTGCCCACATAACCATGTGGACGACCTGTTTGACGACAGCGGTTACGCTGACGAGACGGGCTGGAATCACGCGGCAGAGACTGCAGCTTGAGAACCGCATTCCAACGATCTTCGTCGGAAGCGTTCACATCAGAAATGATCGCTTTCAGTTCAGCGCGTTTAGCGAAGAATTTATCAGCTAAAGCTACGCGCTTTACTTCGCGTGCTTTCATTGATTGCTTAGCCATTCAGTAACCCTACCTTACTTGCGGAACGGGAAGTCAAAGGCAGCCAGCAGAGCACGGCCTTCTTCGTCAGATTTCGCAGTAGTGGTAATGGTAATATCCAAACCACGCACGCGGTCGACTTTATCGTAGTCGATTTCTGGGAAGATGATCTGCTCACGGACACCCATGCTGTAGTTACCACGACCGTCGAAAGACTTAGCGGACAAGCCACGGAAGTCACGGATACGTGGAACAGCAATAGTGATCAGGCGCTCAAGGAACTCCCACATGCGTTCGCCACGCAGAGTTACTTTACAGCCGATCGGATAGCCCTGACGGATTTTGAAGCCTGCAACAGATTTGCGTGCTTTGGTGATCAGCGGTTTTTGACCGGAGATTGCTGTCAGGTCAGCTGCTGCGTTATCCAGCAGTTTCTTGTCAGCGATCGCTTCACCAACACCCATGTTCAGGGTGATCTTCTCGACCCGAGGGACTTGCATGACAGAATTGTAGTTAAACTCAGTCATGAGTTTGTTAACTACTTCGTCTTTGTAGTAATCATGCAGTTTCGCCATCGTACTACTCCAAATTACTTGATAGTTTCGCTGTTAGACTTGAAGAAACGGACTTTTTTACCGTCTTCGAATCTAAAGCCTACACGGTCAGCCTTACCGGTAGCCGCATTGAAGATTGCAACGTTAGAAACCTGAATAGCAGCTTCTTTTTCAACGATGCCGCCTGGTTGGTTCAGGGCCGGAACCGGCTTCTGATGTTTCTTAACCAGGTTGATACCTTCAACGACGAGTTTGCCGGAAGACAGAACATTTTTTACTTTACCGCGTTTACCTTTATCTTTACCGGTTAACACGATAACTTCGTCATCACGACGGATTTTCGCTGCCATGATTCGCTCCTTAGAGTACTTCTGGTGCCAGAGAGATAATTTTCATGAACTTCTCAGTACGAAGTTCACGAGTTACCGGCCCAAAGATACGCGTGCCGATAGGCTGCTCGCTGTTATTGTTTAAAATAACGCATGCATTACCATCGAAGCGAATGACAGAACCGTCAGGGCGACGAACACCCTTCTTGGTGCGCACCACTACCGCCTTCAGCACATCACCTTTTTTGACCTTACCACGTGGAATTGCTTCCTTGATGGTGATCTTGATGATGTCGCCTACGCCTGCGTAGCGACGGTGCGAGCCACCCAGAACCTTGATACACATTACGCGACGTGCACCGGAGTTGTCGGCGACGTTCAGCATAGTCTGTTCTTGGATCATTTTAGTGCTCCGCTAATGTCAACTACTACCTGAGACTCTAAAATCAGAGCCGTTAAAAAGCCCCATATCGAGGGCGCGGCATTATAACACCGCTTCTGCAATATGGGTAGAAAAAATAAACGGCTCATCGCTGAGCCGTTTATTCGTATTGAGAATGCGTACTCTATTACAGAACCGCTTTCTCTACAACGCGAACCAGCGTCCAGGACTTAGTCTTGGACAGTGGACGGCATTCACGGATTTCAACCTTGTCGCCGATACCACATTCGTTGTTCTCGTCATGTACGTGCAGTTTGGTCGTACGCTTGATGAATTTACCGTAGATCGGGTGTTTCACAAAACGTTCGATAGCTACAACAATGGATTTCTCCATTTTATCGCTAACAACACGACCTTGCAGAGTACGGATTTTATCGGTCATTACGCACCCGCCTTCTGAGTCAGTAAAGTCTTAACGCGCGCAACATTGCGACGCACTTGCTTCAGCAGGTGAGTCTGTTGCAGCTGGCCACTTGCAGCCTGCATACGCAGGTTGAACTGCTCACGCAGCAGGTTCAGCAGCTCAGCGTTCAGCTCTTCAACGCTTTTTTCACGCAGCTCTTTTGCTTTCATTACATCACCGTCTTAGTTACAAAGGTGGTTTTGATAGGCAGTTTCGCTGCTGCCAGGCCGAAGGCTTCACGGGCCAGCTCTTCCGGAACACCGTCCATTTCATAAAGGACTTTGCCCGGTTGGATCAAGGCAACCCAGTACTCCACGTTACCTTTACCTTTACCCATACGAACTTCCAGTGGCTTCTCGGTGATCGGTTTGTCCGGGAATACACGGATCCAGATCTTACCTTGACGCTTAACTGCACGGGTCATTGCACGACGTGCTGCTTCGATCTGACGTGCAGTCAGACGACCACGGCCAACAGCTTTCAGACCGAAAGTGCCGAAGCTAACATCCGTACCCTGCGCCAGACCACGGTTGCGGCCTTTGTGCACTTTACGGAATTTTGTACGCTTTGGTTGTAACATCAGCGACGCTCCTTATTTACGGCCTTTACGCTGCTGCTTTTTAGGTTGAGCAGCCGGTTTTTCCGGTTGTTCAACAGCAGCCATACCACCCAGGATCTCACCTTTGAAGATCCATACCTTAACGCCGATTACACCGTAAGTGGTGTGCGCTTCAGAGGTGTTGTAGTCGATGTCAGCACGCAGAGTGTGCAGCGGTACGCGACCTTCGCGGTACCATTCGGTACGTGCGATTTCCGCGCCGCCCAGACGGCCGCTAACTTCAACTTTGATACCTTTAGCGCCCAGACGCATTGCGTTCTGTACAGCACGCTTCATAGCACGACGGAACATAACACGACGTTCCAGCTGAGAAGTGATGCTGTCAGCAACCAATTTAGCGTCCAGTTCAGGCTTACGAACTTCAGCGATATTGATCTGTGCAGGAACGCCAGCGATATCCGCTACGACCTTGCGCAGTTTTTCTACGTCTTCGCCTTTCTTACCGATAACGATGCCAGGACGAGCAGTGTGAATAGTCACACGGATGCTCTTCGCTGGACGCTCGATAACGATACGAGATACAGACGCTTTAGCCAGTTCCTTAGTCAGGTACTGACGTACTTTAAAATCGCTGTCCAGGTTGTCAGCGAATTCTTTGGTGTTCGCAAACCAGGTAGAGTTCCATGGTTTTACAATACCCAGGCGAATACCATTAGGATGTACTTTCTGACCCATTGCTAGTCTCCAGAGTCTCAGCGATCGGACACAACCACAGTAATGTGGCTGGTGCGCTTCAGGATGCGATCTGCACGACCTTTCGCACGCGGCATAATGCGCTTCATGCTTGGGCCTTCATCTACGAAAATTTTCGCGACTTTCAGATCGTCGATGTCAGCGCCATCGTTGTGTTCAGCGTTAGCAATGGCAGATTCCAGTACTTTCTTGACCAATACCGCAGCTTTCTTGTTGGTATAGGTCAGGATGTCCAGGGCCTGCGACACTTTCTTACCGCGAATCAGGTCAGCAACAAGGCGAACCTTCTGTGCAGAAGAACGAGCATGGCGATGTTGAGCTAAAGTTTCCATCTCTTCCTCCTACCTTATTTCTTCTTCGCTTTTTTATCAGCAGCGTGGCCGCGATAAGTACGAGTCGGTGCGAATTCACCCAGTTTGTGACCAACCATTTCGTCGGTAACAAAGACTGGAACGTGCTGACGACCATTATGGACAGCGATGGTCAAACCGATCATGTTAGGAAAGATCGTTGAACGACGGGACCAAGTGCGCAGGGGCTTCTTGTCTCCGCTTTCCACCGCTTTCTCTACCTTCTTCAGCAAGTGCAGGTCAATAAAAGGACCTTTCTTGAGAGAACGTGGCATGGCTTATCCTCTAAAATTATTTGCTACGGCGACGTACGATAAATTTATCAGTACGCTTGTTGCTGCGGGTCTTCTTACCTTTGGTCTGAACGCCCCACGGAGTTACCGGGTGCTTACCAAAGTTACGACCTTCACCACCACCATGTGGGTGGTCGACTGGGTTCATCGCAGTACCGCGAACGGTAGGACGAACACCACGCCAGCGTGCAGCACCAGCTTTACCCAGAACGCGCAGCATATGCTCAGCATTGCCAACTTCGCCCAGAGTAGCGCGGCAGTCTGCTTCGACTTTACGCATTTCACCAGAACGCAGACGCAGGGTGACATAAGCACCGTCACGCGCAACGATCTGAACGTAAGTACCCGCGGAACGCGCCAGCTGACCGCCTTTACCTGGTTTCATTTCTACGTTATGAACGGTAGAACCAACCGGGATATTGCGCATCGGCAGGGTGTTGCCTGCTTTGATTGCAGCATCAACGCCAGACTGAATCTGGTCGCCAGCTTTCAGGCCTTTAGGGGCCAGGATGTAACGGCGTTCGCCATCTTTGTACAGAACCAGCGCGATGTTCGCGGAACGGTTCGGATCGTACTCAAGACGCTCAACAACTGCTGGGATACCGTCTTTGTTGCGTTTGAAGTCAACAATACGATAAGCCTGCTTGTGGCCACCACCGATGTGACGAGTGGTGATACGGCCATTGTTGTTACGACCACCGGATTTGCTGTTTTTTTCCAGCAACGGAGCAAAAGGTTTGCCCTTGTGCAGCTCAGGGTTAACCACTTTAACTACGTGGCGACGACCCGGAGATGTCGGTTTACATTTAACAACTGCCATTGTATTACTCCTCCGACTTACTCAGCGCCGCCAACGAAGTCCAGGTTCTGGCCTTCTTTAAGGGTGACGTAAGCTTTTTTCCAGTCGCTACGACGACCGATACGCTGTCCGTGACGTTTAACTTTCCCTTTAACTACCAGGGTGTTAACGACTTCGACTTCGACTTCAAACAGTTTCTGCACAGCAGCTTTGATCTCTGCTTTGGTCGCGTCTTTAGCAACTTTGAGAACGATGGTGTTGGTTTTTTCCATCGCAGTAGACGCTTTTTCAGAAACGTGCGGTGCGCGCAGCACCTTCAGCAGACGTTCTTCACGAATCATGCCAGCATCTCCTCAACTTGCTTAACAGCATCAGCAGTCATTACGACTTTGTCGAAGGCGATCAGGCTAACCGGGTCGATACCAGTCGCGTCGCGTACGTCAACCTTGTGCAGGTTACGCGCGGCCAGGAACAGGTTCTCGTCCAGCTCACCGGTGATGATCAGCACATCTTCCAGAGCCATGTCTTTCAGTTTCTGTGCCAGCAGCTTAGTTTTAGGCGCTTCTACAGAGAACTTCTCGACAACGATCAGACGATCCTGACGTACCAGTTCGGACAGGATGCTTTTCAGCGCGCCGCGGTACATCTTTTTGTTAACTTTTTGACTGTGGTCCTGTGGACGCGCAGCGAAGGTCACGCCACCTGAACGCCAGATCGGGCTCTTGATAGAACCTGAACGCGCACGGCCGGTACCTTTCTGGCGCCATGGCTTTTTGCCTGAACCAGTTACTTCAGCACGAGTCTTCTGAGCACGAGTACCCTGACGAGCACCAGCTGCATAAGCAACAACAACCTGGTGAACCAGCGCTTCGTTGAAATCACGACCGAAGGTAGTTTCGGAAACAGTCAGCGCGCTCTGCGCGTCTTTCAATACTAATTCCATTGCTATCCCCTTACGCCTTCACAGCTGGTTTAACGATCAGGTCGCTACCGGTTGCACCCGGGACCGCACCTTTAACCAGCAGCAGGTTGCGCTCAGCGTCAACACGTACTACGTCCAGGCTCTGAACGGTTACACGTTCGTTGCCCAGCTGACCTGCCATTTTCTTGCCTTTGAACACTTTGCCCGGAGTCTGGTTCTGACCGATAGAACCCGGAACGCGGTGAGACAAGGAGTTACCGTGAGTAGCGTCCTGGGTACGGAAGTTCCAGCGCTTAACGGTACCAGCAAAACCTTTACCTTTAGAGGTACCGGTTACGTCAACTTTTTTAACGTCAGCAAACAGCTCAACGCTAATGTCCTGACCTACGGTGAACTCTTCGCCTTCAGCAAGACGGAATTCCCACAGACCACGGCCAGCTTCAACGCCAGCTTTAGCGAAGTGACCCGCTTCTGGTTTGGTTACACGGTTAGCTTTTTTAGCACCAGTGGTAACCTGAATAGCGCGGTAGCCATCGTTAGCCAGATCTTTAACCTGAGTAACGCGGTTTGCTTCAACTTCGATTACGGTTACTGGGATAGAAACGCCATCTTCAGTGAAGATGCGGGTCATACCCACTTTTTTACCGACTAAACCAATCATTGTTTCAACCTCTCAATCGCTCGATGACCTGATTAACCCAGGCTGATCTGCACGTCTACACCGGCAGCCAGATCCAGACGCATCAGAGCATCAACGGTTTTCTCAGTTGGCTCAACGATGTCAACCAGACGCTTGTGAGTGCGGATTTCGTACTGATCACGCGCATCTTTGTTAACGTGCGGAGAGATCAGAACGGTAAAGCGCTCTTTGCGGGTCGGCAGCGGGATCGGACCACGGACTTGCGCACCAGTGCGCTTAGCAGTCTCGACGATTTCCGCGGTTGATTGATCGATCAGACGATGATCAAACGCTTTAAGGCGGATACGGATTCTTTGGTTCTGCATGAGACCAGAGCTCCAATTATTTTATAAACGAAAATGATTACTCCTCAAACCCATTACGATTGATGGGAGAGTGTAACCGTTCTTACGTAGCTCCCCAATTGGGAGCATTGTTGAGTAACAAAGTGAGCTACTCTGGTTCAGATTGAACCCGCCGTCAATTACGACAAGCCCGCGCATTATACGTAAATCTGGGAAAGACGCAAGTGCCGTTTAGAAATTAAGCGCCAAAGACATACTCTGCGTAAGGCCTCGCAATTTTTGATGCAAAGTATCCCTTCTCAACTCTTTGTCTGAAGCCGCTACGCAATGGCTGTTTTTGCATATTGCCGGAGAGATAGATTACGACGAGTATGCGCTCAAATCCTGTTGAGGCGCTCTCTATGTTAATGTCCCTCCCCTTTCTGCTGATCTATTTTGCGTTATCAGCCTTGCTTGTCCGCACCGATATTCGCACGGGGCTTCTTCCCGATAAATTTCTTTGCCCGCTGTTATGGACGGGCCTGCTCTACCAGCTTTGCCTCCATCCTGATTTTTTGCCGAGCGCGGTAGTGGGTGCGATGGCAGGATACGCCGGATTCGCCGTTATCTATTGGGGATATCGGCTCATCTGCCGACGTGAAGGGATGGGATATGGCGACATAAAATATCTGGCGGCGCTGGGGGCATGGCACGGCTGGTGTGTACTGCCATTACTGGCACTAGTGGCCGCGCTGATGGCTCTGCTGTATCTGACTGCTCTCTCGTTGTTCACCCCTGATAGACGGGCATTAAAAAACCCACTGCCTTTTGGGCCATTTCTGGCAGCAGCGGGTTTATGCGTTGGCTGGGAAAGCCTGATTAACTTTCCACTTTGATTTGAGACTGAAGGTAGTTCTGTAGGCCAATTTTGCTAATGAGATCCAGTTCGGTCTCAAGCCAGTCGATGTGCCCTTCTTCATCGGCCAGGATCTGGATCATCATATCGCGGCTGACGTAATCATGTACGCTGTCCGCATAGGCAATGGCTTCACGCAGGTCTTTTGCGCCCTCAAGCTCCAGTCGGAGATCAGAACGCAGCATCTCTTCGACATCTTCTCCGATGCCCAGTTTTCCAAGATCCTGTAGGTTAGGGATGCCTTCAAGGAATAAAATACGCTCAATATATTTATCGGCGTGTTTCATTTCATCAATGGACTCATGGTATTCAACATCGTTGAGGCGAGTCAGTCCCCAGTTTTTGAACATTCTTGCATGGAGAAAATACTGATTGATTGCGACAAGCTCATTTCCCAATAATTTATTGAGATAACTTATGATTTTAACATCACCTTTCATTATATAGTCCCTCCGCTTCCACTCATTGAAGCGTAGATCGGGCTACGGGGATGTCAAAAAAAAGATAGAGGCTTACGCGATCTCTTTGAATTCCGGGATCTGCATCAGTTCGTCCTGCATGATCTCACGCGCTGCACGAACGCATTTACCGCATTGATTTCCCACCGGAACAAACTTGCGAAGCTGCTGGAAAGATTGTGGCTGAAACTGGCGAACGGCCTGACGAATTTTTTTGTCGCTTACACCATTACATAAACAAACGTACATAAAGACTCCCGTTCAAAATATGCGCAAAGTGTAAGTGAGAATGGTTATGATTACAATAGCACAGCCGCTGGAATACGTGGCGGGAGAAGACAAAAAATGCGAATTTTTATGACAACGCCCCAACGGCAGAAAACAAAAAAGGACGCCGAAGCGTCCTTTTTATTTCAGGGATAATTAATTAGCCCAGAACTTTAGCAACAACGCCCGCGCCAACGGTACGGCCGCCTTCACGGATTGCGAAACGCAGACCGTCGTCCATCGCGATTGGGTGGATCAGCGTCACAACCATCTTGATGTTATCGCCTGGCATTACCATCTCTACGCCTTCTGGCAGTTCGATGGTACCGGTCACGTCAGT
>NZ_JBMKHS010000040.1:0-27628 GCF_049238105.1 Enterobacter cloacae complex sp. IR5418 | reverse complement strand
GATGCGTGATCTGATCCTTCAACTCAGCAAAAGTTCGATTTATTCAACAAAGTCGGTAAAATCTCAAATTCTTTGCTGCAGACAGCATCCCAGACTCTTTGGGATGCTGTTGCGTAATATTGACCGTTGGGCTTGATATAGACTGGCATATATTGGCAGCGTCGCTCATGGCCAGCCACAAGGCGGATACTCCATAATGCCCAATAGCCATTCGCTCCGGCTGGTAGTGACTTAACAGTAACACAGGGGATGGGTTGTGCTTCACTCCAGACAGGTAATTGACTACACAGCCCTTTTATCCTGGGGTTTTCGAGCGTTAGATGCGTGAAGTTTGGCTGTTGCTGGGCGATTTTTCCAACAAAGGTTACTCCACTCCATGTTGCACCATCTGGCCAAGTTAGAGTATGACTGCCATCACTTTCATCAGTAAAATCAGCTACATGCTGCATATCGTGGTGCCAGTGTAAGTAACTAGCGACCATGCTCTGTACCCAATAGGGTAGTGGGTGGTTCAAGGCTTGGCGATAGTCATCAGCAGATAAGGGATCTCCGCCACCAAACAGTGCATCCTGTTGTCCCTTGTCTACTGCTCCGTCTCTTAAGGTGGCCAAGGCTTTAGCTAACTCCTGGTCCATCAAAGTAGGGTCAGTGATAGATGTGATAAACAAATCATCAAACAGATGATTAGCAGCAGAGGAATCCAATACATCGCTGGTCTTATCAACGCCAAACTCGTCGAGAATAATCTGTAACTTCGCTTCGAGCACTTCGCGCACTCTGTGCTCAACGGTATCTTCGAGCACAAAGTTTAGTGCGCGAACGATATGCTGTTGGCCGATACGATCGACGCGACCAATGCGCTGTTCCATGCGCATCGGATTCAATGGCATATCGTAATTAACAATCACATGGCAGAACTGAAGGTTTAGACCTTCTCCACCGGCATCGGTTGAAATCAGAATGCGAGTATCACTGGCGAAGGCAGCTTGTACCTTTTTACGCTCAGACAGATCCATTGAGCCGTTGAGACTAACGACACTGATGCCTCGTTCAACAAGGAACTGCGCTAACATTTCTTGGGTCGGCACAAACTCTGTAAACACAAGCATCTTCAAGTATGGATCTCCCTCTTCTTGCTGTAGGCGGTAGGCAAGGTCGATCAATATTCCCCCACGCTGCCCTACGGCGTACTGAGTTCGGCGTTTCGGACGCTCGCGCTGCACCTGCTCGGGCTGCCGGGCGGGGAGGTGGCGACGTGGAAAATCCGCCTGTCGCGCGCGCTGGAAGGCTACGAAGAGCTGGCCGTCAGCCTGGTGCCGGAGCTGAATTTACTTCTGGAGAATAAACCGCGTTTCTCGGCGGATACGTTTTCCATCGACGCGCGGGCGCGCTTCAGCCATATGGTGCTGGCGCTGGTGAAAACCTTCGCCACCCAGGGCGCGCCGCTGGTGCTGCTGCTGGACGATGTGCAGTGGATTGACGCCGCCAGCCTGCAAACGCTCGATCACCTGTTGCGTACCTGTGGCGCCATCCCGCTGCTGGTGGTGGTGGCGCACCGCGATCTCAGTTCGCTTTCTGACGCCACCTTGCAGACCGCGCTGGCGAGCCTGCCGGAGGCGGCGCAGCATGCCACGACGATCGTGCCACAGCCGCTGTCGGTGAAGGCCGTAGCGCGCTGGCTCGGGGGGATTTTTCATGTCCGCAGTACCGGCACCGCCGATCTTGCCACGCTGATCCATGAAAAAACCGGCGGCAACCCGCTGTTCGTTCAGGAATTTTTCCGCCGCATCGTCGATGACGGACTGGTGGTGCATAACAAATACCAGGGCAAATGGCATTACGATCTCCAGGCCATCCGCGCCCGGCACTATACCGAAAACGTGGTGACGCTGGTGCTGGAGCAGCTGGAGGAGATGCCTGACGAGACGCGCCGTCTGCTGGGCAGCATCGCCTGCCTCGGCTGCACGGGCGAACTGGAGATGCTGTGCCGCGTGGTGGGGCAGTCGGCGGCGGAAATCCGCTACGCGCTTCACCCGGCGGTTACCGCTCAGCTGATTGTGCTTACGGAGAAAGAGTACGCCTTTACCCACGATCGGGTGCAGGAAGCCGCCTTTGCCCTGCTGGATGAGGGCGAGAAAAGCCATCTGCACCTGACCACCGCCAGCCTGCTGGCGGATGCCGTGCGGCAGACGGCGGGCAACGAACTGCTGTTCCGTGCAGTTCACCACGTCAGCGCCGCGCTGGACTGCATCCAGCCTGCACCCCAGCGGCAGCGTTTCCGTGAGCTAAGCCTTCAGGCCGCGCGGCGTGCGAAGCGTACCGGCGATTACCTCTCCGCCTTAAGCTATATCCAGACCGCCAGAGCGCTGGGGAACGCTGGCCCGGTCTCGGACTTTATGCTGGATATCGAAGAGGCGGGCTGTGAGTTTGCGCTTGGGCACCTGGAGCGCACGCGCGCGCTGTGCGATGCGATCCTCGGTTCACCGGGCGGGCTGACGGAAAAAGCGCTGGCCGCCAACCTGCTGGCGGAAGTCTATATGCGCCAGTCGGAGATCCGCCTGGCGCTGGAGGCGTCGTTATGCTGGCTGGGCGTGTTCGGGATCCAGATCAGCCGCTACCCGGAAAATGCCGAATGTGACGAAGCCTGGCAGCAGTTCTGTCAACGCACCGCCGACGCGCCGCAGAACCCGTTTTCTCAGCTTAAGCTGATGGAGAGCGCAGAGACCGAAGCGGTGATGAACCTGCTTTACAGCGCCAGTATATTCGCCAGCTTTACCTGCCCGCGCCTGCACTTTTTACTCCTGTGCCGGATGATGCACCTGACGCTCGACCATGGCATAACCGGCGCATCCACCACGGCGATGGCCTGGTTTGGCGTGCTGATTGGCCACCGCTACGCCGAATACCGTCTCGGGTTTGAGTACGGCACGCTGGCTCGCGAGCTGGTGAACCGCCACGGCTATGACGCCTATGAAGCCAAAACCCTGCTGCCGCTCGACCAGCTCAGCGTCTGGACCCAGCCGCTGTCGTACACGATTGAGTGCGCAAAAGCCTGCTTTACCTCGGCGGTGACCCACGGCGACATGACGATGGCCTGCTTCGCGGCCTGTCATCAGATCATCAACTTCCTCTCCCGGGGCGATCATCTGGATGGCGTGCTGACCAGCATCGATCGCGGCCTGGCCTTTGTGCGCAAAACGGATTTTCAGGACATTGAAACCGTTCTGCACATTCAGCGCCGCTACGTGGAGTTTTTACGTACGCCGGTGACGGGCACCTGGAGCGCC
Organism: Enterobacter cloacae complex sp. IR5418; assembly: GCF_049238105.1. Classification (NCBI taxonomy): domain Bacteria; kingdom Pseudomonadati; phylum Pseudomonadota; class Gammaproteobacteria; order Enterobacterales; family Enterobacteriaceae; genus Enterobacter; species Enterobacter cloacae complex sp. IR5418. The sequence goes on along the minus strand of NZ_JBMKHS010000040.1, from coordinate 24,341 downwards.
GCCCAGGCGCTGCCTGACGATCTGCTGCCCGCGCCGCCGGAACAGGCGCCCGATCAGACCTCGACCATGCTGTTCTGGTACTGGCTCTATCGCGGGATGGCGCATTTTACCTGCGGCGAATATGCCGACGCGCAGGCGGATTTAGATAGGGCGGGCTGGTATGCGTGGTCCGCGCCGGGTCATATTCATCTGCTGGATTACCATTTTTACAGCGCGCTGGCGCTCTCCCGCCAGCTCACGCCGGAGACCTTTTCGGCGGATTATCGCCGCAGTATTCATCATCATTACGACAAAATCGCCCTCTGGGCGCGGATCAATCCGGGCACGTTTGCCGATAAAGAGGCGCTGATTTACGCTGAAATCGTCCGTCTGGACGGCATGAACAGCATCGCGCTGGAGCAGTATGAAAAAGCGGTGCGGCTTTCGCGGGAGGGTGGGTTTAACCCGATCAACGCCCTGGCGCACGAGCTGGCAGGGCGTTTCTCGCTGGCCTGCGGCTACCCGACCGCCTCCGACGCCCATTTCCGTGGCTCGATTGCCGCCTGGGGCCGCGCCGGGGCACAGGCCAAGGTGCGCCAGCTGGAGCAGGACTTCCCGCATCTGCTGGCCTCCGGGCAGAGCCGCGCGTATGACACGGCGGCCTTCGCCCAGAACGAGGTGATCCGCGATTTACAGAGCGTCATCAAAGCCTCACGCGCCTTGTCCGAAGAGATCAACCTTGAACGTTTGATCGAAAACCTGGTGACGCTGCTGCTTGAACGGGCCGGGGCGCAGCGTGGCCTGCTGCTGCGCGTCAGTGAAAATCACATCCCGGAGATCGAAGCCAGCGCCTGGACCAGCACTGACGGGGTACGGGTGCGCATCCTGAAGGCGTCGCCGATGGCGACGGACATGCCGCTGTCGGTGCTGGCCGCGGTGATCCGCACCGGGCAGGAGATCCGCACCGGCAAACCGGAGGAGTTTCACCCGTTCAGCCAGGATCCTTATCTGGTAACGTCCGGCGCCGCCGTAATGTGCGTCCCGATGTTCAAACAGGCGCGGCTGGTGGGGGTACTGTATCTGGAAAACCGCCTGATGCCGGAAGTGTTTACCGCCGAGCATTCGCGCGTGGTCAGCCTGCTGGGCGCGCAGGCGGCGGTTTCGCTGGAGACGGCGCGGCTCTACGCCGAGCTGCTGGCGGAAAACATCCAGCGCCGACGGGTGGAGAAAGAGCTGCGCGCCAGCCAGACCTCGCTGATGCTGGGCGAGCAGATCAGCCACACCGGCAGCTGGCGCTGGGAGCTGGTGCAGGATCTGATGTTTATGTCCGAAGAGTACGCCCGCATCCTTGGCCTGCCGGAGCAGCAAAAAATGATCTCAATGGCGGAGTTTTTGACCTTCGTGCATGAGGACGATTATGGCCGGATCAGCACTCTCGTTAACCAGAGCGTGCGTGACGGGCTGTCGATGCGCGCGGAGTTTCGCATCATCCGCACCGACGGCTCCGTTCGCTACATCCTCGGGATTGGCGATCCGGTGGGCGTAGGCAGCGAGGTGAATGAGTATTACGGTATTATCACCGACATCACCAGCCAGCGGGCGGCGGAGGATGCGATGCGGGTGGCACAGGCGGATCTGGCGCGAGTCTCCCGGGCCACCACCGTCGGGCAGCTGACCTCGTCGATCGCCCACGAGATCAACCAGCCGCTGATGTCGATTGTCTCGAACGCCGGGGCAAGCCTGCGCTGGCTCAACCGCGATCCGGCGCGGCTGGACAAAGTGCGAGAGGGGCTGGAGGAGATCGCCGCCGAGGGCGAGCGGGCAGGGGAGATCATCCGCAGCATTCAGTCGCTGACGCGCAAACAGGATCCCACGTTTACGCGAATCGATCTGCACTTCCTGATCCACCACATCATTATGCTCTCCCGCAGCGAACTTGAGCTGCGACACATAAGCGTTGATTATCTTCTGAACGCTGACAGCAGCTTTATCATCGGCGACAGCGTGCAGATCCAGCAGGTGTTGCTTAACCTGGTGATGAATGCGATGGAAGCGATGGCGGAAGTGACGGATCGCCCGTGCAGCATCACGATCTCCACCGCGAACTGCGCCGAGGGGAAGGTGATCTTTGAGATTGCCGATACCGGCAGCGGCATCGAGCCGGAGCATACCGAGCGGATCTTTGACTCGTTTTACTCGACCAAAGCGCAGGGAATGGGGATGGGGCTGACCATCAGCGCCAGCATCATTGAACGGCACCGGGGGAAACTGAGCGCGCGCCGCAGAGAGCCGTACGGCACGGTGTTTACCTTCGCGCTGCCGCTGGCCGGACAGGAAGAGTAACGGTTACTCCGCAGGCTGATGTTTGGTCAGGCGCTCAACCGCCCTGACCAGCTCGGCCACGGAGCGGACCTGCATTTTCTCCATCACCCGGCGGCGGTGCACTTTCACCGTAATTTCACTGACGCCCAGCTCGGCGGCGATCTGCTTGTTGAGCTTGCCGCTGATGGCCAGCTCAAGCACCTCACGCTCGCGCGGGGTGAGGGACATATGGCGCTGCTTCAGGGCGTAGTGCTCTTTGACGCGGGCGGCGTTGTGCTGTGCCAGCCGGAGCGCGGATTCAATGGAGCCAATCAGCGCGCTGGATTCAACGGGCTTAGTGAGAAACTCGTAGGCCCCGCCTTTGATCGCCCGGACGGACATAGGAATGGTGCCGTGGCCGGTGAGAAAGATGATCGGTATTTCCCGCCCGCTGGCTTTCAGCGCATCTGCGACATCAAATCCGGTTATCGTCGGCATTTGCATATCCAGGATCACGCAGGAGGGCAGATCCTCAAAGGGGTAACTGAGAAAGGCTTCTGCGGAGGAAAAGCCAAGGGCGTGTATATCCGCTGATTCCAGCAGCCCAACAACGGACTGCCTGACTGTGTCATCGTCATCAACCACATAAACAATGTGTTCCATTCACCGCCCCGGTGTGTGATCAGTAAATCATCGAGAATAAAATAGCGCCCTTTTGAACGTAAGCGACTGTTTGCTATCCTCATTCATACTAACATATTAATTATTATTATCATTTATCAATATGAAGATGATATGAAAGTGTAATAAAAATGTGGCGAATTAGTTAGGAGTGAAGCGCTGTTTTTAGAGATCTTTCTGGCTGCGGAGCCAGCGCACGACACGCGATGTTTTGTGTGAGGACGCCGACGAGTAAAACAGGCTACACTCTGATTTTGAGCGCGACAAGCTGAGGACATAACGATGCACTACACACTGAAAAGCAGTGACGATAAAGAAAAAGCGGAAGGAACAAACGGCGCGGGCGCTCTACAGCAAAAACTGCTGGAATCCCGTTCGATTGTCATCTCCGGTGAGATCAACCAGGAGCTGGCCCAGAAAGTCATCACGCAGATGATCCTGCTGCAAAGCGTCAGCAACGATCCGATCAAGCTGTACATCAACAGCCAGGGCGGCCACGTGGAAGCGGGCGACACCATCCACGACTTCATCAAGTTCATCCGCCCGGACGTGCACGTCATCGGCACCGGCTGGGTGGCGAGCGCCGGGATCACCATCTTCCTGGCGGCGAAAAAAGAGCACCGCTACTCGCTGCCGAATACCCGCTTTATGATCCACCAGCCGCTGGGCGGCGTGCGCGGCCAGGCGACGGATATTGAGATCGAAGCGCGTGAGATCATCCGCATGCTGGAACGCGTGAACAAGCTGATTGCTGACGCCACCGGCCAGCCGCTGGAAAAAGTGAAGAAAGACACTGACCGTAACTTCTGGATGTCACCGGCGGAAGCGCTGGACTACGGCATCGTGGGCAAACTGATCACCCATTATGACGAGCTGAACCTGGATTAAGTTTTAGCCCGCGTGTGCGTCGGGTGACGGCTTTGCCTTACCCGACCTACACGCGCTCGATTGACCCATGACAAGTTCCCCCCTGGCCGTCTCTTCTATAATCGCGCCTGTTTACCCTCTCACTGGTGCTAACCATGGCGTATCAACTGAACCTGAACTGGCCGGAATTTCTTGAAAAATACTGGCAAAAACAACCCGTTGTGCTGAAAAATGCCTTCCCGAATTTTGTCGACCCCATTACCCCTGATGAACTGGCGGGTCTGGCGATGGAGCCGGAAGTCGATAGCCGCCTGGTAAGCCATGCTAACGGCAAGTGGCAGGCGAGCAATGGCCCGTTTGAGCATTTCGATAATCTCGGTGAAACCGGCTGGTCGCTGCTGGCGCAGGCGGTGAACCACTGGCATATGCCTGCCGCAGAACTGGTGCGTCCGTTCCGCGTCCTGCCGGACTGGCGTCTTGATGACCTGATGATCTCCTTCTCCGTCCCGGGCGGCGGCGTGGGGCCGCACATCGATCAGTATGATGTGTTTATCATCCAGGGGATGGGCAGCCGTCGCTGGCGCGTGGGTGACAAACTGCCGATGCGTCAGTTCTGTCCGCATCCGGCCCTGCTGCATGTTGATCCATTTGAGCCGATCATCGACGAAGATCTTGAGCCGGGCGATATCCTCTATATTCCGCCTGGATTCCCGCATGACGGCTTCACCCATGAAACCGCGCTCAACTACTCTGTCGGTTTCCGCGGGCCGAACGGTCGCGATCTGATCAGCAGCTTCGCCGATTACGCGCTGGAGAACGATCTGGGCGGCGAACACTACAGCGATCCGGATCTGACCTGCCGCGAACACCCTGGCCGCGTGGAGCAGTACGAGCTCGATCGCATTCGCCAGATGATGATCGACATGATTAGCAAGCCAGATGATTTCACGAAATGGTTTGGCAGCTTCGTCTCCACGCCGCGTCACGAACTGGATATTGCTGCCGCCGAGCCGCCGTATTCCGCAAAAGAGGTGCTCGACGCGCTGCAAGGGGGCGAAACGCTCTCCCGCCTGAGCGGGCTGCGCGTGCTGAATATCAACGGCAGCTTCTTTATTAACAGCGAACAGCTGGAAACGGTGGATGCGAACGCGGCGGATGCGCTGTGTCGCTACACCGAGCTGGGCCAGGCTGAGCTGGGCGAGGCGCTGAATAATCCGGCGTTTGTGGACGAACTGACCGGATTAATTAACCAGGGCTACTGGTACTTCGACGAGTAGATAAGTAACAGCAGGCGGCGTTTAGTCAGGCTAAACGCCGCTACGTTTAAACCAGCATATTACAGGCCTTCCAGTAGTTAAGAAGCCGCTCATCATCGCGCTCTTTCTCCGCTTTATTTTTCATCGCCTGGGCGAGATTTTCTCGCGATACTTCATGGCCTTTTTGCACGATGTCTAAAACCGCTTCACCAAGAGCCAGCGAAATTTCTGCCCGATTGTTGCGAATCGTCATAAATACCTCCTCGTTGGTTGCCATAATTTAATTATGAACGGGAAATAATCAGCCGGTAATAATTCATCTCATTCTTATTTTTTCAATTCGGCGCTAAATAGACACAATATTCGCTTCTGTCAATGATGTTTCAAAATGCTAATAAGCCTTTTAAGCCTGAATTTATGCGCTACAGTTAATTTCGTGCAACAGGCAAATAACCGAAACAGGAGAATGATTATGGTAGATAAAAGCGCAATTAAGGATCACACTCAGGTTGTCGCCAGCTGCGGAACGCACGTCGGGGTTGTGGACCATGTAGACGGTGAGCGTATCAAGCTTGCGAAGAGCGACCCGGAATCGGGCGGCAAGCACCACTTTATTCCTCTCGGCTGGGTCGATAAGGTCGAAGATAATAAAGTTGTCCTGACCAAAAACCATAAAGAGGTTTTTGCTGAGTGGCAGGAAGCATAAATATATTTCTCGCAAAGAAATATACGTATACGCTCCGGCTTCGCCCGGAGCGTAATAATGTCTGCGTCCGGTGATTGCTGCCCTTATCGGGCCTACCACGGCAAAAAACTACTCCTCCATCGCAATCACAATCGCTTCTCCCATCTTTTTCAACGCCTCGCGATTTTTGTCTGTCGGCGGCAGCGCCACGTTGATCCGCAGGCAGTTGCGGTACTTCCCGGAGGCGGAAAACAGCGACCCGGCCGCGGCCTGGATCTTCAGCCGACACAGCTGCTTGCTGACGCACACCATATCGACCGTCTCCGGCAGCTCAACCCACAGCAGGAAGCTGCCCTGCGGGCGGGTGACGCATATCTCTGCCGGAAAATACTGCCGCACCCAGCAGGTGTAGGTCTCCATATTCTGCTGATAAATCTGGCGCATACGCCGCACGTGGCGATGGTAATGGCCGTCGCGGATAAACGCCGCCACCGCCATTTGCGTGCCCGGCACGTTAAACCCGCCCGCGGCGTACTTCATGTGCATCACCCGGTCGTAATAGCGCCCCGGCACAATCCAGCCGACCCGCAGGCCCGGCGCCACGGTTTTGGTAAACGAACTGCATAACAGCACGCGACCATCAATGTCCATAGAATGAATGGTGCGCGGACGCGGATACTCCGCCGCCAGCTCGCCGTAGATATCATCCTCAACAATCACGATGTCGTGCCGCTGTGCCAGGGCTAAGACCTGCTTCTTACGCGCCTCCGGCATGATAAACCCGAGCGGGTTATTGCAGTTTGGCACCAGGATCACCGCCTTGATCGGCCACTGCTCCAGCGCCAGCTCTAATGCCTCGATGCTGATCCCGGTTTCAGGATCGGTGGGAATTTCAATGGCCTTGATGTCAAACCCGCGAAGCATCTGCATGGTGCCGTGAAACGATGGTGACTCGACCGCCACGATATCCCCCGGCTTACACACCGAGAGCAGGGCGATCGACAGCGCGCCGTGGCAGCCGTTAGTGATGACAATCTCGTTTGCCGCGACGGTAGAGCCGCCGTCCAGCATCAGGCGGGCGATCTGCTCGCGTAACTCCAGGCGGCCGTCGAGCACGTCATAACTCAGCATTTCGCCCGGGTTATGTTGCGCAATGCGGCTCATCTCGCGCCACAGCGGCTTCAGGCTCGGCTGGTTAATGTCCGGCGAGCCGCCGCCAAAGGAGATCATCTCTTTGTCGGCGCGGGCGTCCAGCAGCATCATCACTTCATCCCACTGGGTGACGTCCACGGGGCGCTGCACCGGGCGCGTCATCGCCGGGACGGGCGGCTGCGCTTTGCGTTTCGAGACAAAATAGCCGGAGCGCGGCTGAGGCGTGATCAGCTGGAGATTTTCGAGGATCTGGTAGGCCTGCTGTATGGTGCTGATGCTCACGCCATGCTCCTGGCTCAGCGTGCGGACCGACGGCAGACGTTCGCCGCTGCGATAAAGCCCTTGTTCAATACGTTCCGCCAGGAGGTTGGCCAGATGTTGATAGCGCGTCATGCTGTATCCTTTGTTTTCACCATACAGAGCATTAAACCAGTACAGATTGATGGATAAACCACCATGCAGATACCGTTTTAGCGGATCTGTATGGTAAACAAAAGCAGTTTTTGAATCTGTATTGTACTGGTCGTTTTCCATGATGATAACCCCACTGGCACAGCGAGGAGAGCATCATGGAATTCTACGAGAATCGTTCAAAACGTCCTTTTATCGCGTTTGTCTGGGTAGCGAAAACGCTGCGTAACTGGTATCGCATCAACCGTACCCGCCGTATTTTGAGCCAGATGAGCGACGAGCAGCTCAAGGATGTCGGGTTATCGCGATATGATGTGTGAGCATAGGGTTACCCGGTGGCGCTACGCTTACCGGGCCTACAGGAGACCGTAGGCCGGGTAAGGCGCAGCCGCCACCCGGCGGTTTTCAGCTCAACAGTTCTTGCGTCTGCCGTTTCGGCCTTTCCAGCAGCTCAACCGCCTCCTGATATGACCGCACGTTGTTATAGCCCATCACCAGCCCGTAGCGTTTGCCCGATCCGCGATACCACGCCGAGAGGGCATTCACCTGAAGCTGCTGTTCCTGCCAGCAGCGGGCGATCTCATGGTCCGCGCTTCCCTTTGCGAGGAACGCGACAATATGCATTCCACCGTCGTTTTGCTCGGTGAAGAACAGGTCACCATACACCTCACGCAGGGCGGCGATCATCCAGTCGCGGCGGGTCTGATAGAGGGCGCACATCTTCTTGAGATGCCGAAAAAAATGGCCCTCGTTAAGAAACGCGGTGAGAATTTTTTGCGTCAGGACCGGCTGGCCGCTGGTGAGGATATCCGCGCAGTCGGTAAAGGCCCCGACGGTGCTGGCGGGCATTACCACGTAGCCCATGCGCAGCGATGGCATGATGGTTTTACTGAAGGTGCCCATAAAGATCACCCTGTCGTGCCGGTCGAGGCTTTTCAGCGACGGCAGCACTTTGCGGGTGTAGTGAAATTCGCCGTCATAATCATCTTCAATGATCCACGCCTCGTTTTGTGACGCCCAGTCGAGTAACTGCTGCTTGCGCGGCAGGGAGAGCGTAACCGCCAGCGGACTCTGGTGCGACGGAGTGACGATGGCGAAGCGGGCATCGTGGTGATTACGCAGAAGATAGTCCGTATCCATCCCGGCGCGATCGACCGGCACGGTGTGCAGACGGGGCACAATTCGCTTGAGCAACTGCTGGCCCATAAAGTAGCCCGGATCCTCAAACACCACTTTGTCGCTGCGGCTGGCGAGCGTGTCGAGGATCAGGCGCAGGCTGCCGCTGTAGCCGCTGGTAATCAGTACCTGTTCTGCGGTGCAGGATAACCCGCGCGAGATATTGAGATAGCGGGCAATCGCCTCGCGCAGCGGATACCAGCCCAGAACGGGCGGGTTGAGCATCTCCTCCTGACGCATGGCGCGTGTCGCCTGGCCTGCCAGCAGCAGCCATTTTTTATAGGGAAAGCTGTCGAGCGCGGGAATGCCGGGGCGCAGAAAACCGGCGCGTTCGCGCTGGCTAATCAACGACGCGGGCAGCGTGCCGGTTGCTTGTTCTGCGGGGGCGTTTTGCGCGGGCAGCAGAAGATCCGGGTTCACCCGCGTCCCGCGCGCCCCCTGGCTTACCAGATACCCTTCCCCCGTCAGAATGGCATAGGCGGTTTCAACGGTTTTTCGCGCGACCTTCAGCTCTTCAGCCAGCACGCGGATGGCTGGCACCTTGTCGCCGGGCTTCAGTACGCCGCGGGTGATGTTATCGCGATAGCGGGTATAAATCTCGTGATAGCCCGGCTTCATGTCCTACCTCGTTTCACATGTTTTGTGTCTTTTTACTATGTCATTAACGGCGTAGATTTGCCTCATCGCATGAAATAAACCGCACAAAAAAGAGGAAAGACAATGAGCACTCGCGTCAACCACCACAAAGCCACACCTGCCCTCGCTAACGCGCTTTCCGCCCTGAGCATGGAAGTGGCGAAAACCTCCATTGACCCGGCGCTGAAGCACCTGATCGATATTCGCGTGTCGCAGCTGAACGGCTGTACCTTCTGCCTGGATATGCATTCGAAAGAGGCCAAAATTGCTGGCGAGCGCGAGCTGCGCCTGTACCATCTGGCGGCATGGCGCGAGTCTCCGCTGTTCAGCGCCCGCGAGAAAGCCGCGCTGGCTTTCACCGAAGCGCTGACCCAGCCTGGCGTACATGGGGTAAGCGACGCGCTGTACCGCAGCGTGGCGGAGCACTTCTCGGACGTGGAAATTTCAGAGCTAAACTTCGCCATCGTAGCGATCAACGCCTGGAACCGCCTGGGCATTACCTCCCGCATGGAGCCTGGCTCGCTGGATGCGGCATACGGGCTGAATAAAGCTAACCTGGAATAATCCCGCGCTCGCGGATCATCGCCACCAGCGCCCGTAATCCCGGCGGGACGTGGCGATGGCCGGGGTAATACAGGCGCAGTCCGGCAAAGGGCTGCACCCAGTCGTTTAGCACGCTCACCAGTTCTCCACGCTCAAGCGCTTCCCGGATATACAGTTCCGGCAAAAATCCCACCCCTAATCCCGCTTTTACGGCGCGGATCGCGGCAAAAAGATCGGACGTCGCAAAGCGCGGCGGCACGGCAAGGGCGTACGTTTCCCCCCGACGCGCCAGCTCCCAGCGGTAGATCCCGCCGTGGGCCATGCGCATGCCGATCCCCTGATGTGAAAGCAGATCGTCCGGCGTCTGCGGCGTGCCGTGACGGGCAAAATAGTCCGGCGTGGCGGTCACCAGCTGGCGGATCTCCCCGGTCAGCGGCACGGCGATCATGTCCTGCGGCACGGACTCCTCAAGGCGGATCCCCGCGTCATAGCCTTCCGCGACGATGTCGATCATTCTTGCTTCACTGACGGTTTCGACGCGCATTTTCGGGTAGCGGATCATAAAGTCGATCAGCAGCTGGTCCAGAAACAGGGTGCCGATATGGTTCGGTACGTTCAGACGCAGCGTACCGGCGGGTTCCCCGGTGTCGCTGTGGATCTCCTCGCTGGCGAGACGGATCTCCTGGAGGGCCGGGCCGATACGCGCCACGTAGCGCTGTCCGGCGTCGGTGAGCGCCACGCTGCGGGTGGTGCGGTTAAAGAGGCGGGTATCAAGGCGGCTCTCCAGCCCGGCGATGGCGTTACTTACCGCCGTGGCGGACATACCCAGCTCCTGCGCCGCGCCGCGAAAGCTGCCGCGCCGCACCACCGCCATGACCACTTCCAGCTCTGTCAGACCTGAACGATGCATAGATTATCCTGAAAATCGAAACAACCCTTGCAGCATAGCGTGGATTATCGCAACGGAGAAGCCGTGCCAGACTGTGCTCACACAGCCTGAGGAGGTTTATATGCACACCATCGAACAGATCTTTATTAACGGCGAGTTTGTTACCCCGCACGGCACCGAGTGGTTTGATTTGTACAACCCGGCGACGGCGCAGGTCATCGGCCAGGTTCGTCTGGCGGATGAGGTTGACGCCGCGCGCGCCGTTGCGGCGGCAAAAGCGGCGTTTCCCGCGTGGTCACAGACCACAAAGCAGGAACGCATCTCGGCGCTGAAGCGCATGCACGCCGCCGTGGTCGCGCGTCATGACGATTTGCTGGAAGCGGTCATCGAAGAGTACGGCGCGCCGGCCTCGCGCTCGGCGTGGATGGCCCGCTATCCGGCGGAGGTGATTGCACAGGCCATCGAGGCGCTGGAGGCGTTTGAGTTCGTCACCTCCGCAGGCACAGCCACGGTGAAGATGACGCCGCTCGGCGTGGCCGGGCTGATTACGCCGTGGAACAGCGACGCCGGGTTTATCTGCGGCAAGCTGGCGACCGCGCTGGCAGCGGGCTGCACGGCAGTCATCAAGCCGAGCGAGATGAGCGCCATGCAAACCCGGATTGTCACCGAAGCGCTGCGCGATGCCGCGCTGCCGCCGGGCGTGTTTAACATCGTCACCGGGCGGGGTGAGACGGTAGGTGAAACTATCAGCCGCCATCCGGACGTGGCAAAAATCTCGTTTACCGGCTCCACGAATACCGGCAAGGCGATCCTGCGCAACGCGGCGGAGAGCTTTACGCGCGTGACGCTGGAGTTAGGCGGTAAATCGCCGACGATCCTGCTGGATGATGTGGATCTGGCGCAGGCGATCCCGCTGGTGATTCAGGCCGGGTTTATGAACAGCGGGCAGGCATGCGTGGCCGGAACGCGCATTCTGGTGCCTTACTCACGAAAAGCGGAGTTCGAAACCGCGCTGGCGCAGGCCGTGGCGGCGGTGAGATCCGGCGACCCGCGCGATAGCGCGACGGAGGTCGGCCCGATGGTCAGCGAAAAACAGTGGCAGCGGGTGCAGGGCTATATCCGCAAAGGTATTGAAGAGGGGGCGCGCTTGCTGGCGGGCGGAGAAGGGCGGCCAGAGGGCACGCAGGACGGCTGGTTTGTGCGCCCGACGCTGTTTGCCGACGTGAACAACCAAATGGCGATTGCCCGCGACGAGATCTTCGGCCCGGTGCTGTGCGTAATCCCATATCGGGACGAGGCGGAGGCGATTGCCATTGCCAATGACACAGAATACGGCCTGAGCGCGATGGTGCTGGGCGGCGATGCGGAGCGCGCGCGCCGCGTGGCGCAGCAGATTGTCTCCGGTCGCGTGCTGGTGAACACCCTTGCCCATGAACCGAAAGCGCCATTCGGCGGGTTTAAGCACTCCGGCGTGGGACGCGAGATGGGCGAGTGGGGGATCCGGGCGTTTATGGAGCCGAGGTCGATTGTGGGTTAAACCCTGCCCGGTGGCGCTGCGCTTACCGGGCCTACAGGAGCCCGTAGGCCGGATAAGCGCAGCGCTATCCGGCACAACACTTCGCTCCATACCGAAGCATTGTGCTTTTTCCTCCTGCATTCTCTCCTCAACATCACAGCGGAGAGACCTTCATGATCGCAGTCCTTTTCGAAGCCAAAGCCGCGCCTGCCCATCAGGCGCGCTATCTCCAACTTGCCGCAGAGCTTAAGCCTTTGCTGGCCGACATCGACGGCTTTATCGATATCGAACGGTTCCAGAGCCTGACGACCGACGGCAAAATCCTGTCCCTTTCCTGGTGGCGGGATGAAGAGGCCGTCCGCCGCTGGAAGCAGAATGTTTTCCATCAGGCCGCGCAGGCCGAAGGGCGGGTGTCGATTTTCTCTTTCTACCGTATTCGGGTGGCGCAGCTGGTGCGGGAGTACAGTTCCGAAACCGGAGGGCACGCGGATGTATGACGTTCACGTGATTTTCAGCGACAGGCCCGGTGAGCTGGCGCGCTTTGGACAGCTGTTAGGGCGCAACGGCGTGGGGCTTGAGGGTGGCGGCGTATTCGGTACAGAAGCCCATTTTCTGGTGGAGGACGGGGGAAAAGCCCGTCGCGTGCTGATGGAGGCCGGGTTTACCGTGCAGGCGGTGCGCAGGCCGGTTATCAGAAAACTCAAACAGGAGCGCCCCGGCGAGCTGGGTGAAATTGCGGCGGCGCTGGCGGCACGCGGCGTGTCTGTTCTAACCCAGTACAGCGACCATGCGAATCACCTTATTCTGGTGACGGATGATGATAAGCTGGCCGCAGAGATCACCGAACCCTGGGCGGCACATGTTAAAGACAAGCTTACCGACTGATAACAGCGCGGCGCTGGAGCAGGCCATTGCGGCGGTGGCGGCGGCAATGGCCGATCCGTCGCGCGTGAAGATGCTGTGCGCGCTGATGGACGGGCGGGCGTGGACCGCCACCGAACTGAGCACCGCGGCAGACGTCGCGCCGTCGACCGCCAGCGGGCATCTCGCCCGGCTGGTGGAGGGAAAGTTAATTACCTGTCTGTTTCAGGGGCGGCACCGCTATTATCGTCTGGCGGGGCACGACGTGGCGGCGCTGGTCGAGCAGATGATGGGGATCTCCTGGAGCCGCATCACCCCGCCGGAAACCACCGTGCCGAAAGCCATGCGCGAAGCGCGGACCTGCTACGACCATCTTGCCGGAACGGTCGCGGTGCAAATCTATGATTTCATGCAGACGGAAGGCTGGCTGGAGGCAGACGGTTCAGCGCTCACGCCGTATGGCGGCGAGCAGTTCCTGAAGCTCGGTATTGCGTTAAATCCCAAGCCCCGTCGCAAGGCCTGCTGCGCCTGCCTGGACTGGAGCGAGCGGCGCTTTCACCTGGGCGGAGAAGCCGGTGCGTTGCTGCTCGACTATCTTGAAAGTAAAGGCTGGATCCAGCGGGTGGTGGGGTATCGGGAGGTGGTGGTGACGGCGACGGGAAAGGCCGCTGTAAAGAGGCTTTTTAGCCGCTGAAAACGCCCGGTGGCGCTGCGCTTACCGGGCCTACGTGTGCATCGCCTCCCGTAACGCCTTTCGCAATTCCTGCGCTTTTACCTCTCGTTTCTTGATACTTACCCTGATAACTATTATCGTAATGGCGTACGACGAGAGGACTCCCCATGAGTGAAGAAGATCTGTTTAGCCGCAGGCCGATGGGCATGCGGATGGCGATGATCGTGCGTCAATGGCGCGCAGTCATCGACGACGCCATTCTCGATACCGGGTTAACCCAGTCGAGCTGGACGGTGATGATGCAGCTTCATCAACTCGGGGATAACGTCTCGGTCAGCGAGCTGGCGGAAGTGCAGGGGATTGAACTGCCTCCGCTGATGCGCACGCTGACACAGCTGGAAAAGCAGGGCTACCTGCTGCGTACCGTCTCGCCGTATGACAAGCGTATCCGGCTGCTGACGCTGACGCCTGAGGGAAAAGCCATTCTTGAAAGGCTCACTCGGGTGATCGAGACGTATCAGGTGCGCGTATCGCAAAACATCTCGCCGGAACATATCGACATTTTCAGCGCCACACTCAATCAAATCGCCTGCAATTTGCGGACAATCCGCGAAGAAGATAATAAGACCGAAAAATAATGACTCCTGAACAAAAGTTTGCCCGCTGGGTAAGGGGGAGTATTGCCTCTTTCCTGCTGATGTTTGTCTACTTTATCGTCGCGGATATCTGGATCCCGCTGACGCCAGACTCCACCGTGATGCGCGTGGTGACCCCGGTGTCTGCGCGCGTTTCCGGCTATGTGGCGGCGGTACATGTCCACAACAACAGTCAGGTCAAGAAAGGCGATCTGCTGTTTGAACTCGACGCCACGCCGTTTCGCAATAAGGTGGAAGCGGCGCAAATCGCGCTGGAGCAGGCGCGTCTGTCTAACGATCAGCTGGATGCGCAGATTGCCGCGGCGCAGGCCAGCCTGAAAACCGCCGTGCTGACGGCGCGTAACGACAAAGTGACCTTCGACCGCTACCAGAAACTCAGCACCTTGCAGAACGTGTCACAGGCGGATCTGGATAAAGTCCGCACCACCTGGCAGAGCAGTGAGCAGTCCGTCAGTTCGCTTCAGGCGAATATTCATAACCTGCGCATTCAGCGCGGCGAGCGGGATGAGCACCGTAACGTGACGCTGCAAAAATACCGTAACGCGCTGGACGAAGCGGAGCTAAATCTTGGCTGGACGAAGGTCTACGCCGAGGAGGACGGCACGGTCAGTAACCTGCAACTAAGCCCCGGTTTTTATGCCTCGTCCGGTTCGGCTGCGCTGGCGCTGGTGAACACCCGGATTGATATCGTGGCGGATTTCCGCGAGAAGAGCCTGCGTCATACCCACCAGGGCACCGATGCCGCCGTGGTGTTTGACGCCTTCCCGGGGCAGGTTTTCCGCGCTCACGTCACCAGCAGCGACGCGGGGATCCTCGCCGGACAGGAGGCCGTAAACGGTCAACTTTCTGAACCGGAAACCTCCAACCGCTGGGTGCGTGATGCCCAGCGTATGCGCATTCATGTGGCGCTGGACGAAGCCTTACCGAAGTCGCTGCCGACCGGCGCGCGCGCCACCGTGCAGCTCTATAACAGCGAAGGGCCGTTTGCGCGATTCTTCTCCGGCATGCAAATCCATCTGGTGAGCCTGCTTCACTATGTCTATTAGCACCCTGGCGCGGGTATTTACCCCGCACGGCAACATTGTCTACACGGCAAACGACTTTCGCCAGACCCTGCGCATCGTCTTTGCCGGGATGATTGCGCTCAGCATTTCGAGTTTCTACAACACCAGCTACGGCGTGTTTTTTGTGGTCTACCCGATCATGCTGCTGTCGCTGGTGCCGGTCTTTAACCGCCACGTGGCGAAGCAGTTTATCTTTAGCGCCTCGCTGAACTGCGTCGAAATGGTGTTTATCATCGGCTATCTGTCCCAGTGGCCGGTCATCATGACGCTGGTGGTGTTTGCCCTGTACGTGATGCGTTTTCGCTTTATGAGTAAGGGGCCGCTGTTCCTGTTCGGTTCGATGGGCGTGGTCTGCCAGAGTGTGATGCTCAACTTTATGAGCTATCCCACCACCAACTGGCACACGCTTTTATTCTCCAACATCGAAGCGAGCGTGATGGCGGTATGCCTGAGCGCGCTGATGAACTACCTGCTGCCGGACGTGGAGCCGCGTAAGCCGCCGCCGCTGATCGAGAAAGATGACGCCCGCGTGCGGCACGAGTCGCTGCTCTCGGGCACCGTGGCGACGCTGATTTTTGTGGTATTTCAGATCAGCGACTTAAGCGATTCCCTGTCGGCGCTGATGGCGGGCATTCTGATCCTGTTCCCGATGCACTATCGCGGCTCGGTAATCAGCTCGATCTGGCGCGTGGTCGGCGTGGTGCTGGGCTGCCTCTATATCCTTGTCGTCCAGCTGATCCTCTACGATCACAGCAGCCATATGTTGCTGATGATGCCGCTGATTGGCCTTGGGCTGGCGTTTGGGGCGCGACTGCACGTGATGGAGAAGGTCGGTGCCGGGGTAGGCTTCGCCAGTATTACCACCATCGGCATTATGTTCGGGCAGAATATGCACCCGGACAGCGACCTGGTGTTCAGCGATCTGTACCGCATCACCTCCGTCACCTTTGCGCTGGTGGTCACGCTGACAATGGTCTTTCTGGTACACCTGATCCTGAATCGCTTTGAGGCGACGCGCTACGTTATCACGCCGCCAAAAGCGGATTAATGCCCCAGCAAGGCGGGCAACTGCGAGAGCAGAAACAGGATAAGGCCAATCGTTCCGCCCACCAGCGTGCCGTTGACGCGGATGAACTGAAGGTCTTTACCGATATTGAGTTCTATCTGGCGTGACATGTCTTTGGCATCCCAGCTTTTCACCGTGTCGCTGATATGGCGCGTCAGAAAGGCGGCGAAATCCGGCGCCACGCGGTGCGCGGCCTGCTCCAGATGCTCATTCAGCGACGCGCGCAGGCTGGCGTCGTTGGTCAGCGTTTCGCCAAACCACAGCCCGGCGTTGGCGATACGCTGCTTCACGCGGGAATCGTCGCTCTGCATGTCATTTTTCAGCCACTGGCGCAGGTCAGCCCACATCTCCCCCAGATAGCGGTTAAAGGCCTCGTCATTCTTCAGGTAGTGTTTGATATTCTCGGCTTTCGCCGTCATTTCCGGATCGTTTTTCAGATTGTCGATGAACTTGATCGTGGCGCGGTCAAACGCCTGACGGATCTGGTGCGTGCGGTCGTGGCTGATGTCGTCCAGCAACGTGTTCACCGCGTTCGACACCATCTCGGCGCTTTGATCGCCCAGCCACTCGGTGGGCAGCACCATCGCCTTTCGCGGATGCTCGGTCTTCAGCCAGTGGACGATCTGGTCGGCAATAAATTCCCGCGTGCTTTCCCGCTGGATCAGGGTAATCAGGCGGTTAATGATCGCGTCCAGCAGCACCTGATGGCGGTTGTTTTTGGTCATGCTTTCCAGCATGACGGCGCTGGTCTCGGTTAAATCGACCTTGTCGATGGCCTTATGCACGGCGCGCTTGAGCAGGCGCTGAATGCGCCCATCGTCAGTGAGTTCCAGAAAACCGCTCATAACCTGAATCAAATGCTGCCCGACCCGCTGAGCGTTGTCGGGCTGGCTGAACCAGGTCCCAATCATCTGGGCTGGCTCGTAGCGACGGATAAGGTCGACAAGGGATTGCGTATCGAGAAACTTTTCCTGCACGAACTGGCCGAGATTGTCGCCGATACGATCTTTGTTGCGCGGGATAATCGCCGTATGGCGCGAGATAAACGGAATGGGCACCCGGCGGAACAGCGCGACGACGGCAAACCAGTCCGCCAGCGCGCCAACCATCGCCGCCTCGGCAATGGCTTTAACGCCGCGCACCCAGAAGGTCTGCGGCAGGAAGAGAGTGGTGATAAACGCCGCGACGGCAATCAGCAGCAGCGACAGCGCAAGAAGCTTGGCGCGTTTGAGTTCGGTATGTTTTTCCATGGGTTAAGGATAGAGGGATACGGGGGAAAAGTGCAAAGCTGCATGAGGTCAGTCATCTCGCTTTCTGGAATGCTCCTTCAGAAATCAAATCAAAAGGTAGATGCGCAGCTCAAGGCCCGAGGCGCGGTGAAAGGTCTGGCGGATGTGACGGGTATCGGTCATAAGTACTCCGGTGATGAGCGTTTTTTATACCATGTCTGCGTATCGCCTGGCAGCGTCTTGTTAAGAACCCTCCGTATATACCCAACTTTACCTTCATAGCCAGTCAGATTGACTACCCTTAATACCCTAAGCGGTAAAACAAGGAGATTCGATATGGCTTACCAGACAGTAAATCCTGCCACGAACCAGCTCATCAAAGAATATCCCTCCCACACTGACGCAGACGTTGAAGCGGCGCTGAAGGCAGCCGATGCGCTCTATCACTCCGACTGGGCCAAAGGCGACATCAGCCAGCGCCTGCCGGTGCTGCATAAGCTGGCGGACCTGATCGACGAACGCGTGGAGGAGCTGGCAAAAATCGCCAGCCAGGAGATGGGTAAGCTCATCGAGCAAAGCCGCGGCGAGGTGAAGCTGTGCGCGCAAATTGCCCGCTACTATGCGGACAACGCGAAGCAGTTCCTGGCCCCGGTGAAGTATGACTCTGAACTCGGGGAAGCATGGGTTGAACATCACCCCATCGGCGTGCTGATGGCCGTCGAGCCGTGGAACTTCCCGTACTATCAGCTGATGCGCGTTCTGGCGCCAAACCTGGCAGCGGGCAACCCGGTGATCGCCAAGCACGCCAGCATCGTGCCGCACTGTGCCGAGACGTTTGCACAGCTGGTACGTGAAGCGGGCGCGCCGGAAGGGGCGTGGACCAACCTGTTTATCTCGTCCGATCAGGTGGCAAACATCATCGCCGACGATCGGGTGCAGGGGGCAGCGCTGACCGGTTCAGAAAAGGCGGGCAGCGTGGTTGCGGCACAGGCGGCGAAGCACATCAAAAAATCGACCCTTGAGCTGGGCGGTAACGACGTGTTCGTGGTGCTGGACGATGCGGACCTGGAGAAAGCGGTGAAGATCGGCGTAAACGCCCGACTCAACAACGCCGGGCAGGTCTGTACCGCGGCGAAGCGTTTTATCCTGCATGAGGGCATTGCAGACGCGTTCCTGAGCAAGTTCACCGAGGCGTTTAAGCAGGTGAAGATTGGCGATCCGCTGGACGAAAGCACCACGCTGGGGCCGCTGTCGTCTAAAGATGCGCTGGAAACGCTGACCAGACAGGTCGACGAGGCGGTGAAAAACGGTGCAACGCTGCACTATGGCGGCAAGCCGGTGCAGCGTGACGGGAGCTTCTTTGAGCCGACCATCCTGACCAATATCTCACGCGATAACCCGGCGTACTTCGAAGAGTTCTTTGGCCCGGTAGCGCAGATCTATGTGGTGAAAAACGACGACGAGGCGGTCGCCCTGGCGAACGATTCCCACTACGGTCTGGGCGGCGCGGTGTTCAGCCAGGACATCGAGCGCGCGAAGAAAATGGCGTCGCGCATTGAGACCGGGATGGTGTACATCAACTGGCTCACCGACACTGCGGCAGAGCTGCCGTTCGGCGGCGTGAAGCGTTCGGGTTACGGACGCGAGCTGTCGGACCTGGGGATCAAAGAGTTTGTGAACCAGAAGCTGGTGGTCGTTCGCAAGTAACATGGTAATAAAAAACCTGCCATTCGGCAGGTTTGTCATTAACGGTCGCATCGCCTTTTTTGCCGGGTGGCGCTGCGCTTACCCGGCCTACAATGTGCAATGATTTTAATAAATTGCACCTTTCATTGTAGGCCCGCGCAAGCGTAGCGCCGCCGGGCGAAACGCGCAAACAGGCTTAGAAGGACACGCCACCGCCTACGTAGGCACCGTCGATCAGCGTGTGGTTTGGACGACCGTCTTTACCGTCTACGCTCACGTGGCGATAACCCACTTTCAGCGTCACAGGTTTGACTGGTGTCCAGCTTACGCCGCCGTTAGCTTCAACATAGTTCTTCACGCTGTTGTTCAGCCCGTCTGGTGCCACATAACCCTCACCAAACACGTGAATGCTGTCCGTCAGCGCAACGTTGACACCGCCGCCAATCGGGAACGCCACGCCGTTATCGCCTTTTTTCGGGCCGATGTAGATGGCTTTCGCACCCGCGTTCAGCATTACCGGGCCTACTTCCAGGTTGTAGCCAGCCCCAACGCCGCCGGTCTGGGTGCCGTCATCGGTGTTTTTCAGCCAGTTGCTCTCCGCATACAGGCCTGATGAGGATTTCCCCATTTCCAGATTGAGGTTAGTAAAGTTTTTACCTTGCTCAATGCTGCCACCCATGGCCAGTGCGGAACCCGATACGGCGGTCAGAGCAGAAAGGATCAGGATGTTAAGTTTTTTCATGAGTGCTTCCTCGTCATTAAATTAATCTGAGGGCACCTTAACAAGTGATGTTTATGACTGCAAATGTGACTGCTGTCGCGTTTTTATACTGGTTTTATTGGATTTTTGAATCTTAAATGTTGTGAAGATGTTTATAGGGCAAATCGTCAATGCCCAATACATTCGCGTTTAGGGACAGTTTACATTCCTGGCTAAACGTAAAATGAACGAGGCGCAAAGAGTCATTCGCGATGAATTAATTGGGTTTCTAATAATTTCCAAAAGTATTTCAGCTGACACAGATAAAGACAGAGGTTTACATTTCTGGTGATTGATATACGTCTATAAGAGGCGGTTCAGTGCATAAACATGTCATTTTTCTGACACGTTTCTTCATTACGTTGTTGGCTTCACTAACTGGATGCTAACAATATGAAAAGAAAAATCATTCCTGTGCTTATCGGTTGTGCGCTCTCTTTCTCTGGCCTGGCGGCACAGCCAACCGCGGAGCGCTACGTCGTCAGCTTTCCCGAAGGCTCACATATCAAATACAGCGGTGCATTTGCCAGCGCATTCCCGAATGGGCTGCCTGTGGGAATCGGTTCGGGTTTGTTGTTCACGGGCAAGCAGGGCGATGCGCTGACGTTTGCGACCGTGACCGATCGCGGTCCTAACGCGGACTCACCAAAAATGGGGAAAAACGACGCCAAAATCTTTGTTACCCCGGATTTCGCCCCGCTGCTGATGACGATTCGTGTGCAAAACGGTAAAGCGGAGGCCGTTGATGCGCGTCCTCTGCATGACGATAAAGGCGAGATCAACGGTCTGCCGCTGCAAAGCGGGGTGATTGGTTCCACCAATGAAATCGCGCTAAGCGACACCTTAAAAGTGCTGAAAGGCGATAACCGCGGACTGGATACGGAAGGCATTACCCCGGACGGGAAGGGTGGTTACTGGCTGTGCGATGAGTATGGCCCGTTCCTGATTAACATCGACAGTAAAGGGAAAATCCTCGCGATCCACGGCCCGCAGGCGGCGGAAGGGGAGAAATCTATCGCGGGCGGTCTGCCAAACGTTATCAAATGGCGTCAGGCAAACCGGGGCTTCGAAGGGCTGACCCGTATGCCGGACGGACGCATTATCGCCGCCGTGCAAAGCACGCTGGATATCGACGGGAAGAGCAAAAAACAGGCGCTGTTTACGCGTCTGGTGAGCTACGACCCGGCGACCGGGAAAACCGCGATGTACGGCTACCCCATCGACAGCGCGGCTTACAGCAAAAACAGCGACGCTAAAATCGGCGACATCGTTGCGCTGGATAACCACACTATCCTGCTGATTGAACAGGGCGAGGATAAAAACGACGCGATGCGTAACCTTATCTACAGGGTGGATCTGAGTAAGGCGAGCGATCTGGCGGCATTCGACAAGCCGGGCGAGTACCCGGAGTTTGATGATGAGAAAACGCTGGCGCAGCGCGGCATCACGCTTGCGGCTAAAACGCAGGTGGTCGATCTGCGTGCGCTGGGCTGGCAGCAGGAGAAGGCCGAAGGGCTGGCGCTGTTCGACGGCAAACGGCTTGCGGTGGCGAACGATAATGACTTTGGCGTGAAGGGGGCGATGCAAAACCCGGTCGAGGGCAAGAAGCTCAAGGACTATCGGGTGAACGCGGAAGGCACGCTGACGCTGGATGATAAGCCGGTGGAAACCACGCTCAGCGTGAAGCCGCTGAAGAAGCCGGAGTCCGACAGCGAGCTGTGGATTGTAACGCTTCCGGAGGCGTTGAAATGAGAGCGGTTGGTTAATCGACCACTTCTAAAGAAATGCAGCACTATACCCATGCGTCTATGGGACTAGTGCTTTTTTTATATGTTATTCAAAAGGTTAACCTGTCATTTTTTCCAAGATTATCATGTTTTGTATGGTTGCTAAACAAATTAGAGAAAGTACTGGGGAAGGCAGCTATTATTTGTTATCTTATGTATTATAAGTATTTTTGAGCTCGATAAATAATGATGAACCCAACCATTTTTAATTTAAACGAAAATATATTGAGCGTGCAAGTAACGAATTTTAATTTCGACGCTGAAGTTCAATATTCAGCAGTTGTTTATGGTATCGATGAAAATTTTTTAATGCACTGCGGGATCTCATTGTTATCAATTGTGAAAAAAACTTCGGAATTACCATTGCATTTTTTCATTATTACAGATAAAAACAATGAAGTTGAATTTTCCAGATTGCAGTCTGTTATCAAGAATACTCAACATGCACTTACAATTATTATTGTATCTTCTGACGCTCTGGATGTTTTTCCTAAAACTTCAACTTTCCCAGTCTCAATATACTTTCGCCTCCTTGCTCCGTATTTAATTAAAGAATATCGTTATTTTTTATATGTTGATGCCGATATTGTGGCGCTAAATAGCATTTATAATTTATTAGAAAACTATAAGCCGATAAATAATATTTGTTGTGCTGTCAGGGAGCCGGAGCATCAGATTGCCCTTTCAAATTCTATTAATATCCCTGGTTGCGATTATTTTAATTCTGGAGTTCTTTATGTCAATGCCAGAACGTGGAATGAAAATAAAATATCGCAAAAAGTTTTTGAGTGTTTATTGGAACGCGGCGCTGATTTTAAGTATTTTGACCAAGATGCCCTTAACGTGGTCCTGAACAAAAAAGTAATGTTTATAGATGGTAAGTATAATTGCCAAATAAAGGCAGGGCACAAAAGGGGGGATTTCATGCGTGAACCACCTAAGGAAACAATTTTGTTACATTATGTTGGTAGCGATAAACCATGGCAGTTATGGAATCAACAGCAAATAAGCACCCACTATCGTAAATATAAAAAAATGTCACCCTGGCGTGATGTTGAAGATGTTAGACCACGTTGTGCGAAAGAACTAAAGAAATGCTATAAAACGCTTAATAATAAGAAACATTTTGTTGAAGCTTTCTATATGTTTGTTCGTTATCATTTGGCTCGTTTCTTGGAAAAAAGGCAAACTAAAAATGTTAAGTCGTGAATACATTAAAAGGTTAAATGTTAACATTATTTTCATTCTTATTGTGTTTACAATTGGAAGCGATCTTTTTATAGAGGCCTATCCAAGAAAAATATTTTACATTGGTTGTTATCTTTCTATTTTTGGCCTTCTTTTTTTGGAAAACTGGAAGAATTTTCGTCAATGGCTATTGAGTAATAAAATCGCATTAGCATTTTTATTGAGTATTGTGCTTCTGGGTGCCAGTAAACTCATTTGGTCGATGAAATTTCCATCGACACATTTACAGGATATTAAAGATAATTATTATGCTGGCGGAAAGTTGCTCATCCTGTCAGGAGTAATGGCATTTTATTTGCTTAAATCCGTAAGTGCAATTTCAATCCAAAGCTGGAAATTCGCTGCTTGCATTAGCCTTGTGTTAGGTTTACTTACCGTTTGGTTTGGTTATCAGGAGCAAGCGTCTGGTATAACCAGAATTAAACTGCTAGCCGATGCTGCTACGACCACTGCTTATATAATGGTAGTTCAGTCAGTTTTGTGTTTTTCTCTGATTAAAAAAGCGGTTTCAAATAAACTTTACCGTACTATATTTTACATTTCTACATTTTTCATATTCTCTTATTTATTACTGATGACAGAAACCAGAGGTGCTATAGGCACTTTTTTCATTGTCTGCTTCGTCCTGGCATGTTTTGAATTGAAAAATGTAAAGCCTGGTTATTGGTTTTTAGCATTGCTGGCAATATCCGTAATTGGCGGAGGTATCGCTTATAAGATGCAAAAGAGAATTGTTGAGGCTTATGATAACATCCAGCAATTACAAAAAAATAATGCTAACACATCTTTAGGAGCACGTTTTGTTATGCTTGACGCAGGACAGCACGTAGCGAGTTTTTCACTTTTTGGTCAGGATGCAGAACAGCGTTATAATAATGCAAGAGAATATATTGAAAACAACTATAAAAGTGCGGAAGCAGTCAGGGCTATAAAATATCATTTCCATAATGATATAATTGAAAGCTTTAGTTTACAGGGGCTTTTAGGAGTGATTGCTATAATATTGTTTTATTTTACTGGTTTTTTAGCTTCTTGCGAAAAAAAGAATAAGTTCAATGTGGGGTTGCTGGTTTATATGTCAGCGCTATTTCTTATGGGATTGACAGATGTCCTCTTTATCCAACGAAATACAGCAATGGTGATTGGTGCTTGTGCTGTAATCGGCTTTGTTGAATAAATCAGATTTCGGGTAAGTCTCCCCCGTAGCGGGTTGTGTTTT